>MFZK01000023.1 GCA_001789395.1 Candidatus Roizmanbacteria bacterium RIFCSPHIGHO2_02_FULL_37_13b | reverse complement strand
ATCCTTAACACAATTTCCACTTTCACATGGAGGGAAAGAAGCTGGTATCCTGGAAGATTGACACATATCTCCACTCTTAAGTTTTTTAATCTCCAAATCACAGTAGCTATATGGAGAATATGGATCTTTAATACATCCATCTGGACCAGAACAACAATGTAAAATTGCTCCCCGAATTGAATTGTCACATCTTTCATTTTTTTGTAAACATTGGTATGCTTTACTTGATGCAAAGCTTTGCTCAGAAAATTGATGGTAAAAAAATATAAAGATTATTACAAATAATAATTTCTTTACCATAATATTATTATATATTTTTAATCCTCATCACCAGAGGCATCTTCCATAGCCTTTAACGAATATTGCCACATTATGTAAACAAGTGCAATCGGTACATAATATTGCAACGTCTCAATGATTATATGTTTCTGACTTGCTCCAAATTCATTTCTAAGTTTTTTACCGGTCCATTCACGATCAGGCTGTCGAACATTATGCTTAAACGGTGTTGGAATTTGTTTTTTTGTAAGAGGTATAGGTACTTTTATCTGCTCCATTTTATATTTTGGTGGGACTCCGGCTTCAAATGGATCTTTGGGTAAAATATTTAACGATTCTAAGGTATAAATAAATTGATCACAATCTTTTACCCCCCATTCCCAGACTCCGCGACCGGTTCCGGCAAATTCAGCTGCCAAAGAATTTTTCCTGTTATAAGTAAATGGTTTGGTTAACCAATTCCTAGCAACCGTGTCTTTTTTAAAATATGACATTGTTACCGCAGCCATATGATGAACAAATTCCTCCGCATAATGAGGATCTATATCAATCTCCAGTTGAGATTTAGCGACGTGCAAATCGTGAACTAAAGGCGTGAAATCTTGTTTCCCATTTGCAGCTATTTCATTTAATTTCTCCCAATAGTCGGCGAAGACATCGGTTACCTTTTCTTGAATATTGGCTATATCCATGAATGCTCTCGCCGGAGCTCTCTCGCCTGCGGCAGAATGTGAAATCAATGTCCGCTCCAGCTCCTCAACAGCGATTGCATACGGAAAATCACGATTTTCATACGTATTAGCAAATTTATCAAGATATTTACTATCTGCCCATGTATCGATTCCTTTATAAACATTTAGGGCATTATTTATTCTTGTTTGATCGACTTTCATTTTGCTCAAATGTTCTTGTATTTTCTTTGGAGTCAGCTCGTATTCTATTACATCTTCATGAAGTCTCCTTGCCGCAGCTAAACTTAATTGACCGTTTTGATCCCGTTTATTCTTAATTGCTTTATTTATTTGTTTTGTCGCAGCTTGTCTTTCATACACCTCTGCAGCCACTAAATCGCGGACTGCTTGATGATATGGTTCGAGTTCAAGCCCTGATTCTTTTCTAACCAATTCATATCCCCTTTGCCTTCCTTTTACTTCTCTATTTTTCTCATAACGAATGAATTTAGTCGGGATACGCTGTTTTATCGCCCTAGTCATACCTTGAAAAAGAAACGTTCTATAAGTTTTTTCCAGATCTTCACTTTTCTCAAGTTGATTAAATATATCATCGACTGATTTATCCGAATCTTTAAAATATTTTGTAAAAACATGGTCGACTAGTTGTCGACGCTGATCCTTTCCTTCCGATTTATAAAACTCAGAATTGTAAGTACCTATTCTATTAACAAAGTCATCTAGGACTTCAACGCCGATATTCTCCAAATTCTTCCATGAATTGACGATATTGTGTCGATCGCCTTTCCCGTCCATATAGGCTTCGTAGGCATGATATTTCCTCCAACCTCCACGAGTAAAGACGCTTCCGGTTTTACCTATATTAGTAAAATCGACTAAACATTTCGATTCCTCCAACTCGATGTCTCGACCGGTGATAAATGAGTTCATATTTTTTTTCATCTCTTTCATTGCTTGATTATGATCCCAAATGCCATAGCTCGACTCAACAATTTTTCCTTTTACTGGTAAAAAAAGCAGATTGCCAAAGGTTGATCTATCGGTCGAGTATCTAATACCATAATGACTAAATGGATTTAGAGCCATGAAAGGCTTATGATCTTTCTTATCATATGAAACCACATCTCTGCCTGTGCCAAATTCTGACATCATGGTTGGATCAGCTCGAGCGCCATGCTCTATGGCTTTAAGTCCAATACTATGATTATCACCTACTCCCATAATCAATGCCCGTCTCTGTCTCCAATCTGATTCCGGATCTAAATCCGGATAAATTCTTTTTAAATAATCAAGAGTTGCTTGGTTTCTCTCGGTCATTTTAAGCTCCGGATCAAGCGTCGATAACGTCGGTTGATGAACCCAATTAAATTTGGCAAAATCCGCTTCAAGAAGTTTATCTTCTAGCTGACTGGCTGAATAGACAACGTCCGCATCTGGTAGTTGTGCAATCATATCTACTGATGAGCCGGGCATGAAATGTTCTGCATACATCTCCAGTTGCCGGTAATATCCACCTTTTTCCGGCTCCGGTTGATAAAAAAGCGCAGTGGCATTGTGAAGAAATTTTCTGACGCCAATTTCATCCTTAGTACTATTGCCGACAGCATAGAAAAACTTACTAAAATCTTCAGTTCTGTGATTATTATAAAATGGAGTTCGAAATCGCCTGACGATTTCTGATTCTCCTTTTTTGCCATCTTTATGCTCCCACTTTGTTTTAGCCGGTGTCAGAACATCTTCCTCCAGGGGTGATGGAATAAAAAAATTAATTTTATTAATATAACTATCCTGGCTGTATTTCACAAATCTCAAATTTTCAATCTGCGTAAGAATTGCTTGCGAGAGTGAATCAACATTTTCCCATATTGAACCTTGACGCGATACTTCTTCCCAAAACTCATCTGGAGAAGATTCATCAACTTTTCGGAACAACTTACCCATTATAATTTTGACTCTTTTAGAAAATTCTTCACTTATTTCTGCTCCTAATTTATCCTTCATAGGATCGGGCAGTGCATCATAATCCGTTGTGTTTAAACCCCTTTTTTTCATTTCGTCGTCGAGCATCATTCCTAAATATTTGTTAAGCTTCTCCGGGGTACTTAATCCCATAAGTAACTCTGTATCGCTTTTTTCCGGAAAGCGTGTCCATATTCTTCGCCAATCATATGTAAGACCTGATCTTGTTTCATCGTCCAAAACTCCCATTCGTGGATCAATATCTTTTTCACTTACCGCTCTAGCGCTTAATTCTTGTGGATTTGCTTGCTGCAATTGTTCTGGTTGGGCAACGGCGGCCGGTGTATCAACCAATCTTGAAAGCCATGCAACTATCTCGGATTGAGCAATACCCTTCTCCTGAGCAGATGATGCTACAACTCCAATTATTTTTTGGGAAATATCAGTATTTAATTCTCTTAAGTGTTTAAACTCTTCCTCATCAAGAATTGTCAATGGATTACTTATTGATTCATTTATCGACCTATACATTAATTTATATAAATACGGGGTGACCGAATCACTTAAAGTGTCAGGATTATCAATTGCTGATGTTAATTTTCTTAAGATTAAACCTCCTGTCTCCGACTCATCCACCGGTATAAGAGCCGGATTTTGCTTATAGGCTTTTAATGCTTCGGCAACGTGAATTTTGGTTAATAAAACGTTATGCTTTTCACTATCGGTTTCGTCTAATCTTCCTTCTAGCGGTTTGATCAATGCATCTTTATCTTGACCTGATTTCTTTCTGGTTATCCTATCTTTAATTTTCCTCAAAGCAATTTGGGCCTGTCCCCAGATTTCCATAAATTTTATTTTCAGTGCCTCTAAACCGCCAGCCTTTGCAGTTTCGAAAGCTTGTACGGTCTGACCTTTAAATACCTCCGGGGAGATATCAAATTTTCTTGGCGGGAGTTCTGGTTCACTCATTGCTTTTTTCCACTTAATTTATAACCAACGCTACTTATCATAAGTACAGTCAATGAAGAATTACGCAAAAATTCAATGAGATTACCACAATTTAAACAAGACGGTCGAGTCATAAGATAAAATAATGAATCATAAATAATAATAAAAGGAATAATTGACATCATTAAAACAGTTAACAATACCTTCTTCAAACTCATGGTTAAAATCATTATACAAAATTAACCCCCCCTTGATTTATTCATTTTTGAGGTGTGATATGAGAGGTATGAAGCTGGAAGATAAAATATTGGTTTATTGATATATTGAAGTGAGATATAATTCTCACATCCTACTTCATTATCAAACATCCTACATCACACTTCCCACGTCCATATTAAAATCCCTTAAGTAGCTCTACCATCCGTACTTTCAATACTCTGGAGATCTTGCAGACTGTCTTAAATGATGGATTAGCTCTTCCTTGTTCAATTCGACCAATAAAGGTCCGGTCAACGTGAGATAGTGTAGATAGTTCTTCCTGAGATAAACCCCGTTTTTTACGGTTGGATAAAAGTTGTTGTCCTAATCTTTTATATATAAAGTTACCTCTCACATTTTTGCCAGAAAAATTCTGGCGCATATCTAAACAATACACAAATGATATTTTTTATGTCAAGTGATTATAATCATCAAAGTAATTGAAAAAGCAGCGTAGTAAGATCTATTCTCTATTTAGTCACTCGTGTATTTCTTCCTCACCCTTTAGTTTAATGAAAATTTTTCTATCTCTTCCTACCCCTTCTGAAAAACTTTCTAACTCCGGAAAGTTTTTGGAGACATATTCATGAATCAGTTTGCGCTCAAATGAAGAAAATGATGACAAAGATGATATTTTTTTCTGGGCAATAGTTCTATCTGCAATATTTTTGGCAATATTTTCAATACGTTCTTTTTGTTTTTCACGATAGTCATTAACATTGACTAATATTGGCACAAGTTCACCAAAACTTTTATATAAAATTGCCTCCATGACGCGCTGCAACGAGCTCAAAGTTTCACCATATCGACCGATAAGTAACGATGCTTCACTTTCAGTCTTTAATGTCACTTGATATACATTATCTACCTCTTCAACAGAAATATCCGGGTTAAAACTTAAACAATTTAAAATGTCTGTAACTTTCTCTTTTATTATCTTCTTTTTATCCATGTATATCAATCCCGGGATTTTATCTTTAATCAATGGTGTCAAATCCCGGGATTGACCACCAGTAGCTAGCTACCTGTAAAACTATGATTTTTTATTTTTATACTGCCAAATGCTAAAAATTGAAAATATATTCCAATATACGGACAAACCAACTGGTAATGTATATGAAAAATATCCGATCATTACAGGAAATATTAATTTCATTTGTGATGACATGACTTGCTGCATATCTTCTCCGCCTTTTTTTTCTTTATTGGCAGCAGGCTTTTGCTGTGGTGTAGATAGAGCGATTTGATAGTATTGTAATATCGCGGTTATTACCGGAATTAACAAATAATAATAGCCATATTTAGAAAACATTGCCGGTGTTGCCGCTAAATTTAGTCCAAAAAAACCTGTATCAATACTATGGATCTTCATCGCCGGAAAATATAACGCTTTATTTATTTGTAATATTGTCTCGGACATTTTTCCCTTTTCGAAAAATGAATAAAGAACCTGATAAAGTGCGATAAAAACCGGTATTTGAACAATCGCAAACAAGCACCCTGAGGCCGGATTAATTCCCATTTCTTTATAAAGCTTCATCTGTTCTTCCTGAAGTTTTTTCTTATCATCCTTATGTTTTTTTTGAATTTCATCCAGATGGGGTTTTGCTTTATTCATTTTGTAAGAGAGATCGATTTGTTGCTTAAAAAAAGGATGTAAGATTACCCTAATACTGACAGTTAATAAAATAATTGAGAACCCAAATGCGCCAGGAATATGAAGAGTGTTCAAAAATTGGTAAAAGAATACCAACAAATTTATTGTTGGATTTTTAAAAATGAGGGTAAATAATTCTCCCATAAGTTTAGACTGTCAACCTCTTTCTTCCCTTTAATCGCCGTCTTTTTAAGACCTGTCTTCCCGACTTACTTCGATTACGTTTGAGAAAACCGTGCTTACGTAGACGCTTTAACTTTTTTGGTTGATATGTTCGCTTTGGCATAATGAATGTATTATATATTAAGAAACATTGATTTTCGACTCCAATATTGAACTACTGCTTCCATTAAAGATTTGCCATATCGATTCGGTGACATATGGCATAAACGGATGAATCATAATTAACATATTCAAATATACTTTTTCTAATGTCTCGAGTGTTTGATTATCGCCCGTTGTTACTGCTTCCTTCAATTGCTCGATATAAAAATCAGCAAACCGATGCCATATGAATTCATAAAGATCGCCAAACGCAGCGGAAAATTTATACGAGTTCATATATTTAATTATTTTTTTTCTTAAAATGCCAAATTCTGTTTCCATTTCATCAGTAGTTTTCTTAGTTTTAAGGTCCAAATTTTGACTTATGACTTTTGAACTTTGACTTCGATTCATATAGATGAATCGCCCTATATTCCATATCTTATTGGTAAAATTTCTCATCGCCCTGACTTTATCTTCGCTCAAATTTACCGTGCCTCCTTCACCAATTCCAAATAAAAGTGACGCTCGAAACGCATCAGCACCGTATTTATTAACCATATCAATCGGATTGACGACGTTTCCTTTGCTCTTACTCATTTTTACACCTTTGCTATCTGCAACCATCGACCATAAATAAACGTCTTTAAATGGTACCGTCTTTTTTAAATACAAAGAAAACATAATCATGCGAGATATCCAGAATTTAAGAATGTCAGACAACGTTCCCATAAAATCAGTAGGAAATCTGTCTTTATATTCCTCTTTTTTCAGGGTTACCAGTGGCCACTGACCGGAAGAAAACCAAGTATCAAAAGTGTTTGTTTCCGGCAAATAATCATCACCCGGACATTCGTTTGATATTACAAATGAAGGCTGTTTTGATCCTGTTTCTGCTGAAACTTGTTGAAGACCAGAAGTTATCTCTTTAAGAGTAATGCCGTTTTTCAAGAATTTACTAATATCACCATAATTCAATTTTTTGTTTTTATCCAACCACCAAACATTAATATTTTTTGCATTTTTGTCAACTTTATACCAAACCGGGATTCGTATTCCCCAGACTATCTGTCTGCTGATAGGCCAATCATGCATTACTTCCAACCAACTGAGCATTTGTTTTTTATACTTTTTTGGGATAAATCGAACTTTGCCCTCCAATATCGCATCAATGACCGGTTTTTTTAGTAGATCTACTTTTATAAACCAATTAGGAATAATCGTCGGTTCAAGATCTCTCCCGCATTTATAACAAACCGTGACTGAATGTTCATAATTCTCATCAATTTTTTCAATCAGACCTTTTTTTTGCAAATCTTCTATGATTTTCTGACGAGCAACCTTTACTTTAAGTCCAGCATAAGGCCCTGCAAGTTCATTGAGCCTGCCGTCAATATTAATTACTTTTTTTATTTCAAGATCGTGTCTTTTTCCTGTTTCAAAATCATTTGGATCGTGGGCTGGAGTAATTTTGACAACTCCAGTACCAAACGTAGGATCGACGACTGAATCAGCGATGACTTTGACTTTGAATTTACCCAACAATCCTTCAACTTCGATATCTTTATTTATCCATTGTCTGTAACGCTTATCTTTAGGATGTACAGCAACCGCAGTATCACCAAATTTAGTCTCAGGCCGTACGGTCGCTAATACAAACGGTCCATATTTCAAATAATAAAGCGGGTCTTTCCGTTCGATATGCTTAACTTCCAACTCTGCCAATGATGTCCCACAATACGTACAATAATTAACGATGTAGTTATCACGATAGACTAAGCCTTCCGTCACCATTTGTTTAAAAGTGTCACTCACATATGCTATAACTTGTTTATCCAGTGTAAAAACGCTTCTTTTCCAGTCAGCTAAAAATCCAAGTTTCTTAAACTGGGTATAAATAAGACCAGAATTGTCTTTAACAAATTCAAAAATCATTTTGTAGAGCGTTTCTCTATCAAAATTCAATCTTGATTGTTCTTTTTTAGCCAATTCTTTTTCAAAGACATACTGGGTCTCAAATCCAGCGTGATCTGTGCCAGGAATCCACAAACTAGCATAACCGGTAAGTCTTTTCCAGCGAATGACGATATCGTCTATCGTATACATACCATGACCAGCATGAAGTGATGCGTTAGCGTTTGGAGGAGGCATTAGAATTGTATACGGTTTCCCTTTTTTCGATTGTAAATATCCATTCTGCTCCCAAAAGTTATAGATTGTATTTTCGTATTTTGACGCTTCAAATCGTGGATCCATACTAGCCAACTATATCAAAATGGCCTTGTAAATTCAATTTCTAAATAGTATCTTTTCTCTAATATGACGGATTTTTTTACCGTAGTATTACATTGGTATGTATACCTATTTGTCCTAGGGATTATCTTTGTACCGTTAACTTCGCTTATTTTTAAAAAATTGCCTGATTTGGGTTATCCTTTTGCAAAAATTATCGGCATTCTCACTTTAAGTTATACTGCCTTCGTACTTGGCCTTTTTAAGCTTGTTCCTTATGATAGATGGAGTTTATTTGCAATTTTGGTAGTTTTTTTTGTTTTGAACTTTTTCATCTTCAAGAAAAATAGTCACAGAATTAAGGAAATAAACGTTAAAATTCTAATTTTTGAAGAGATTCTTTTTTTTGTCGGGTTAATATTCTGGGCATATGTCAGATCTCAAGAACCATCAATAAGAGGTCTAGAAAAATTCATGGATTACGGTTTTATGAACTCAATCCTGCGAGCTAAATTTTTCCCCCCTCAAGACATGTGGTTAGCCGGAAAATCAATCAATTACTATTATTTTGGCCATTTAATTGGTGCCACTATTACCAAATTGACTGATATTATTCCCCAGATCAGTTACAATCTAATTCTCGCAACAATTTTCGCATTAGCCGTCAGTCAAACGTTTTCATTAGCTTACAATATTTTCTTTACTACTTTCAAGAAAATGAAATTAGCAATAACAGGAGCAATACTAGCAGTATTTTTAGTTAATTTTGGTGGCAATATCCATACTGTATATACAGTAACTAAAGGATACCCAAATGAAAAACCCATTGCCCCGTGGGAAATTACCGATCCGAAGATAGGCTGTAATAAATTTGATGAAACTGGCAAACAAAGCTGGACGCTCTTTTGCCCCGGAAACTATTGGTATCCAAACGCTACAAGATTTATTCCATTCACCATTCATGAATTTCCAATTTATTCTTATGTTGTTGCTGATTTACATGGACATGTCTTTGATATTCCGATAGTCTTACTTACGCTAATTCTGCTTTATCTTTTTTTTACCAATCAAAATGAAAAGACAAAAAATAAGTTTAATCTATCTAATCTGGGACCTGTGATCTTATTCGGTTTTTTAGCTGCGGTAAATTATATGACAAATGCTTTTGATGGACCTATATATCTACTACTTAGCACATTTATTCTTTTTTACATATATAAAGTCAGTGTAAAATTTGCTGCCTATTTTTTCAGTTTGGTATTATCTTTTATCTTTTTTTCTCTACCATTCTCATTGAATTTTGCCCCCTTCGTCTCAGGAATAGGCGTTAATTGTTCGCTTGATCGCCTCACTGCACTAAAAAAAATAGGTCCGTTTATTTTTGAAAAAGGTAATTGCCAAATCAGTAGTTGGTGGATGTTATTAATATTATGGGGATTTTTTCTTTTTAATTTCATTTTTCTCTTCTTACAAGTTTATCGTCGTAAATCTACTGATCAATCTGGAATTTTAAAAATTACAAGTGGTTTTTTCTTAATATTATTTAGTTTTGGTACTATGCTTATTCTTATACCGGAATTCTTCTATATCAAAGACATTTATCCCGCTCATTTTCGTGCAAATACTATGTTTAAACTTGGTTATCAGGCTTTTATCATGATGTCTTTGGGTTCAGCTTATACATTAATGACTTTTAAAAACGATGGGTTTAAGAAAATCATTAGCAAACTATATCTACTTTTTTTTACAGTTCTATTTATATTTGTAGCAATTTATCCATTTTTTGCTATTAGTTCTTTTTATGGAAACCTAAAAAAAATTCCCCATCTTGATGGTTCAACTTGGATCGAAATTCAGTATCCTGAATATAAAGATATCATTACTTATTTAAACAATAGAGATTTCGGACAACCGACAATTTTAGAAGCTCAAGGTGACTCCTATACTGATTACAACGTGGTCTCAAGTTATACAGGCTTACCAACTGTCGCCGGATGGTTAGTCCATCAATGGTTGTGGCGTGGTTCAGCCGACGTTGTCTCGGTATTAGCACCCAGAATTCAGACAATTTACGAAAGTAAAGATGTAGATGAGGTCTCTGAGTTAATCAAACGTTTTAATATCAAATATGTAATTATCGGAACAAATGAAAGAATTAAATATCCAAATCTCTATGAAGATAAATTCAAATTAATTGGAAATGAGGTATTTGTTTCAAAAACAGGGAGTGGAAAAATTTACGAGATGAAATAATAAAATACAATAAATAACCCCTTGACAGGCTATTTTTTTTCTGCTATTCTGATCTCAACTCCGACCAACATCGGAGATTCCCAAAAGAGCATTACTATTCGTCGTCCACCAACAAGCGATCGATAGTGATGCTCTTTCTTTTTTAAAGATGCATGATGCTAAATGGCATCTTTAATTTCTTTTCAACAAGTTTGCTAAGTTGAGCTTTAGTAAATTCAACCCCTTCATTCTTTGATTCCCACCTATTTGATCTTGATTCCTTAAGTCGAAAATTTATCTTCATTCTGAAATTGATTATAAATTGGTACTAATTGATTTGTCAAGTCTTATAGTAAAAAAGTATCAAACTATAAGTTGTCTTGTAGTAAATTAATTATTTATAGAGCAATATAACAATATAATTTAATTATACACATTAAGATAAACTATTGTGGATAAAATACTAATGAAGAAAATGGGATAATTTCAGACTTTATCTTTAATTAATTTCCTTAAAGTAAGAAACATTGCTCGTTTTTATACCATCAACATCACTCAAAATAAATTTTTGAATTTCCAGCTCTCGATCGGTTCCCCAGACAAAAACTTTAAAGTTAAATGATTTTAAATCACGAATAAATGTTTTAGTGGCAAATTTATGATAGATTGAAATGCCATTAATCTTTACCTTCTGAACTTTCTTTCTTAAGAAATAGACAATAAATTGGGAAAATAAAAGTGCCATTAATAGCATTAGCACCCTTAAAAAAAACCGCCGATTAAAATCAAAAGTATCCTTTGGATTTAATGATAAAAAATATTCACCCTTAGGTATTTCATGCTGTAATTTGAGCAAAGCATCAACATCAAAACAATCAATAAAGTAAGTGTTATTTAAATGACCATGCTTAATAATTTCAATCATTGGCTTAATACACCGCTCTTCTTTAATATCAATATTAATTATTTTTTTTGACTCATTAAATAAATTTAATACTTCTTTGAATGTGGGAACTCCTAGATGTTTGATTGTTGAATATTCGACTTTGTCTATCCAAATTCGTGAGCCGTTTATATATACTCCCCGATCATGATGAACGACTAAAACATTATCTTTGGTCAGGCGGATATCAATCTCAATTCCATCAACATAATCTTTAAGCAGTGTTTTTTTTATTGTTTCGATACGATTCTCAGATAATCCTTTTCCACCGGCACGATGTGCTATCACTAATATCTTTTTCATATTATTCGCTGATGAGTCGGTCAAGCGTACGTTTCAAGATATTAAAATAATGAGGTATTAATTTTTCAATGGATATTTTTCTTCTATTGTCTTTTTTATATGCACTACCACCCATATCATACTCAAAAATTTTATGATATATCGGCCCATTTTTTAGAGTGTGGAATGAGGCGACAAGATATTTTCGATACAAATCAAGTCGACCCTCTTTTTTGAGACGTCTAAGTGAAATCTTGATTGCTATTGATTTGACAAATTTTGATGTAACACCCATTTTCTTTGCTCTAGCGACCAATTCATGATCCTCAGCAAGATAAAGTTTTTCATTGAATTTACCTAAATGAAAGAAAAAATTTCTCTCAACAATCATCGTTCCACCTGATGAAAAAGGCTTGCTAGTATACTGTGAAGCTTCAAGAAATATATTAATTAAGTTAAATGAAATAACATCGGGTAAATTCTTATCTTGAGGAACCACCGAAGGAATAAATAATAAATACCGACTATTTAGCACCGTCTTAGTTGCTTTTTTTATAAGGGCATTGCTTAGTCTTGCATCGGCATCAAGAAAAAAAAGATAATCACCTTTGGCTTTACTAGCGCCAAAATTACGTTGATAAGATACATTTCTAACTTCAACCGTATGAAAACTTAGGTTTAACGAATTGGCGAACTTTAGAGCAATCTCTTTTGTATTATCTTGAGACTTTCCATCGATAATCAACACTTCAAAATCTTTTTTCTTTTGTGCAAGTAAATCCTCAAGTAATTTGGGTAAATAATTTGCCTCATTTAGAGTTGGAATTATGATTGAGAATAATGGCGATTTTACCATATATTAATATGATCTTTGGCTGGGACTATGACCGTTATTATATAATAATAAATTATATGAAACTAGCGGTCTTTTCTGATGCTTTTCTACCTCAAGTAAATGGTATGGTAAGCCATCTTCTTGAAACATTACCATTACTT
>MFZK01000022.1:129442-154452 GCA_001789395.1 Candidatus Roizmanbacteria bacterium RIFCSPHIGHO2_02_FULL_37_13b | reverse complement strand
AACACTCTGTTGATCAATGGCAGTCAAACATTCAACTAATCGTTGCTGCTCTAATGCATCAGCGTCGGTTCTTTGAAAATAATCTACCGCTGTTTGAAAATATGGCGAATGAACAACTGAAGTAACAGGTTCGCCAACTGATGGCTCTAATGGCAAAGCTAGTCGTGAAAAACCTTCTCCTCCTTCTTCTCCTATCATAATTAATGTAATTATTTTATAAAATATAGGCATGAAACTCAAACTAGGCTTTTTCGGCACACCGGATTTCTCAGCCGACCAACCCCCAACCCCCGAGGTTGAGGAGGAGCGAAGCGACGGGAAAACCTCGGGGGTTATATAATATAATTTGATTTATGAAAAAGCTCAATCTTGCTTTCTTTGGTACTCCTGCTTTTTCCGCTCGACTTCTGGAAAAAATACTCACTGATAAAGATTTACCCCTGGAAGTTAAATTAGTCATCACTCAACCCGATAAGCCGGTTGGCAGGAAAAAGATTCTAACTCCTTCACCGGTTAAGCAAATAGCATCTCAATATCAAATACCGATTTATCAATATAAAAACCAACAAAATTTACGAACCAGTCAGTTGTCTGAGCAAGTGAGTCCTGATGAAGCCCTCGCTTTGCGAGGTCGACAGAAGGACGAATGGTCCCGACGGCCACAAACCGATAGCGTCGGGATGCGAGTTGACCTGACGAGTAAATTTTCGTTGGTTGATTTGTTGCGGAAAATCGACCTGGTACTCCTTTATGCCTTTGGTGAAATAATTCCCACAGAACTTTTAAAACTGCCAAAATATGGCTTTTGGAATATCCACCCCTCCCTTCTCCCCAAATACCGTGGCGCTTCACCAATGGCTTATCCCTTGATTATGGGAGACGAAAAAACCGGGGTTACTTTAATGCAAATGGACGAGCAAATGGATCACGGCCCGATTATTGCACAAGAAGAATATGAAATATTACCGACAGACAAACGTCCCGATCTGGAAATTAAATTAACTGACTTAGGATATGAACTCTTTAAAAAACTAATTTCAACTAATTTCAACCAATTTCAACCAATTCAACAAGATCAACAAAACGCCACCTACACCCGAAGGTTATCCCGTGACGATGGCTTTATCCCGCTTTCCACTCTAAAAAAAGCCCTTCACAATGAACCTTTAACTGCTGATGAATTGCCAAAAATAATTAAAGATTTTAGCATTAATCAAAAAATCCCACATCAAAATCTAGCTTCTCACTTCCCACATCTCACTTCCTCCGCTAAAACAATCTATAATCTTTTTTGCGGTCTTTATCCATGGCCCGGACTCTGGACCTTGACCCCGGAATCAAAACGCCTCAAAATCACTGATATGAGTTTAGATATGCTTCATGCTTCAGGTTTCAAGCCGCAGGTCCTGAGCGAAGTCGAAGGACTTCATATCAACCGCGTCCAAATCGAAGGAAAAAAGGAGTGTTTATTTACAGAATTTTGCAAAACAAATAATTTATTTAAAACTTTATGCACTTTTGTTTACGCGATTATACTGAGCGGATACTTGGGGATACATTATTTCATTAAATCCAGTTATTAAATCTGCTAATCGATATACTGCCACAGCTGTCAATCTTGTTGATCTTGAATATTCTGAATTTTCTACTAATCTATGAGAAAATCT
Source organism: Candidatus Roizmanbacteria bacterium RIFCSPHIGHO2_02_FULL_37_13b (assembly GCA_001789395.1). Taxonomy (GTDB): domain Bacteria; phylum Patescibacteriota; class Microgenomatia; order UBA1406; family HO2-37-13b; genus HO2-37-13b. The sequence goes on along the minus strand of MFZK01000022.1, from coordinate 152,785 downwards.
ATTTCTTATTCCTCTTCTTTTTGATGCTTGTTTCAAAGCTCCATAATCATCGCTGTGTTCTGGATATCTTCTCTCAAATTGACGCTCAGCTGTCTTATGAATTACTGTGTCTCTCACTAAATCGGTTAAGCTTTTCGGTAGAAAATAGTATACATTTTCCCCTTCTATATTAACGATTCCATATCCGCCAGTTTCAGATAAAGATTTGAAAGTCAAAAAGACATCTTCTGATAAGATATCCGGAAATTCGCCAATAGCTTTTGGTCGAAATGCACACATATTCCCGCCTATAGCTCCATCTGGTTGGCCATTTATCATAGCCACGCCGACCTTTTCGGCAAATGATGCTTTTTTATGTCTATATGTTGGAATTGGTCTTCCCTGAATACCTATAGCCCCAAGTTCTGGATTTTCGACCATAGCTAAATACAAAGCTTGTAAACTACCCATACTGGGGAATACATCATCATTAAGCGCGATAACTATTTCAGGTTCATCAAGTTCCCTTATCATTGTGTTTAAGGCATAAGGATGACCTGGAGTATCCGATTCAATCAATTGTGTTTGTATATCCTCTCGAGTTTCTGGTACTCGTGTAAAAGCTTCTCTGACTACATTTACTGTTTGGTCGGTGCATCCATTAGCGCATATGGTTAGATTTAACATTGTGTTTTCAGGTAATGGTTGAGAAAAAAGATTGTCAATAACATGCCCTATAGTTCGTTCACCATTTCGTGTAGCGATTAAGACATTTATTGGTGTTCCAGGAGAAAAGCTTATTCCTTCAGCACTTACACTGCTTATTTCATGGCGTCCTTCAATCATAGTTTATATTGTATATATCTTATAGTATTATACACTAACACGCCTAATTCTGTCTACCAGGATTGATTTCTCTTCATTTTTAAAAACATATAAGCTATAATTTGTTTCTTATGTCAACACATTTTTGTGATTCTGCCGTAGTCACTTGTATTGATTTTAGATTTCAAAACTATATTGACGAGTGGATTAAAGCAAATTTAAAAGGGAAATCCTTCGATCGAATTTCAGTTGCCGGCTCTTCCAAGGATTTAGATTTTATCTTATCGCAAATAGCTATCTCTGTCCGACTCCATGAAATAAAAAAGGTCGTCATTATCCATCACGAAGACTGCGGTGCTTATGGCAATGAATCAACCGAAAAAAGACACAGTGACGATCTTCAACTGACAAAAACAAAAATTATGGCTAAGCACTCTCACCTGTCAATAGATCTTTATTATCTTCTGCTTGATGGCACATTTAAGAAAATCTCATAAACAGGCTTTTTTTTATTACAATAACAATATATGACAATCTCTGTTGCCATCGCAGTCCATAATGAAGAACAAAATATCATTCCGTGTCTGGAGTCAGTCTATGATTGGGTAGATGAAATCGTCATCGTCGACGGCACATCAACTGATAATACGATTAGAGTTATTAAAGATTTTGAAAAGAAAATGGGCGCAGATGCCAATTTTGAAGCGTCGCTTGGGATTCCCCGTGACGATCAGACTTCGTCAAAGACGAAGGCTAGATCGCACGAGGGAGGGCTCCCACTGGAGCTTCAAAATTCGGCATCGAGCCCTAGACAAAGTAAAATCAAATTAATCGAAACATCAAATCCCCCCATGTTTCACATCAACAAACAAAAGGCCATTGAAACTTGTACCAAAGATTGGATTCTCCAGCTTGATGCGGATGAAGTCGTCTCGACTGAACTAAAAAAAGATATACAATTTGTCATTGCGAGGAGTGAAGCGACGAAGCAATCTCCAATTGCTTATTGGCTCCCCAGACTTAACTATTTCCTCGGCAAACCGCTTCGTAAAGGCGGCCAGTATCCTGACTACACTATAAGGCTTTATAAAAACGGCGTCGCCAAATTCCCCTGTAAAACAGTTCACGAACAGGTCGAGGTCCGCAGGACCGAGACCTCGAACGAAGTCGAGGAATTAGACAATAACAATGCAACGGGTGGCCCGACCGGAGGGGGTCCTAGACAGCGCGCAGATACTCGAGCACTGGCTGGGACGAGAGAGGGGCAGGCCCCGTTGCATTTAGGCTATCTAAATTCTCCACTCTTACATTTCCCATACCCGACATTTCAAGAATATCTCAACAAATGGCATCGCTACAACACTCTCGAAGCCACCAAGTTAAAAGAGAATGGAATTAAACCGTCAATCGGTTTATTTATCGATTATTTTTTTCTTAAACCTGCCGTCTGGTTTTTTAAAACTTATTTTCGCCACAAAGGGTTTATGGACGGAGTCCCCGGCTTTATCTTTTCATTTTTTTCCGCTTTGCGGTATTGTGAAATTTATCTTAAATTAATATAAATAATTAGGATTTGCAGAGACCTGTTTTGAGCGACTTGGGAGGTGCGGACCGAAGGGAGCACGCCCACGGAGCGAAAAACACGGTATCGCAAATCTAAAATGTTAAATATGAAAAACCATAATCACGAAAAATGGGATATTTTCCATCTTTTTATTTACCACAGGCTTCATTATGTCTTACTAGCTGTATTTTCCTTTGTTATATTTATCGGCGTTGCTGTTTTTTTAATTGAACAATCAAGCCCGATAGCCAATATTCATACTATTGGTGATGGTATCTGGTGGGCATTCTCCACAGTCGCTGCTGTTGGCTATGGCGATCGGGTGCCGGTGACCTTTTTTGGGAGATCGTTGGCAATTATCCTTATGTTTGTCGGTATTGCCCTTTTCTCAGTCATCACAGCCAATATTGCCAGCTTTTTCGTTGAAGAAGATGAAGAAAAAGAACTTGCGGAGATCAAATCTAAGATAATAAATTTAGAAAACAAAATTGATAAACTATTAGAAGATAAAAGATAAATTTATTATTTTGACTCCAATTTGCTAACCAGTTTTTGCTTTTCACTAAATCCTAATCTCGTTTTATTTATCACTTTCTTAAAAAACTCAATTGTATTATCATAAGTCTGTCGATCCACAGGATAGGGAATAGCATCCTTACCACCATGGGCAAAAGAGTAACGTGCCGGGTCTTCATAGCTTGGAGCAGCACCATAGATTACTTCAGAGACTAGGGATAAAGCGCGCATCGTTTTTGGTCCGATTCCTTTTTGAGCCAAAAGACTCTCATAACTTTTGGGTTTTTGTTCACAAGCCTGATAAAGGACTTTCTCCAAATATTTTGATTTGGAAAAATCTTCTGCAACCACCGGGTGAGTATGAAAATCCTGATCATACAAATCAAGCAAAGTTAGCTGAGCTTCTCCTTTCTGTACTGAAATCATTCTTGACAGTGAAGATGAATGACGCCTCAAGATATTTATATCTTTCATCACGGAATTGTACCCTTCTTTAATGAATCCCACGGAATTATCTTGGACCTTTTTACTCTTTCTGTTAGTTAGGTTTAACGTGCTGCTTTTTGCCTGACTGGCAATCCCGCTGTGGGGCTCTATGACAATATTTTCAATATTATCAGAATACCAATGGTACCTCCTGGCTGTAGTATTTTCCGTATTCATTCCTTGCTGAACTACGGACCAGACGACTCGTGGTGGAATATGATTATCCTGGTGAAGATGCCCGTTTCGAGCGCCTTGGGATTCCCCGTTTCGGTCCGACTTCGCCGTAAGCGGAGACGAGACCGAACGAGGGAGGGCTCCCACTGGCGTTGAGAAACGCGGCATCAAACCACCAAGCGCAAAAAACATCGTATGATGATACAACTGATATCCATCTTGTACTAAAGACGAATCTACCTTAGCAGCCATTTTGGAGTTATAAACTAGTTTTTTAGCCGATTCCTCTTGAATATTAGCTTTCTCAGATAAATACATTATTTCATCCGGAGTTTTTCGTGATGTTTTTCCTTTTCCACCGGCAATATATAATCCTAAATTATTTTCTTGTCCTCTGATGGATTCCTTTAAAACTGCAGTTAAAATTGTAGTTAAACCAGAGGCGTTCCAATCAAAAGCCAAGACAGTCCCAAGCGACTGAAACCAGACCGGATCAGCCACCCGTCGCACCAGCTCCTGCGGGCCATATTCGTCTACGATTATATATACCATCTCCCGACCAAGCTTCACCATCCGCTCAAATAGCCACCTAGGGCATTTTCCATAGTCAAGAGTGAATGTAGCGATCCCTCGTGAAATCATAAGTTTAAATATTATACCCGCGCCCCTTCGTCATTGCGAGGAACCCCGCTCAGCAGGGGACAAAGTAATCTCACAATTATATAATTAAGTTATAATTACCTCATGAAAAAGATTGTTATTTACGATCCGAAAGATGATCAAATCGGCTCGTATCGCGGAGGCGGGCGGATCATCCAGATTTTAAAAGAAAATTTACCCAAAACTGACTTTGCATCTGATCTTTCAAAGATTCATCATGACGACATATTACTTATACCTCACTTTAATTTGTTTTCTCCACCGATAACTAATAAACGACTAACTAATAATCAATTTTTAATAATCTTCGACGTTATCCCGTTAAAATATTCTGAACATTTCCCCGCTGGTCTTCGTGGCAACTTTAATCTCTGGAGAAACAAACGAGCGCTAAATAATTTCGATAAAATAATCACAATTTCGGAAAGTTCAAAGAAGGATATTATTCGCTATCTACAAGTCCCGGAAGAAAAAATTGAAGTAATATATCCTTGCCTAAGTCAAATATTTATTGATAAGAAAAATGAAGTAGGAAGTGAGAAGTTGGATAATGAAGTGAGAAGTGAGAAAATAGAAAATAGGAAAATCAAAAACATCTCACTTCAGAGGAACGAAGCGACGAATCCAGCTTCACACTTCTCACATCTTACTTCTAGTTATTGTATATACGTCGGTGACGTCAACTGGAACAAAAATCTAGTCAATCTGGCAAAAGCGATAAAAATAGCCGATATTCCCTGTGTTTTTGTAGGAAAAGTTTTTAACACTCTAACCGAAGGAGACAATAAGATTTTCGCAGCAAGTCAGTTGTCTGAGCAAGCGAGTCCCGACGGAGCCCTCGCACATGCGAGGTCGCACAAGGGACGAGCGTTTCCGTCAAACGGAATGCGAGTTGATCTTGCTAGAAAATCTCTATTGTCGACTCTAGATCACCCCTGGCAACTCGAATTTAAACAATTCTTAGAAGAAGTAGGCGACGACCCGCGCTTTATTTTCTTGGGCTATGTCGAGGACAGTGAGCTTGTCGAACTATACCGAGATGCCCTCTGTAATATCTTAGTTTCCCGTGATGAGGGATTTGGTTTGTCATATCTGGAAGCCTCAAGCCAGAAGTGTCCCTCAGTCCTAAGCGACATTCCAATTTTTAGAGAAATAGCAGCAACCTCTGCCCTATTTTGCAATCACCTCTCCCCCGCCTCAATTTCTGAAAATATTTTGAAATTTTTAAACTCCGACTTACGCAGAAAAATAGGTGAAAATGCATATAATTACATCCAGAAATATTCACCAATAATCTTCAGATCAAACCTTATGAATCAGTTTCGTTGAGATGTCTTCGGTGTTGGTAGGCTAATCGGTTGGCTACACCAACTGGGCTTTGCTAAGAAAGAAATCGGATAATCACCTGACGGCAGGTCTTTTGCTTTAAATGAAATTAATTTCTGCCCTGCAACCAATGGTTCTCCAAAGTTCATGAGATGATGCGGTTTTTTAAATAGGCTTAAAAATTCCTGTTTACTTGAGGCCAATCCGATATAAATCATAGTTTCATCTGCTTCTTGTACAAGCTCTAAAATTTGTGTTCCCAGCTTCAATTCGCCGATCTTAGGAGCCGAATTACCTATTTGATACCAAAATTTTGTCTGTTGATTTGGTCTCTTTTTATCAAACTTCGGATCACCGCAAACTGGTTCCAATGTAAATGACCATTCGCGATCCTCGGTCATATCTGAAGGGACATATGCTCCGGTGTGTCTTTCATTTTGTAAAAATTGCGGCCAGTCTAGGATACCCATTTTAGTACCAAGATCAATGGCATACAATGAGGCAAAATCCTGATTCCGATTGGCTGTAATTAAGTCTGTTTTACCATCGTCATCAACATCAGCCAGTGCTAACTGACTGTACGGTCCCTCTTGAGCATTAAAAGAAGGGTATACGTCACTGACAATCTTATCACCTACCACTCTATAAAAGAATATTTTATTTTGACCTCCCTCTTTGCCATGCTTGATGAATTCTTTATAACCGTCAGAATCAATATCACCAACTACCGTATCAATATATTGCATCCTACTTTCTTGAAGCACATATACCTTTTCATATTCATTCTCTTCAACTCTTTTTCTGGAATAAAAATATGGATCTGAACCAGATGCAATCAATTTGCCTTTTCCGTTTATGACTTCAAGCTTACCATTATGCTCATCAACCAAGACGTCGACCTTGCCGTCATAGTCAAAATCTCCTAGAGTTAACGAAACTCTCTCAGTCTGAGCAGTTGTAAATGAACCTACCATAGAACCATCACCGTCTAATATCAATACTTTAATCGGGTTATTATATGTATCCTGATTATCGGTCACGATCTCCAGCTCCGGGTCATCATCAAAATTCCCTAAAAGTGTATTACCAGATTGATGACCACGGACAATTTTTGGTGACCAGTTTGGTATCGGTTGACCGCTTGCTTTGAAACCAAATATTTTTTGGTCGCCAACAAATTCCTTACCCATACCCTGCTCATCTCGCTTGACAAAACGATTTGGGTAACCTTGCGAGACAATTATTTCTTTTTCACTGTCACGATCAATATTACCGACCAAAAGCGATGTTTGCCTGGAATCACGTGGGTAGATGGAGTCATCACTATTTAATATTTTGATGTTTGTTGCAGGTTTAATTGGATCTTCATAGATATTTATCTTCGCTTCAGGTTGCCAATGTTCTCTGTATTCAGCCAAGACATTTGGTTTGCCGTTATTATCAATGTCATCTATTGCCAATATCGGGAATGATCGGTAATCATCGGCAGCATTATTTATCGTCCAATTATTTATTTTCTTCAGATTAAGATTGGTTACATCTATTAAGTTAACCGTCTCTGGTGAAAACGTTGGGGCTTCAAGATGTTCTTCTAAAGTTCCATAAATAATTTCTTTGGTGCAGTTTATTTCGCAATTTCGCTCATCAAAATCTACTATTGCCGGTATTTGGGCAATTTCATCATTCGTTTTAGCCCAATCGGTATTTATATTACCATCAGAATTAGCTATTAATATCTTGTTGTGATCAACTAAATAAATAATTTCCTTTTTTCTATCATTATTCAAGTCAGAAACAACCGGAATAATATTTAATGAGTTGTTTTTAAGAAAGTCTTTGGATACATATGGCCAGCCGGGTTTCACTCTCTCATCATAATAAATCCTTCTCTCTGTAGATGTCTTTTTGCCATTCAGGCTTTCTACGGTGAGTTTGAATATATATTGTCCCGCTGACCTGCCGGAAAAATCAAATTCTGCTAATAAACCATTGTTGACCGGAGCTCCGCCACCGCTCTGGCTGTAAGAAATACCTTCACTCTCAAAATTCGATCGATCGGGGTAATGAGTGTATTCTATAAAATATTTACTAAACTGTTCTGCACGGGCAGTTCCCTTTATTTGCAGTTTCTGACCGCTGACAAAGCCATTTGTCGGTTGACTGATATAAGCCCTTGGCGGTGTTGCTGTATCCATTTCCTCAAGCGCTCGCTTGGCATTTATCCGTCCATATCCTGTCTTATCATCAAAACCAATCCCATAAAGATCGGGTTTGATATCATCACTGGAATTAATGATGACGTTTCTCACCTCTTTCGCTGATAACTCAGGCTTCTTACCAAGGATTAAGGCTGCTAATGCCGCTACATGGGGTGCAGAAAAAGAAGTTCCGGCACTGCGGGCAAACTGCTCATGAATCTGGTTTGACCGTGTCCACCATTCACCTTGTGTATGGTTCTGGTTCCAGAACCAAAACCAATTCAAAGATAAGATATTCAAGAATGAATTGTCAAATTTTGTCCAGTCCCAATCGACACTCAATAAATTCTCGTCACCACCGCCCGGCGCGACAACATCAAGTCCTCCACCCCAGTTGGAGAAATTAGATTTTTCATCTTTTTCACTTGATGAACCGACAACAATTACACAATCTTCTAACTCGCCGGTTGGTGTTTTGCATGTTATACTCGTTGGTTTACGATTCTCAAATCGATCAACATTAAAATCATCATTGCCTGCCGAAGCGATTAATAATGCACCATTGTTATATGCAATATTGACTGCAGTATCAAGAAAAGTATCTGGATTGTTATAGCTACCCCAACTCATGTTAATCACTCTGGCTTTCCGAGCTGTGGCATATACAATCGCCTGGACAAATGTATCTGTTGTTGCAAATGGATATGCACAAGTTCCCCCCTCTCCCCGCCTTACACACCCACCTCCAGCTACTCTTAAAGGTAGTATTTTCGCATTAGCTGCGATACCGGCCATGCCAAATTCATTTCCGTATTTAGCGGCGATTATTCCGGCTATGAAAGTGCCATGACCCCAAATGTCACCTTCATCTGTAAAATCTCGTCCGGGGACAAGAGTTTCGCAAGAATCCTTCTTGAAAGAATCGACAAGATCGCACGATCCAAATTCTTCATGCGCAGCATATACTCCGGTATCAGGCACAGCCACAATAACTTTTTCAAATGCGCTTGCTTGATTTAAAATGTCTTTATCAATTCCGATTTTCTTTAAGTTCCACTGATAATCAAATGCCGGATTCCAAGCCGGGTCTCGATTAGACACATTATTGGGATAATGATCAAGGTAATAAGGATCATTTAGTTCTAGTGGGAACTGATACATATCATATTTATAATTGAATTGCGCATCAATGACGCCTTGTCGCTTTTTAAAATCGCTGATGATCTTTTTTTCATCTTCTTTATTATCAAATGTGACTAGATATAGATTTGCAAGATCCTTAAATCCCGGAAAATCATAATTTATTGAGAAAAGACTAGTAATTGTTTTCGTATTAATTTTGTTTAAGTAACTGATAAGTTGTGTATGATTACCGGATTTGTTGATAATATTTTTCGTACCGAAAGAGAATTTGTTATTTTTATCCAATTGTAAGTTTACATCTAACTTGTTTTTCAAATGGACTAAGAGTTGGCCTTTGATATAAGTGTCTTTCGGGGTAGCAGACCATCTAGAGGGGAAAATTGATTCTTTAGTAAAATCTGATTTCGTACTTTTTTTGCTAACTGATTTTATTTTTTTAACTGCCGCTTGCTTGGATAAATTTTGCCTTTGGATTAGAAATGCTGAAGTGATTAAAAGAACGAGTATAAATAAGAAGAGATAGGTGGCTTTATACACAAGTTTCACAATATAATAAATAATATAGACAAATCAGATAAAATACAAGTAATATGATTTACATCAATTATGAATATTATCGCCGTTTTTGCTCACCCTGATGATGAAGCTTTTGGCCCATCAGGGACGATCGCGAAGTTGGCAAAAGACAATAATGTCATATTGTTATGCGCCACCCGCGGAGAAGCCGGCGAGCACCATGATCCTGCCGAGCAAGCTCGACTTGCCCAAATTAGAGAAAAAGAACTGGAAAATTCAGCTAAGATTCTTGGTGTCAAACAGATTCATTTTTTAGGCTTCAAAGATGGTGAACTTTGTAATAATCTTTACCATAAGCTCGCTGAAAGCATTGAACATTATTGCAAAAAATACCAACCCGGGATGTTGATCACCACCGAGCTTCGCGGTATTTCCGGTCACCTGGATCATATAGCTGTAGCTCTGACCACAACTTATGTTTTTTATCGTCTACCCTACATCAAAGAGCTTTATTATTATTGCCTGACTGAAGATCGACGAGAACAAATTGAGGATTATTTTATTTACTTTCCGAAAGGCTATAATAAATCTGATATTGATCTAACTAATGACATCAGTGATGTGTGGGAGCAAAAAATAAATAGCATCAGGGCTCACGAATCACAAAAAAAAGACGGGACTACAATCATAAGTCGCCTACAAAAACTTCCTAAAGCCGAGCATTTCCAGATCTTGAAAAAATAAGCTAATTTATTCTTCTTGCTTTTTTATTCTTAATACCAGATACTAAATACTAGATACTTTATACTTGTATGAACCGTTTTAAGAAGTTTATCTATTTTATCGTTTTTGCAATTACAGTATTATCTACGATTGTCTTAGGTATCCAACTCTCAAGTCAGGATAAAATTAAAAGCTCAAGCAAAGCAGAAGGTAGAGAGGTATCTCAATCAGCAAACAATTCTTTTCTTGATTTGACTACAAATTATCAATGTTGTGTCAAGATCGACACTTGGAGCACTCTTGATCCAAACATTAAATATCAACAAGACTATGTTTATTATGGCGCTGGCAAAACACCGACAAGTCCGGATCCTAAACATGATTGCGTCATTGTTAATGGCTCTGTTTGTGATATCAATCACGATGGTCAATATCAGGCAATTGATGAACAGGGAAATAGTGTTATCGCCACCTATGATGATCCGTCACTTTCATGTTTAGTATGCTACAATCCGCAAGCAGGTAATGTCATCACATATCTTCATAGTGGGCCATATAGTGAACAATCGGGTTCTTGCCCCAATCCATCTCAATACGGTAAAAGAACCTACGCATCTAATGGCTATCAGTGGGATGAACAAGTCTCTTGTCCACCGACTTTGACACCAACTCCTACGTTATCTCCCATATCAGAAAGTTGTAAGTCTTGTGACTTTAATGATGATCAAAAATATAACGATTTGGATAAAAGTTTAATAGTAAATTGTCTTCCTGAGTCGTCTCATTGCCCTATTGCTGACCTTACCGGTGATGGAGTTGTCGATAATAACGATATTGATTTGGCTCATCTATGCCAATCTAACTTTCATGCCAGTCCAAACTGTCAGAAAATAAACTTTAACGGTTATGGATCTATAACAAATGAGGAAGTAGATGTCCTTAATAATTGTTTAACAATATCAAAAAATATTTGTTCTCTTAAAGATCCAAATAAAGATGATTGGTTGAATATGAGTGATGCGAGCTTTTGTGATCAAAATTGTCGTATTGTCACACCGACTGTGACACCCTCCCCGACTTCTGCATTACCTATTGCACTAGATGTCCGGATGTTAACCAAAAATCCTACAGCATATATGAACAAACGTGTAAAGGTAATGGGTCGCTTAGTTGCCTTACCTCAAGACTGCTCTGCGGATAAATCAAAATGTTCATACAATCAAACTAAGTGTTGTTTAGGAGGAGCTGAATTATACTTAACTAATCCTAAATCAATTACAGATGAATTAGATAATTTAATTCTCGTTCAATTTGATTATCAATCTCGCGGAAATCTTTTTTGCCCAAGACGTCCCGATGGAAGCCTTAATTGTGGTATCTATAAGCCCGGAGATACATATGTATTCGAAGGTACGTTAGGTCAAACGTCAACTTATATTGATTATGTGGATTCTGGCGGGGTTAAAACTGGTTATAAAAAACTAATGGTCTTACAGACAAGTTATGGACTCTGTTATCCAAGTGATAGGATCGTCTCTGGACTGGTGGATGGTCGGGACTTTATTCGTTGTTTTAAAGGCGTGGTCAACAAACCAACCATATCACCAACACCTATATCCTCTTCTCCATCGCCGATTCCACCCATATCACCAACTTCAAGTTTAACGATTGATAAATGCGTCAGATGTGATTTAAATTCTGATAAACGAATCAATCTTGTTGATATCCGCTTATTTCTAGGTGCATATCGTATAAGATCAATGACAGTTGATTTTGATCAGAACGGTGTCGTCAATATGTTTGATTTTGCTCATATGTTACGCTGTTTTCAACAATACTACCGTAAAACATTGACTCCTTAAATTGTTATAATATTTTTTATGGATATTATTGTCTATATAGCGATATCGGCACTCATTATCACTATTTGGCACTTTGCCTTTAATACCTCTCCCAAAGATTTTGGACTTATGCAGATGATCGGAGTTTTTGCATTGGGAGGTGGTATAGGATACGCCATGAATTCCATCGAGGTGGCAGTATTATTTTCGATAATCCTGTCTCTAATCTTTATTTAGTCTTGAAAAATTAGTCTACGTTTCATACCATTCTATAAAGCCATGAAAAAAAATGTTTTAACCATTGTTTTTTATCTCCTTATATTTGTCGCTCTTTCTGGTTTTAAAAACGTTTTTGCTTTTAATCTTGTTTCGCTTGACTTTAATCCATCGACAATCAAACTGAAGGAAAACCAGGAGATTATGGTCGATATGACATTCTCTCCCAATAGCCAAAATCTGGGGATTTCCGGATTTGACGTTTGTTTTAAATATAATCCCGATCATATTCAACTGGTCGACGTCAAAACGCCGGTTGATCTTGCTACTAAAGATACTTCGAAATTTAGCCAAATTAATAAAAAATTGGACAATGTGACGGGAGTAAGTTGTCTAGGGTTTATCTCAATTCTTCCGGATGATCAGCTAGCGCGAAAAGTCGCACTTAATCTTAAATTAAAAGGCCTGAAATCCGGATCCGGCCAGATTACTGTCACACGCGCTCAAATTGTCGGCAATATCCCGGAAAATCTGTATAAAAATAATGCAAATCCCTTGAATTACCAGATTCAAGCAGAAGAAACCGGAATATTAATGAAAATTTGGGCTTTTTTGAAAAGTATTTTACCTTTCTTGAAATAAGACACTTTTCATACTTTCTCTCCAAGTACAGCTTCCAAAAAAGTGTACATATCGGCTTCTTCTTCTATTTTGAGATTGACAGGTTTTCCGGCTCCGTGCCCCCCCTGCATTTCCGTTCGTATCAAAACCGTTGCTTCAGGATGCATATCCTGCATACGAGCAGCCATTTTTCGTGCGTGCATCGGATCTACACGTGAATCCTCAATGCCGGTAACAAAAATTGTTGGCGGATAATTTGCCTCCGGTCTCAGGTTATGATAAGGTGAATAAGCTAGTAAAAAGAGAAAATGTTCTGGGTTTTCCGGATCACCATATTCATGTCTCCAGAGTTTAGCAATTTTATGATTGTGATAGGTAACCATATCAAGAAGTGGAACTTGACTTATCACCGCTCCAAAAAGTTCTGGTCTTTGTGTAAGGACAGCTCCGGTCAGTAAGCCCCCGTTGCTCCTTCCCCATGCTGCAAGTTTTTCTTTTCTTGTATATTCTTCCACCGTGAGATATTCTGCAGCGGCAGCAAAATCATCGAAAACATTTTGTTTATTGCCTAATCTTCCTGCTTCATGCCATTCTTGCCCATATTCCCCTCCACCTCTTAAGTTTGGGAGCGCTACAACACCACCTCTGTCAATCCACGCTGCAAGATGCTCTGAGAATTTTGGTGTCATACTATGATTAAATCCTCCGTAACCCGTGAGTATAACTCGATTATCACCATCTTTTTTCAATCCTTTTCTGTAGGCTAAAAACATAGTGACAGGTGTACCATCTTTTGATCTAAAGGTAACTTGATCTACAACGATATCCTCAGGGTTTATGACTTGATCTTTCTTCTGTACTGCTCGTTGAGCTCCGGTAGATATATTAAACTCATGCACTTCTGCAGGACTGGCAAAGGATTCGATTGAATAATAAAGTGTATCACTGTCTTGACTTGCACTAATATCCACCGTCCCGATATATGGCAAAGCCATCTCGGTTGAATCACTTGTCTTACCATCAAAAACCACAACTTTCGAGGATGCATTGTGTAAATAATTGAGCACAAGTTTATCACCGGCGAATTTCGCACTTTCAAGTTTATCACCACTCTCTGCTACTACTTCTTCCCATTGGTTCAAATCAGATAAATCATCACTTGTTTCAAGTTTGACAAACGGTAGCCGTAAGACTCTGTAATTAGGACTTCCGTCATTAGTGGATCCGTAAAAATAGCCATCTTTGAACCCTACAAATCGCATTTGTGCCCCTTTTGTAGTAAAGATTGGTTTAAAGTCTTCTTGAACACAACGACCTCCCTTTAGCCTGGTAAGATAAAAATCCGAATCATTTGCTCCTTTTAAAACCCCTGCTAATGCAAATTGTCCATCTCGTGAAACATATACATATGAAGATCCATGATTAACGCTTTCTGTTTCAAATACTAGTTGATCTTCTCGTTGGTCCTGTCCTATCTTGTGAAAATATGCACGACGCATATATTTTTCACTAGCCTGTGGTATTTCTTGGGGGTCGGGTAATCGCATATAATAGAATCCGCTCCCATCTGGCAACCAAGATACATATGACAAACTCGTATGAGGAATTGAATCCGTAAGGTCTTTACCTGTTTCCACATCTCGAATAAACATTGTGCTTTGTTCCGATCCTTTCTGAGACGTTCCGTAAGCAACAAATCTACCGTCTGTTGAGGGATACATCCAATCAACTGACACAGTCCCGTCTGGACTCATTTCATTGGGATCAATGACGGCTCTACCTACACCATCAATATCTTCACCTTCTTCATAAACATAGAGGACCTTATGATTTTGATCGGCTGTTCTTCTCAATTGAAAAACACGATTACCTTCTCGATAAGGAGTTTCAATTTCATCGCGGTGATACATCCTTTCCAAGCCTCCTCGAATATCAGCTCTAACTTCTCCAGGTACTTGTGAAAGAAAATCATCTGTTTTCCTTTGTTGTTCAGCAGTCCACGCAGCATCTTCAGGAGTATATGTTTCAAGCCAAGCAAAAGGATCTTCTATTACTGTCTCCGCTGCTGTTCCCTGGTGCCATTTATCAATTCGGGTTCTTCCATCGGCGTTCCATTCGGTTACTCTGGCTTGTGTGATCGTTGGTCGTCCGTCTTTCCCTTGTGCAGGTTCTGTTGGCATATGAAGACTATTTTATCAATAAGTTTTATCTTTAACAACAAGAATAGACTGTCGTGGAGATCTAATTAGTCATCCACTAAAACTCCGGTTTCAACTACCGTAGTAGTCTCTCGTTTTATTGGTTGTACACTTAGCGGGTCGCTTGATTCGTTTGCAACAGATTTCCTGATATATAGATGCAATCGTTCAAAATTGATCGGCTTTGGAGTAACCGTCACAGGCAAGTATTGGTCAAGGATTATTCTTGGAATCAATGAAATTTTAATATATTCTGCTTTTAACCCATGCACTTCACGACTCACCTCAGCAGTCAAATCAATAGTCTCTTTTTCGGTAAGACCAAAACGTTTTGATAAGACTGATATAAATGATACTATTTCGCTCTTTTTGATAATAAATCCCTTATCACTAAAAGATTCTTTTTTTACTGCTTTAAGAAGCGGCGACTTATCATATTCATAGTACAGACGCGGCATAACTTTAAACCCAAAATCAAGCTGCGAATTGCCATCTGTCATAAAATTCCATCTCTTTTTTCCCTCTTCTGAAAATTCGGGGTCATGATAATACACGCCATTGACTGGATTTAAGGCGATACTGAATTTTGTTGGTTTTTTTGCATAGACATAAATATTAGGTGAACCAAGACTGACCCAATAACAACGATTTGGTTTTTGCGCATCAGGATTTATCAAACACACTGATGATTCAAGAGGTGTACAATAAGCAATGATATTCTTCCCTGCTCCAATGTTAACCGAATTAAGATAAATACCCACTATCTGTTGCATGATTGTATTTTCCATTTCGGCTCGATTGACTTGGGGTCCTTCAATCCATGATTTAAATTGTGGATAACGCTCGACAATACTATCAAGATCAGCCGGATCAGAAGGACCCGGTATATACATAAAAGCCCTGAACTCCCAATTGACATTAAAAGCTAGTTTTGCACCGTTTGGTAATAAATATTCATGTGTAAATGTTTCTGAACAGCTGGAGGTTAATGCTGGCGGTTTAGTCGGCGTTGGGCTTACCTGAAGCGATGGCGAAGGCGTCGGTGAAAGTATTTCTGTCGGTGTTGGCGTCGGCATTTGCGAGGGAGTAACTGTAGGCAGCGGAGGCGGTGTCGGCGTTGGATTTATCCTGGGAGGAGTTGAAGGACTTATCCTGAGTGAAACCGAAGGAGTCGGTTCATCACTAAAATTAAAAGTCGCATATTGAATTGTTGACGCGCTACCAAAATCCGTTTCAATTCCCAATACTTTTTCAGTTCCCGGGTTGTCTAACGCTGGTATTACCTGAACAAACTCCACGTCATATCCCGAGATTATCCTTGATGTACCTTTAAAGATATAATAAGGAACCAATTCTTGTTGCGCCCTATCCGGTGAATCTTCAAGATAAGCAATGATAAAATCTGACACTGTCCCAGTATTACTCATTGCTTGATTTCCCGGATAGACCTTACTTAAATCGACAAAACCTGATCCTGTTGGTAGGGTCAGTGAAATGGTTGCTTTTCCCTGTTTTAGCTCTGCAAGTGCCGTTTCAGGAGATTTGATCTTTTTTGAAACATCTTGGCTTTGGGTTTCGACAATTCTTCTCATGTTTGATGTTATTGCAACTACTTTGCCCTGCCCATTCGATATCGCCACGGTAATGGTATTAAAATCATTGGGACGCTTAAGTCCGGTCTTGCCATCAGATGAATCGATGATATCATCGTCTTTATTTGCAACATCTGATACCTCAGCCAGCTTCAAATCCGCCAATCTTTTTCCAGGAGGTATATTTAATGCTCCTAAAATATTGATTATCGGCAAACCAATTTTTTCCCAGTTTCTGTGACATTCAACAAAAGTTGTATCCTGTAGAGATTTCTTTTTATAGATGACAGAACAAGTTACCGTTTCATCAGCTATGTCATTTTTTTTCAGGAATTGTTCAACGTCGCTGAATGTAACTGCATTGTTACTCGTTAGGGGTATTCCGATGCCTGTATAGAAAAAAAACATACCACTTTTTCGATCAAAATTCAAGACGCTTTGGCCCGCCGTGTCAGTGACTACTGTAAATTTTCCTACTTCTTGAGCTTGGGGAGATTTAAATGCTAGCTTTTTCGCTATTTCTTCTACCTCAGTTTGACTGTATGACGACTTTAAGAAATAAGTATTAATTTTTGTCGATTGTAATTTTAATTCTGTGTCGAGTTTATAATCAGAAAATGAGACTTTGGGCAGCGGTTTTGATATGGGGCCTGAAAGCAGTTTATTTGTTAGATTCTCATAGCCGACCCGAGGAGTTGCTACTTGGATAACATCAGCTTTTTGAGTCTTAGATTTTTGATGGCTGATATAAAAAATCACCGTAGCAAAGAGAGCCAAAAAAATAATTAGGCTTCCTAAAATGATTTTCGTCTTCCGCTCCATTACATCAGTTATACAAAAAATGGCAATTAAAAACAATTTAGATGAAGAAATTCGTCATTCTGGGGAGGAACGAAGTGACGACTCCAGAATCTGAACTATTTAAACAATTGTTGGAGTTTCTTTAGTTGATCTTTTCGCAAGATTAGCCTACTATCTTTTTCAATGATTCTTCCAGCAGCCTCTAGATGTTCTTTAGATAGTCTGGGATTATCCTTTAGAAGCATTTCAGCGATTCTTAAATGAGCGCCTGTTATCCAGACCGCTTTATTATATGAATCCTCACTCGCTGTTTTCAAATCTTCAAGAGCTTTTAAGGCTCTAATAAGCGCCGTTTTATCCCCACATTTATATTCAGCGGTGTACCTATGACCTTCAATATCAGCTATAACTGACGGCCGGCTATGACTATTTTGCGGATAAGATGTCAGGTTTTCAACTGCTTTTCTAAAATATTCTGCTGCTTTCCCCCACTCTTCAACTTCCGCATAATATTTCCCCAAGTTATGATATGGAATTGCCAAAGCCTGAGGCTTGTCGCATTTTTGAGCAATTTCGACAGCCGACTCGGCGGCATGTTTTTCAAGAATTGAAAATAATCTATCACCTGTGGAGCGGTATAGATGTTTAAAGGTACTTTGCCGGGACGATTGTATTTCAGCTAAACCAAATATATCGCCGTCATTCTCATAGGCAATTGTCGCTTTGTCGGTATACTCCAAAGCTTCCAAAAACCTCCCCGCTTCCCGGGCTAACTCAGCTTGTAAATGTAGTCGTCTGCCCGTGTTTGAATCTGCCATGGTGACTTTATTGTAGCAAAAGTCGTATGATATAATTACTATATGCGGAAAAAGATATCATTTTTTTTCACGGTTCTTAAAAAAACGCTTACCTCTACTTCATATTATCGAGATATCCTCGCTGCTCCGTTTTCATTCAGTTTTAAGTTTTTTTTAGTTTTTTCTGTGCTTATTTCACTAATCATTAACATTTATATTTTCAATAAGTTTATATGGGCGGTCCCAAATGTCATTAAAGTGATGATTCCGGCAGTGACAGATATATATCCTGAAGAACTTGAAATTAAAATCAATAAGGGTAAAATCTCCACTAATGTTGCCGAACCTTATACTATCACAATGGCCAATGTTACTCAAAGACTTAATCCCGATGCCAAAAAATCAATTGATACTGAATTTGGTAGCAACAAAAATCTGCTTGTTATTGATACCAAAGGAAGTATCGAAGATTTTACTGCCTATGATACGCGTTTTTTGCTGACAAGCAATTATCTAATGTTTGCCAGACGAGCGGCACAAGTTGAAATAGTCTCTTTAAAAAATGCCCAAGACATGGTTATTAACAAATCGTTTGTCGAAAAAATTATTAAACAGTTTGTTCCGATATTACGACAAGTCATTTATTTTGGTGCCATCTTTTTGTTTATAGCTATGATACTGATAAATATCCTGTCAACATTGGTATATTTGATATTCTTCGCACTACTTTTGTGGTTACTTGCCAAAATTATCAATTATTCTCTTGCCTATAAAAAAAGTTTCCAGATGGGTTTGCACTTATCTGTTTTTTCAATGTTGATCTTTTCGACTATTGATACATTATCCCTGCCCATCCACTTTCCATTCTTAAGATCATTGGTATTATTATCGATCAGTCTATACATCCTGACGCAAATTAAACCCGCCATGCGTCATAAATAACGCCATCCGATCCCGGAGCATCCCCCAGTCTACCAACCCGGACTTTCATTTAAGATCGTTAACTTATACAACCTATTTAACCTCGGATATTTAACCTCGGGAGTTACTTGAAGCATCATGACAACATATTTTCTCAAAATTACCATGTCTCTTTGGAATTTCTTATTTAATTAGTGTAAATTTTCTTTGTCATCGTATAATAAGGTCATGAAAACTAAAACGTATGCGTTTATTGATAGCCAGAATTTGAATTCTGGCGTACTGTTAAATTAAAATCAATGGCAAACTTATCTATCGGAACGCACAGTCCGCAATAAAACATTTTGTACCTTCTGAAGCTGAAGATAGCCCTAGAATCCCCTTTGAGTTTATAATTCCACTGCCAAAGCCACGATATAAAAGAAATATCATTCAACGAGATGAATTGGGCAGAATACTACATTCACAACCACCAGAGTTATTAATATAGAAATTCATATGAAACAAAACAATAAAACGGAGAAAAAACAAATAGCTAAAAACATGATTGCTGAAGTATTTGATTTACAAAAGATTAGTAATGCTGTCACACAACAGGAAATTGATCAAGCTGTAGAGAATACTACCGCTCTATTTCAAAATTATTTCAATACGAATCACATATCAACGTTCAAAAAAGTGACGTCAGATTTTCTTAAAAACCCACGAGATCAAGAAATTAAGGATAAGTTTTATGAGGAGCTTCAGAACGTTGTAAAAAGACAGGGGGTTAAAAATGGCCAAATGCTCAAGACAACTGTGCATAATTTTGATGAGATGTATGTTGAGGAAGCGAGAAAAAGCCTTGTGAATGAATATAAAATAGCTACTTTATCAGAGCTAATGATAGTAGACTTAGCAATCAATGCTTATTTTAGGGCTTTAAGATCTGCCAGTGTCTATTCTATTTTAATCCAAAACAAGGAAGGGGTAATAAATTATGGCGACCAACAGAAAATTAATATGATTAAGGAGGTTGGGAAACAAACAGATTTAGCCAATCATCAATTTTTCACTGCAATAACATTTCTCAAAGAGCTTCGACTACCACCTGTGAGGGTCAAAATTCAGACAAATGAAGCGTATATTGCCCAAAACCAACAAATCAATAAGCCTAAACAGTCAACAAATCCTTAATGATTTAGGAAAAAATATGAGTCGACTTACTGTAGAAAATTGTGAAAAAATAGCTGTTACTGACTTGGATTTTAGCCATCTTGAAGCATTATGGATAGAAGTTAATAAACAAATTATCGATCTTACTAAAACCAGATGTAACTATGGAGGTAATAGATATTGGTTTAATTGTCCTCGATGCGGTAAACGAGTCGGCGCTCTCTATAGAAAGCCTTTGTCGCTATTATTTTTATGCAGGCTGTGTCAAAATCTTACCTATCAACTTACTAAGTATCGACGGTCGAATCATGAATTAACAATAAAGACAATAAATAAATTAAAGCACTAGATTACTGATTAATCTTTGGATTCAAGCTTTCTAGCAATCTCCTCACCAACCGCTCTCATAGCATCTTCTTCCGACCCAAATGACCACACCTCAGTAGCGTTTCCTGTTTGGGGATCAACAATGGTAACATCGGCTGGTTTTGGCTTTCTATCAACGATACGATCTTCCTCGGTAAATTCTTCCGACTCCAGCCTTGTTTCATAAACAAGTGGACATTCAAAAAATTGTGTTCTATCATTAACAACTACGATACCTACAAGCGCAACGCTTGGGCCAAATAACATTGCATCCCCTGCCCCTAAAAGATCAAAACCCTGTATAACACCTGTCTCTACTGGCAATGTGTCTGTACCATCGTCCTCACCTAGATATTGAACGCGATTTCCAATCTGTATTTGATCCCAGCGTTGCCATATTTCATCTGGGACATCTCCTTCACGAATAATGTCATCTTCTCCTTCAATTTCAAATGCCGTATGACCTTCACCGTCTAGTTCGATTCTTTTTATACCAGGTTTGTTTACTACGCCAGCTTCTAATCCTCCTGCGGGATGAATTGGTCGACCCATAATTCTTTGCGTTCTGAAAATAGTTTCAAGTGAAACAGGTCGGGGGATACCTTCAGTTAAATCGATTGATTCTCGAATTCTTCGCGTTAATTTAAAAATTTCCCAATAAGCAAGTGATCTTAAGTCTTCGTCTTCCAGATCGCCCTGATACCTTTTAATTTCTTCTGGAATATCAACTTGTCTAAACTGATCCCAGCAGGCATTATAACGTGCTTGCGTTTCAACAGATGACTCATCACCTACACTCTTACCCCAATATTGAGTCCAAATTTCTCTATTTACTGCTCCCCACTTAATCCATGGGTCTAGTAACGCATCTGCTTCTGCCTGAGTATTCAGGCTAAATAACTTGCCAACGAAAGATCTTGACCATAGAGCCCTTCTTTTACCTATATCACTTAAGTGATCTACATCTCCGATTAAAGATAGATTGCCATTATAGTAATATTCGAATTCACGTGATTGCCTATATGCCTGTAGAAACTCTGTGGTTTCAGGTTTGAAGGGTAAATCTAGATTAGGATCATGGTCAAAATGTGCACTTGTTGTTCCATCTAATTGTGTCATGCTGAGCTATTGACTTAAAATATCTGCTGCTGTTATTCTTTCAGGTTGATTGGGCGTAAACCATGTGTAAGTTGTTATAGCTTCGTCCATAACAGCTTCACCATAATACTGTTCTATTTCTTTTCGTCGGGTCTCAATAAAGGCGTCTGTAAGGTCAGAATAGCAACCAAATGCACGCATAGTAAGATATTTCCCAAGTCGATCTGCAAGCTCTCTAGTTTGCTGATAAAACTCTGGACTAGTCGTTTGCCATTGCCGTTCAAGTTCAGAGGCATTATAGATATGCCACTCTCCATCAAGAAATTCTCTTATCTCTCCCATATCTTTTGGTTCAGTAGCGCCCTTCATTACTTCAACTTCATTATCATGAATCGCATATCCTTTGCGAGTCATTGTTTGGTTTATTCCTAATTGTGGTGTTCCATCTTTTTGAGCTTGAGTTGCATAATTGGCGGCGATCCAAGAGCGGACACACTTCATGACATCAAAATATGCGTTTCCTTGTCCAAACATTGGTATAGCAGGTTCGGTTGGTTCATCGGCGTCTATTGATGTCGAGATTGTATCTCGAGTTATGCCAAATGCCGCTTTGTCTTCTTCTGATATTTGATATTCAACATCAATTCCTCTTTGATACATTTGGTACTCGTCAGATACAAATGGAGTAGTTCCATTGGGAAGTGCCGGCCGAATAACGCCAAACATTTTCATGACCGCTTCAATTGGAGCTTCTTCTAGCGGGTGTTCAATAGATGACCAAACTTGTTGGACAGTTTCCGCTGATATTCACGCGGGATTTGTCGACTCAGAGCCTCGTGTTTCTTGAAGTGTGGGCATAGTTTAATAATTTTTTAAATAACTTTAATTATTCAACGCATTATCTCCCCCTTCAACATCATTCATGTGAATCACATTTCCTAATCTACCTTGATCATATAGCATCAGTGCATCTCTCAGTGGCAATTTTACTTCTCGTTTAGTTGCCTCATCGACAACAAGTGCTTCGAGCTGTGCTCTAAGTCGAGGATTACTAAAATCAAAACTGCCTGCGACAATAACGGGAAATAATTCCACACCTAATGGCATTCCTACTTCATCATTTTCGTCTAAATGTAATTTTTCTTCTTCTCCCGTAACTGAACCTGCTGCTGCAATTTCCTGCCCCAGTATAACGTGCTCATCAACTCCTTCAGGACCAACTGTTGTAATTTCTATCGCATTAAAAAAGCCATATTTTCCAGGAAAATGCAAACTTTCAAGCTTGTAATCTACTCTTAATGTTCGTTGCGAAGCCGCATCATCTTCTCCCGTTGGTAATTCAGATTCGTATCTTCCATATAATTCACTATCTCTATTCCAGCGATTGACTGTATATTCTGTCCATGGAAGTTTTGGAGATGGAATATCTTTTGCTTCGGGTGGTCTTTTGGGCAATTGTCTGTCATCAATATGTAAATAGGATTGCTTTCTTGCAATTGCTTGTTGAGGAGTCAGTTCCGTAATATCGGTTCTTTCGGGGATTACCAATCCTGGCGGAGTAATCAGTTCTGTTTGATACGCGGAATAGTTTAATGCAAGAGTTGGTAAGTCTGTATCAGAGGCTCGT
>MFZK01000022.1:81151-129413 GCA_001789395.1 Candidatus Roizmanbacteria bacterium RIFCSPHIGHO2_02_FULL_37_13b | reverse complement strand
CTTGTTAAACGAGGAACAAAAATAGCTAGATTTGCAGCCACCATTGGAGTATCGTCTGCTTCTTCAACAAATCCATCGAGTACGTACACCATGGCTTGAGGACCTTCTGTTTGTACGTCAATGCCCTCTTCTGCTGCCATCGCAACATGTTCCTCAGCTGCTTCAAAAACTGTCTGGGGATATAGGATTACTTTTACATTTGGGGATAAGGTGTTAGCAACGATCCCCCAAGGGCGCCTAAATCCTGCTTCTCTTGTTGCAGCTTTAACATCCTCATCAAATCTGTCAGAACCAACAAGCATCATTACCTTATTTGCAAACATATCAGGACCATACATCTCACCAGCAATTTGACCTGACTCCTGACCTGTTGGATCATCTGATTGAATGCCTGTAAGATAATCTTGCATTGCCATAAGGGAGCCACTAAATTTATCGAAGAGAACATCATGTGGAATTGGTAGACCCGCTTCTTGTGGTGCTGGCATATATTTATATAGCTCTCAATATCAATCTAAATTGAGGATATAATAGGCTTTACAATTTTAATTGTCAATATGATCAATCCTGCATAAAAAGATACAAAATACCTCAAAATATTATACTCCTTCACGTAAAACAAGCTCGAATAATGTATAATTAGCTTGTTATGAAAAGACATTAAAGATGTAAAAAGAAAATTAAATGTACATACAAACATATTTACAGAGATCACGAAAATGGTTGCATGGACTCCAAAAAAAGGTTCAAAGACGAGCTAGAGTTGCTCGAAGTAAAATCACCAAACTCCATGGCTACATAAAATTTTACTCTTTATATTACTTCATGGGTGTAAAAAACAAAATCATGTATTGGATATACACTCGGATATTTACAGTTAAGATCCTAAGTATTACATATTTTCTATTTATTGTCACGATCAGTTATATAGCCGGTTGGTATATTAACCCAGTAATACTGAATCCTCAAGCCCTCACGTACTTCATAGCAGTTGCAGCAATGGTCGGAGGAATAATTGCCATCATTTTTCCTTTTAAGACCCTGATAATGCAAAATGCCGCGGATAACACTTCCGCCGGCTTCTACCGGACATTGGGGAAAGACAAACGGCAAGACATAGTATTTTTTGTTTTGGTTTTTTCAGTCGTTTTGTTCTTCGTGTTAGCTCTTACTGCAACTTCCTACCAGTTTACGCTCCTTAATCGACAGCACGATTTACTTAGGATCATTTTCCAGTCATCTATTTTTGTTGTAGGTCTGGATTTTTACTTGGTATTCCTTCTGTTCGAAATGCTTTTTAAGCGAACAGACCCGTTTTCTGGAATTGCACTCATACAAAAAACCTCCATTAAATATCTTGATGATATTCATAAAAGAGCAACAAAATTCTCTGATCTGATGATGCTTCACCCTAAAACAGATAAAAGCACAACAAAAGAGGAAATGCTGGCATCGACTTTTCAATCTTTCCGCACCGACTTACAGTACCTGTCCTACCGTCTCAACTATTTATTCGATTACCACGACAAAGTGTTGGCTAAGAACGAGCGTACCGCATCCTTAGTTATTCTTGACGTCATTGCTTCCATATTGGAGAAATATTTTATTATCAAGAAAGATTCGTCTCTTTTACTCCCATCCGGATTCTTCTTTGTGAACAGCAGTGACTCTCAAGAATTCCTAACGCCTCATATGGAAGGGCTTGTTTCTGTTGGTGAAGATTATCTTAAAAAAGAAGACTCTGTCGGTGTCAAAAAAGTAATAATGCTCTTCCAAGAATTAATTGCATACGCAGGAGAGATAAAATTTGTGAGAGCACAAACCCCAGACAATCCAATACTTATGCAACTCCGTGGTTACTTAGACCAATTTATGAAAAGCATCATGCAGAAGGGTTTTCTTGAAGGAATGTTCCAGGGAGCAATTACTTATAAAGGTATAGGTGCAGTAATCATCCGTAAGAAAATGGTTCATGAACTAACGCCAGTTTTCGAAGTGCTCAACAAGATTGCCTACACCGCCCTATTAACAAAGCAGGATGTCGTAGTTTCGGAAGTCATAAAAACATACTCCGCACTTATTACTGTGCTGATGGAAGATGACTGGATTTTTGGGCATAAAATCAAACTTGTTCTTGAGCATCTTCAAGAGACCGTTCTATATGGATTTGTTTCCCACAATTCCCGGTCGATTCCTCATGGCAGGATGCAACAAGAACTTGCGGAACCGTACGTGGTACTGGCAAATTTAATCATCCGAAAATCGCAGGATATTCCTTCGATAAGGGATCAAAGGAAGCGAGAAGATGCAAAATCCCTGGTATTAAACGCTGCCGAGGAATTACGTACGTCAATTCGCTATCTTGCAGAGAATATAAAAAACGCAGACAGTTTACTGGTCGGAGTTCTTGCTAACACGACAAGACGCATCGGTGGTCTATTGATTCACCTAACTAACGACACAAACTGGACAGATGCAAAACGCGCGCTTGAAAAAGAGGGTAGCGCGTACCTTCACCAACCGTGGTGGTTTACGGACGGTGTGGATAAAATTGATGACTCGCTGAGTTTTGATGAGTTACCAGAGGCTGTATCCAAAATGGGACTTGTTGCCTTGGATTCGAACCAAGACAGGATCGCGGAAGATGCCACAAAGGTCATCACTGACCTTGCAACCGTTATGTTAACTAAGGAAGACCCACCCGGTTATGGTCTTACAGAACCAAGAATAATGGTGCTTGCATGTTATTTAGGCATCTATTCATTAAAGCTTGGGAAAACTACCATAGTAGCAAAGCTTAAAGATCATATTACTGCATTTGAACGAGTCTACGAGCAAAAATACTTTGTTGATCCTCGCGCCGAATTGCTTAGCGCCCCTAGAAGAGATCAACTTATGAGAGAAGTTATTCGATTTATGGATAACCTCAGTAATAGAAATCGAGATCGAATTCGAAATCCCTTTGAGAATACGGAAGAATTACTTTTCAATAAAGTAACTGTAGAGGATGTAAAAAAATTCGTAAAAGAGATCTGGAATGTTAAACTAAAATAATCATAGCATTTTAGCCACATTGCACATCGCACGCTACTCCATCCCCATCGTTATCCCGTGCCGTACACCCGCAGCTTTTAAGCTGAAATTGAGCTTCATCACATGACATGCTAGGACAGGTTTTACTACAATCACAGGTATATCCTCCTGTGTTTTTTTGATTCTGGTTAGTATTGGTAATGGTTTGCTGTTTAACACCTGTCGTAGGGGCAATAGTGGGGTTTGTAGCGCACGTTACACCCCATAAACCTTTTTGTTCTTGTCTAGCTAACTGTTGAGCTTGGGTAAAGCGATCTTGATACTTAATGTCTGGTGGATATGAACTTGCATGGGCATAGCCTTCCCTTACCAAATATTCGTTAATAAGGGTATTACCTACCCAGATATACCGAAGTAATCGCCTATATTTATCTGTTTCAGAAATATCCTTTTCCAGTTCTACTGTTTTACCTTCAACTAATTCCTTGTTTTTAGCAGAGGCTTCTTTTGCATAACATTGCACAGGCTTTCTCGGATCAACACTTTCTGGAGTATCTATGCCTATATACCTCACTACTTCACCAGTATCAAGTTTAATCGTGTCACCATCAACAACTTTCACAACGCGGGCAAATACACCATTGTGGGTTGATTGAGACGTTGTGACAATTGTCTGTAACGTAGGTACTATTGATGGTTCTATGGGTGAAGTTATAGTAACATTTTGAGTAGAAGTTACCTTTTGGTCATTTTTTGAATCAGAGCCACCAGAAACTAGTCCAAGAAGTATAAATATTGTCCAAAATCCTGTTATGCCATACTTCAATCGATTGTCCCAGTGAGCATGTTTCCACATTAAATAAAGTCCTATGGGAAAGAATAAAACAAGCAGGGTAGCGATTCCTATATTTGTGTGATACCACTTTTGAGAACTCTCCATAATATTTTGTGACCACAAACATCATAACTGACAGGTAGTAAAAATGCAATAGTTTTAGCTACAAAATCTTTCCTTTTGCGTTATACAAAAATTAACGCCACTCTGATAGGTTTGGTTGTGTATGAGTCAAGTAAAAATAACCAAGAAAGACATCGCTTTGGGGAAACGAATAAAAAGAATGAGGAAAAAAGCAGAACTTACCCAAGAGCAGTTAGCTGAAAGAGTTAATGTTAGTACAACACATATTGGGCTTGTTGAAACTGGCAAACGTAGGATTAGCTTAAAAACACTTCAAAAGATAGCATCCACTTTGAAAATCAAAACCCGCGATTTACTTCCTTTTTAATAAAACTGCTTGGGATAGTGCTCTTTTTAGGTATAATTAGGCAGATTTATTGATTGACATAGATTATGAAAGATAAAGTCTCACCGAAAAAGTTAACGATTGGAGAATTTCAAGAAAGAGCAAGGAAAAACCCTAATGATCCAGAAGTTCAAAAATTTAGCAAAGACTTACTTGATATCTATAGAAGGTTCATCCCCTCTCAAAATGAACTTCATCAAATTCAAGAAGGATTTAAGTCTTTACAGCAATCAGCAGTTCAATTCAAGAATCTAATTCCAGAAATCAAGGAAAATTCTCGAAAAATAATAAACTTGATAAATTCGCACGGAGTACCTGCTTCAATCTCCAAGATTCATGAGAATCAATTCTGGCAAGTCCAGTTACCGTCCATATCCTATGTACCTGTCCAAGGAAATAATATTGAAGAGTTGATTGCTATTAGAAGAAATCAGGAAAGAATCATCGAATTGTTTGAGAGTAACAGCTCAAAAAATGGTTTTAATATTACGGCAGAGCAACTATTAGCAGAGGTGCCCCTTACTAAGAGATATAAAAATGTACTCGATATTGGAAAAAGAATTATCCATGATAAGTCAGTAAAAAATTACGCATTAGTGAGAATTATTTACCCTAACATTAAAAACTTAAAGGATTACGAGAAGCGAAAGAAACAATATCTAAAAGCTCTAGGAAATTGTATACGAACATTAAGAAAGTTTTTAGTAAGAAATAATTTTACAATTAAGATGAGAGCTAAGAAAGGCGATTTCTGCGAATTGATAAAGTTAAAGTAATAAGTACACTTCTATTTCCTATCCTTATACTCCTTCGATACATTTTTTTTCATTTTATGTATTGAAACTAGCCTCAATAATACATTGAGCGCCTTTGCTATCAGCCTAAACTCATCGTAGACTTACCGTGTATTGCAATTTTTCAGATTAAATCGATTAGATATTATGATAAACGATTCATATAGGACAAAAATTCTAAATATAGCTGCATACCTTTATGCTACCGGGCTTCAGTTAGTTGATACTACAAAAGAAAATAGCGAAGTCTTTTTTATATTCACCCCAAAAAGCAAGGCAGAACAGTTAGTTGAAAGTTATTTTGCTGGTACCGCTTCCGTAAACCCCCGCGAACTCTTTGCAAGACTAAATGACCTTAGAGATTTGATTTTTTCAGGAGGGCATAAAAATGGGTAAACAAAGAGCCTCCAAAGAAATGGTGCTGTTTTTTGAGCAGGCAAAAGCAACTCCTGAAGAATCTGAAAAAAGAGTAGATGATGCTTTTGACATTCTTTTTGAAGAAACACTTAAATTTTTAAGCATTCAAAAGCACAATCAGGAAGCGCCGTTAATATTTACAAATCAGTCACTGAAAGGAGGTGAAAAACATGAACGACGATATGTCAGCTAAGTTCTCTATAACAACTTCTGTGACTAAGGCAATCGAGCTTTATCCAGCAATACATGAGAGGGGTAGTCGAGAAGGAAACAAGTTCCTTTTCGAATTTAAGATTGACTTCCATAAACCAAAACAACATCAAGCGATGTTGTCAACATCGACTTCTGTTCCCGACAAAATATGGTTTTCTCTGTTCGATGAGGCAGAGAAAGAAATGATGGAAGATGAGTACGCATTTTACGGAATCGAATACTCAACCAAAGTAAAACTCGCTCTGAACAGGGTTAGGAAGTTGATAGAAAAGCTCGAAGAAGAAATGAGTAGTAAAAGTGTCCGAAAAGCAGTTGGGAGACATAATTTCTATCACCATAACCAATTAGCAGAGATTGAAGAAGCCCTAACTAGACTTCACGAAGGTGATGAGATACGTTTAACTTTTGTTTTTTCAGAGTGGCCAAATATAGAGATGGCTCGAAAAAAAGAATTTGTGAAGGAGTTTGAAAACAAGCTATTAAATAATGATTTCCCACCCGATGAAATACCCTTTTAACTTAAATCGTGTGGAAATTATTATGTTTGAAAGTATTCAGACTTTCTTTTAGCTCTCATCTACCAGATGCATTTTACAGAATGTGTCTGGGAACGAGGATTAAAAATATGAATAATCAAAGTAATAATAGCACAAATAGTCTGTCGGAACAAGCACTTAATTTGCTTGAGCGATATGGTTGGTCTATTATTCCTATCGGATCGGATAAGAGACCGCTTATTGCATGGAAACCTTATCAAAAAATAAAACCGACGCCTAAAGAAATAGAACAGTGGTTTGCCATAGACCCAAATGCTAATATAGGCGTTGTGACTGGGGCAATATCTGACCTAACTATCATTGACATTGATCCTCGACACAATGGAACAGATAAATCATTTCGCAATCTTAAAACGATCGCTGTTAAAACAGGTGGCGGAGGTTATCACTATTACTTCAAGTACGAAAAGGGTATTAAAAATGGTGCTGGATTAAAACCAGGGATAGACATCAGGTCAGAAGGCGGTTATGTTGTGGTCCCACCATCGCTTCATCAATCAGGCAATTACTACGAATGGATACAAAGCCCAGAAAATACAGCGCCGCTCCCCATACCTGATTTTGTAAAAAGCTGGATAAAGCAATCAAAGAAACAAACTTCTAGTAATACTGGCTCATTGAATAAAAGTATTTTGCAGGGAGTTAGTGAAGGTCAACGGAATAATAGCGCAGCATCTGTAATAGGCAAATTGTTTAATAGCCTCAAAAAAAACGAATGGGAGGCCGTAGCATGGCCTTTGATCCTTGCATGGAATGATAAAAATACTCCACCACTTGCAGAACATGAGCTGAGAAATATCTTCGAAAGTATTAGGTTAAAAGAACTACAAAATGAAAACATCGCAAGCGAGACAGAAACTCCGCCAGAGGAAAAAAAACAATTATTAACAAGTAGGGTAAATTACCCAGAGGTTGAGGAAAAAGTATTAAGATTCCTCCCAAACTCACAAGTTGCTCTAAAAATAATACTTGCCGTTAGTTTATCCTGCAATTTCAAGAATTCCATTATGCTCTGGTTACTTTTAGTGGGAGTCCCGTCATCTGGGAAGACTGACCTTGTTAGGCTTATTAAAGACGCTGATTGCACCTATTATCTTGATAATCTGACTCAAAATGCCTTTATTTCAGGTGAAAGGGCAAGTCGTTCCAATAAAGTATATGATTTATTACCATTGCTAAATAAAAAATGCCTCGTGATTAAAGACTGGACTGCCATATTCTCACTCGACGAAAAAATGACAAAAAAGCTTTTAGGTGATCTTGTTGGGATATACGATCGAGAATTTACTAAGTTTAGCTCTCGACGAGGAAATGTTAGCTATAAAAGTGCCTTTGCCCAACTTGGATGTATTACTCCATCAACCCTGAACAAACATACCCAATACATGAATATGGTGGGACCACGCTTCCTTTGCTATACATTGCCGCCAACTCCCTTCCATGATGTTGAATCTAATTTCAATCTTATTTTTGCTAATGCCGATAGATCAATACTAGAAAAAGAAGCAAGACTATATGTTTCATCATACTTGAATCAATTAACTCAACAGTCTGTTTCTATAAAATCGTTTAAAAAAGAAGTACAGGCATATTTAAGAACGGCAGCAATACTGATGTCAAATTGTCGTGGAATAGTAATACTACAATCTGCCACTTTCAAGAACGAGGATGGGGAAGATGTTAAATATTTCGAGACTTTAGATGTACAAACTGAAGAACCTTGGCGAGCAATTCAACAACTTATTGAACTATCAAAATATCTAGCCATAGTAGTAGGAAAAGACGAAGTTGGCGTTGAAGAGTTAGAGATTATAAAGGAAGTTGTTATTTCTTCTATGCCCGCCGACCGTTCACAAGCTTTAAGAGCTATAAAAAATAGTGAGGGGAACATTACTGCCAAACAGCTTTCAGACTATTCTGAAAAGTCAGCAAAGACGGGACGAAGGCTTTTAGATGAATTGTGCGCGCTTAAAGTGCTTGATAAAACACGCGGGGAAGGGAGTATAGCTGCTGATTATAAATTGAAGGTGGAGTTTAAGGATTTTGTTTTACTAGACCCTGCGGAGTATATGTCCGCCTATAGTCGTGGGACAGAAACTCCGCCCCACATAGAAAAAGTTAATGATGGACAACTATTTGATAAATAGTTAGTATTTACATTTTAAGTATTGCAAAGTATCATTAAGTAATATATAGTTATAAATATGGAAGAATATTACTCAACTAATCAGGTTGCAAAGATGCTCGGTATGCTACCAATCACTGTTAGAAGATGGATTACCAGAAAAGAGTTACCCGCTGTGAAACTTAGCAAATCATATCGTATAAGTAGGTCTGATTTGACGAAATTTCTGGAAGAAAGAAAAGTTAAAACTGATAACAAATAATCATGTTAATCGCAACTTACGCACGCGTTTCCACCAAAAGACAGGAAGATGAGGAAACCATTGAAACTCAAATAATGGCCGTGAATGACTGGGCTTCTAAAAATGGACACACGATAGTTAAGGAATATCGAGATGAAGGTTGGAGTGGAACTATTTTAGCACGACCACATTTAGACGAACTTCGACTTGATGCAAGAAAAAAGCTATGGGAGGCTGTTTTGATTTATGACCCTGACCGCTTAGCACGAAAATATTCGTATCAGGAATTGGTTACAGATGAACTTAGTGAATTAGGCATACAAGTTTTGTATGTCACCACTCCTCCAGCCAAAGATGATTCCGATAAGCTTTTGTATGGTGTAAAAGGTCTTTTTGCTGAATACGAAAGAGCTCGGATTTCAGAACGATTTAGATTAGGAAAACTCCGAAAGGCCAGAGATGGCAACGTTGTGACCAGTCAGGCTCCCTATGGATATGACTACATTCCAAAACAAGGAGATACACAAGGTTACTATAAAATTAACAAAAAGGAAGCGGTGGTTGTACAAATGATTTTTGAATGGGTAGCAAATGAAGGATTAACAGTTAGAAAGGTTATAAAAAGGCTCCAGGAGCTAGATATCCCTCCACGAAAAAGCAAAAGAGGTGTGTGGAACACAAGTACACTCACCACGCTGTTTCGAAATGAAACGTACATTGGAATTGCCCACTATAATCGCTCTGTTGCAGTTGTTCCAGATAATCCTTTGAAACAAGAAAAATATAAAAGAGTCAAAAAGACAAGTAGGAGGTGGAAACCAGAAGCAGATTGGGTCCAAATTCCTGTTACTGCGATTATCCAGAAGGAATTATTTGATAAAGCTAGAAAGCAGCTAAAAACTAATTTTGAGACATGCGTTAGAAACAAAAAAAACGAATATTTATTGGCAAACGTAATTTATTGTACTTGTGGGAGAAAAAGGGCTGGCGAAGGTCCACAGCGAGGTAAGCACTTATATTATCGATGCACTGATAGAGTTTACAGCTATCCTCTGCCCTCAAGTTGCCATGAAAAAGGAGTGAATGCTCGAATTGCGGATAAATTGACATGGGATGGTATCGTAAATCTTATGAGTTCGCCAGAACTCCTTATGGAACAAGCGAAAAGATGGATGACCCAAAAACAAGCCAATACTTCAGATAATACCGAGTCGATAAAAGAACTAAAAGAGGAAGTTGAAAAGTTCAAAAAAGAAGAAACAAAATACATCAAGGCTTATGGGGCAGAAATTATTAGTATGGGACAATTTCAGGAAGCAATGAATGATCTGAAACTGAGAAGATCAGCATTAGAACGAACGGTTGGACAGATTGAAAGTGAGGTTAAGAAAACTGATATAATAGTGAGTCCTAATGAGGAACAAATTTATAAGTTTAGTGAGGCTGCAAAGTTACAACTTAAAGAATTAGGCTTTGAAGCCAAACGAAGGATTATCTTAAAAGTAGTGAACACTGTCCTTGGTCAACAAAGACAATTAAGGATTCGTGGCTATTTACCTATCCAAGAGATACAAAATGTCAAGTTCAAAACTAACGGTCGGGATCGTCGGCCTACCAAACGTTGGCCCCATTACAACTCTTACTTGCTCCCGAGGTCTACGTCCTCGCGTCGCAAGAGCGAGTATACGGGGCTACACTCGCTACTGTTATAAACCGATTTCGATTACACTAACAATATGAATTTAAGTATCGGAATTGTTGGCCTGCCTAACGTTGGAAAAAGCACGCTTTTTAATGCACTGTTAAAAAAACAAGTCGCCAATGTGGCTAATTACCCATTTTGTACTATCGAGCCAAATGTCGGCATCGTCGAAGTCCCGGATGAACGGCTTCCGGTCTTAGCGAAAATCGTCAACACTCAAAAAATCGTGCCGGCAGCAGTTGAATTTTATGACATAGCCGGACTCGTTTCTGGCGCTTCCAAAGGAGAAGGACTTGGAAATCAATTCTTGAGCCATATCAAAGAAGTCAGTGTCATTGTCCATGTCGTCAGGCTTTTTGAAGATAAGGAAGTGGTTCACGTATCATCAACCATTGATCCAAAAAAAGATATAGAAACTATTGAGACGGAATTGATATTAGCCGATCTTTCTACTTTAGAAAGACAGAAGGAGCCCAGAGGTCTGGCTTCCAAAGAGGAAAAATTCTTCTATCAGACTGTCCTTAAACTTAAAGAAAAAATAAATACCGGTATCCCTGCCCGCCAAGTCTCGCTTTCCGACGTTGAAAAGGATGATATCAAACAATTAAATCTGCTGACTTTCAAACCGGTGATTTATGTTTTCAATTTGTCTGAAGGGCAACTGGAAAATAAGACATCGACAGAAAAACTAATTTCAACTAATTACAACCAATTTCAACCTACTTTAACCATGAGTGCTAAACTCGAATCAGAAATCGTGACTTTATCTGAGGATGACCAAAAAGAATATCTTAAACAATACGGTCTAAACGAGTCGGGGCTTAACAGACTGATAAAAAATGCCTATGAGACTTTAGGTCTTATCTCTTTTTTAACCGGAGGCGAATTGGAAGCCCGGGCATGGACAATTTCAAAAGGAACTTTAGCTCCTCAAGCTGCCGGAGTAATCCACACTGATTTTGAAAAGCACTTCATCAAAGCTGAAGTAGTCCCCTTTCCTCTTTTTGTCGAACTTAGTGGTTGGCAAGCGTGTCGCGACAGTGGCAAAGTCACTTTAGCCGGAAAAGATTATGAGATGAAAGATGGTGACGTAGTCGATTTCAAAGTTGGAGTATAGAAGATGTAATGGAGCTCACTCATGTTAAATTGAATAATTTCTTGGCGTTTTCGGTGGTTTGCCTTTGCAGGTTTTCAACAGATTCACCTCTCGATTTTGCCACAAATTCGGCAATTATATTCAAATTCTTCGGAATGTTGGGAAATCTTAAAGGTTCAGCCTGCCCGCCATTGCCTGCAGCTTCAGGCGCTGGTAGGCGGGGCAGCAAAAACGGGCTATCAGTT
This sequence comes from Candidatus Roizmanbacteria bacterium RIFCSPHIGHO2_02_FULL_37_13b, assembly GCA_001789395.1. Taxonomy (GTDB): domain Bacteria; phylum Patescibacteriota; class Microgenomatia; order UBA1406; family HO2-37-13b; genus HO2-37-13b. The sequence continues at coordinate 117,686 of MFZK01000022.1, read as the reverse complement.
TCCAAAACCAATAGCTCTGATGGTATTTTTTTGACAAATGCTGCCTTCTTTGGCGAATAGGTGACATCGCCATCTACTCCAATATATATATTATGTTTAATAGCAAAATCTAACAATATGTCATCTGGTTCACAACAATGAAAGACAATCTTTCCTTCAAAATACGGGTCCCAATTTTCAGTCATTAATTGTAGAAGATCATCCTTTGCTTCCCTGTTATGTATAATGACACTTTTCTTAAACTCATAAGCCAACTTTAATTGAACAATTAAAAATTGTTCCTGTAATTTCATAAAATCTTCATTTACTTGATATTCGTTATATTTGGTCTTCTGATAAATATGACGGTCAAGCCCCACTTCCCCAACAGCAACAACTTTATCATTTCTTAACAAGCTTTCGATTTCATCAAGTTCTTTAAGATTTGAGCTTTGAGTTTTGAGCTTCACCATGTCGAAAACATGGTGCGGATGAATACCAACTGCCGCATAAATATTGTCATATTTTTCTGCAATCAGAAGTGCTTTTTTTGAAGATACAACATCAGTCCCCGGAATAACTATATTATTTACTCCGACAGCTCTGGCAGCGCTAATTACCGTGTTAACAATACCATCAAAAGCTTTGAAGTTTAGGTGACAATGAGTATCGAACATGGTATTCTATTATAGATGAAAATCTACATCGGAAGCGACCACAGAGGTTTTGAGCTAAAAAATAAACTGGTCGGGTGGTTAAAAGAACAAGATCATGAGATTTCAGATTGCGGCAATTTAGTCTACGATCCGCAAGATGACTACCCCGATTTCGCCCGTAAAGTGGCCCAAAATGTGACAACGTCGACTGTCATCCTGAACTCGATTCAGGATCCCATTAATACAAACAAGATGCCGAAACAAATTCGGCATGACATTAAGACGGCCCCGTCTGAATCACTCGGCATCCTTATCTGCGGCTCGGGTGTTGGCGTCTCCGTCATGGCCAATCGCTTTAAAGGCATTATCTGTGCTTTAGGCTTTAATGTCGATCAAGTAAGCCATGCCCGCGAAAACGACCATATTAATATCCTTTCAATCCCTTCAGATTATGTGACAGAAGAACAAGCTAAAGCAATGATTAATGCATTTCTTACTGCTACTCCCAAAACCGGAGAAAAATATTTAAGAAGACTAAAAAAACTTGATAATTGATCATTGAAAATTACCATCAATGTTAATTTATCCATCTATTCTTGAAAAAAATACAGATGATTTATTAAAGCGTCTAAAAGCTCTGCTTCCCTTTTTTTCTTATTTCCAAATCGACATCACCGACGGAAAATTCGTCCCAAATAAAACCGTTCAGATTGAGGAAATCGCTACAACAATTGAACGATGGAATAATGGAACAATTAAACAAAAGACTTTCGAATTTCACTTAATGGTCGATGACTATGTCTCCGAAATCGAAAAATTAAACCTGATTACCAATGTTGTCAAAATAAAATGTGTCCTTATCCACATTAAAGTTCTACCCGCCGTCCCTTATCCTCTATCCTCAAACTTTCAATTCGGACTCGTTCTCAATCCTGAAGATTCTGTAGCTGATAATTGGGATAGTATTAAGCAGTTTGACACAGTCCAACTCATGACCGTCCACCCCGGCCAACAAGGCTCTCCGTTTGTACCAGAGGTCTTAAATAAAATTGAAGAGCTGCACAAATTAGGATTTGGGGGCAAAATCATTCTTGACGGAGCAATGAATGATAAAACACTTGCCTTTGTGATGAAACAAAAATATCTGCCAGATGCAATTTGCCCAGGAAGTTACTTTTCCAGTGACATTATCCACCACCTCGAGCTGCTACAGAGAATTATTGATAATAAATAAATATTTTTGTACTTTTTGTTTTCTCGAGCAATTTCTGAGTGAAATTATAAGCTGTAGTTATACGTTTGCAGAGGGTAAAGCCGAATGGCTTGGGTTCCCTCAAGAACGTGACGTACAGATTATTTTTCACGAAGAGTAAAGCACGAAAAACAAAAAGTAGGAAAAAAGATGAATTTTTTTATTTTTTTATTGGCAACAAATCGCTTAAGGTGAATTTTCCATCCCCATTAAAATCGATTGGTATCATTGCTGGAAAACGCATCCGATTGTTTCCTTCTTGCAATGTCAGTGATGATTCAACGGGTAAATAATACTTTTTATTAACTAAGACTCGATATACATCACCAACGACAAGATTCTTTAGACTCTCCAGATGTCCAACATAATCAACTTGAGTGATAATAGAGTAGACAACCTTTCCCCACTTATCAATGAATTTTAACTCGACTTCACCGTTAGTTTTCAAAAAAGTACCAATACTAAAATCTAGACTGGGTTGGGGCAAGACTTTAAAACACCATTCGAACAGCTCCATAATAATTTTGTCATTTTTAAAAAGTCCAACTTTAGCGCATTGTTCCCCTATATTTACTCCTGTTTTAAATTTAAAATCTATTTCTTTAGAATTGCCTGATTGAATATCCACTATCGGTGAAAAAGTGGAAATGATATCTCCTTCAATCAAACCAAACCTATAACCGTCTGCCATATCAAGCCAAGCCTGACCACCATTAGTTAATTTGAGATTCACATTGAAAACAGAATCGGCTACTGGTCTTTTGGGCAGATCACCTTTGATATTAATAAGTATCTGCTGCTTCGGGTTACCTCTTACTTTAGGAATTTTTTTTAATTCCTCAGCTTGAGAATACATTCCCAGATTCCCAGGCAATTTCCAAGAAAAATGTTCAAATAACTCGCTTTGATCGTTGATGATAAAAAAATTGTAGCTGCATATTTTTGGATCAGCGTTTAACATCGCTGATAAAATTCCGGTATATTTAGCCACAGTATCCACCGGCAAATAACGATTATCAATGCTCGTACCTTCAGAATGTGGCCAACCTGTCTCAGTGTTATAGACACAATAATCTTTTTTTACTCCTAGTCTTTTCAGCAAATTCATCTCCCATTCATACGTCCTGATAGAACCGCGGCCTAGTCCATGGGGAGAGCTTCGAAATCCGGGATTTGGATATGAATGAGATGTCCAACCATCTATACAATCAAATATTTCCGGTTTATAAGAAACCAATTGCTGTAAATATATCGCTTCATCCATTGTAGGATTTGAAGCATCAAAACCAGCCAGCATTACAAAAAAATTAGAGTCTGCCGTCTTAAAATCAGTACAGAATCTTTGGGCAACATCAGCATAAGATTTAGGATCAGTTACTCCTCCCCATTCCTTAGCATGATTGACTTCATTAAAAAGAATAATCCGCTTTTGTGACGTCGGCCAATAAAGGCGTGGACTGGTTAAAAAATTGACCCATCGAGTTGAATCATCCAAAGTTGGCTGACACCATGAATCACCACAGAGATGGGTCGCTAGTCGAATTATGGGTTCAAGATGATATTTTCTAAGTAAATTAAAGGTATTGTTTAGCTCATCAACATTTCCAATAATATCATCCTGTAAAGTTATAACTACTTTTCCCCAATCACCACCATTGCTGTTACAAAGTTCCGCGGCTGCAGCTATATCTCCTTCCTCTCGCTGATTAAGGTGGAGACCGCAATTATTATTTTCTGATCCCGCGACATTCTGAGCATTGGCCTGTGGTGTAAAAAAAAGCAAAAATAAAATCAAAATGGCGCTGATTTTTTTCCCCATACCTGTATTATAATAACTTAGCCATGACAATTGATACCTTATGTTTAGGCGGACTTTCGACAAATTGTTATCTTGTTTATGACAAGATGACAAAGGAAGCAATAGTCATTGATCCGGCAGATAGCGCTGAATTTATCGCTGAGCAAGTCCTCCGTCTTAAGCTAAACCTCAGAGCAATAATAGCCACCCATGGTCATTTTGACCACAATCTAGCCGCCGGAGAACTGCAACTTATTCTAAGCAATAATAAAGCAATCGAGCAATCGAGCAATCGAATAATTCCTTATTTTATACACCGAGATGATCTTTTTTTACTAAAAACCATGAATCAATCAGCATCTTTTTGGCTTAAACGTAAGATCAATTATCCTTTACCTCAAAACATAAAATTTTTCGAGCAAGAAATGTTTCATGTTTCACGTCTCATGTTTCATGTATTACACACTCCCGGCCATACCCCTGGTTCTGTCTGTATTTTTTTTAAAAATAAACTAATTTCAACTAACCACACCGCAGGCGGGGATCAATTTCAACCAGTTACAACTATGTTTTCCGGTGACACGATTTTCAAAAACAACATCGGCCGCTATGATTTTTCCTATTCCAACAAAGATGCATTATATAAGTTGTTAAAACAAATCTTGTCTCTGCCGAAAAAAACCATCATTCTTCCCGGTCATGGTGAAAGTACCACTGTTCAAGAAGAAATTAAAAATCAACCAATAAAAACAATTATTTAATATTTTATGGCTCAAAAAATCGTTCCATTCCAAAAATACGATTCACAACCTATCACTTTTAGCGGAAAATATCATCGCGACCGTCATTTTCGATATGACATTTTGCCATATATAATAATTATCCTATTCTTCGGTCTAGCAGCCAGATTGTTTCAATTGACAGTTGTAAAAGGAACATATTATCGTTTTTTAGCAGAAAATAACCGAATTAAAGAAATTCCCATTGAAGCTCAAAGGGGTGTAATTGTCGATCGCAAAGGTTTCCAAATTGCTTATTCCCAAAAAGAAAATGATATAAATATAAAACGTGTTTATCCCTTGACTGATGCAGCCTCTCATCTTGTTGGTTTTAGACAACTGGCCAACGACCATGACCTAAAAAACGATGCCTGCGCTAATAAATTAAAGCTTAATGACAAAATTGGTAAGAGTGGTATTGAACAAATTTTTGAATGTGATCTACGCGGTAGAAAAGGGAAAAGGTTAATCGAGGTCAATGCCCAAGGTAAGATAAGAAAAATTATTTCACAAACCGATCCCATTCCCGGCCATAAAATCCAACTTTCAATCGATAACTATCTTCAACAAAAAGCCTATTCAATATTAACATCAGAAACAATAATAAATAGCGGTGGTATTGTTGTTTTAAAGGAGAAAAAAGCAGCAATTATCGCTTCCAAACCAAATGGAGAAATATTAGCCCTTATGAGCTTTCCATCATTTAATCCACAGATTTTTGAAAACAATAATCAAGAAGCCATTAAAAAATACATGGCCGATCCAGAAAAACCTCTTTTTAATCGGGCTTTAGAAGGCACATATCCTCCAGGATCTGTCTTTAAGTTAATTCTAGCAGCCGGAGCTCTGCAAGAAAATAAAATTGATGAGAATTTCACTGTGGAGGATACCGGAGTTATTACAGCTGGTCCATTGAAATTTGGCAATTGGTACTTTTTGAAATACGGTAAGACCGAAGGCATGGTAGATTTAATCAAGGGCCTTAGAAGATCAAATGATATTTTCTTTTACCGTGTCGGCGAAAAATTAGGACCGGTTGGTATTAAATATTGGGCTGAGAAGTTCGGCTACGGGAAAAAAACCGAGAGTAAACTCTCCGATAAGCCAGGTCTCATCCCATCTGATTTTTGGAAAAAAGAGATATTGCATGAAAGATGGTATTTAGGGGACACGTATAATTTATCTATTGGCCAAGGTTATCTTCTGGCAACTCCACTTCAAGTTAATATGGCAACTGCGGCAGTAGTTAATCATGGGCAATTATGTACTCCACTTCTTTTAAAAAATCAAAAAAGTAGCTGCCATTCGCTTGGAGTTTCTGAAAAAAATATCAATTTGATTCTCGAGGGAATGAAACAAGCATGTTTAACCGGTGGTACCGGCTGGCCATTTTTTGACTTTAGAGTGAAAAATAATGTCATTGCGAACGAAGTGAAGCAATCTCAAACAAATGACGCCGCCACTAATTCTAGCCAATTACAACCAATTCAGGTAGGCTGCAAAACTGGTACTGCCGAGTCACATCTTGAATCAAGGCTTCCCCATGCTTGGTTTACTATCTTTGCACCCTACGACAATCCGGAAATTATTGTCACTGTGATGGTCGAAGAATCAGGAGAAGGATCTAATGTCGCTGCCCCAATCGCCAAGGAAATCTTGAAAGCATATTTCGAAAGAAAAGAGTAAACATTTTATTTATTGACAATTCTATTACATTAGTTTACAATTCTAATAGTTAGAAATTTTAACTTATTAACTATGACACCACCGACTGTGTTACCACAAGAAGAATGGCTTCGGATACTAACCAAAGGCATGATCACCATTCCAAAATCCTGGCGTGATCAACTTGGTTTTAAGGAAGGAAAAATGATTAAAGCCAAAAAGGTTTTAGACCAAATAATCATTGAACCGATTGAAAAACCTGTTAGATACCGTCTTTATAGTCAAAAAGAACTGGAACAATTTATCAAAGATGATACTTTACCGGTTAACTTGAGAAAAAAAATCGATAAAAAACTGGGCAAAAATAAATCATGATCAAGGTCTTTTTTGATGCTTCGGTGATATTTTCAGGAATGTATTCTGTCTCTGGTGCTTCATCCCGTTTGTTAACCATGGTTAAAGGGAAACAAATCATTGGTTTAACAACCCAAACTGTCATTGAGGAATTAAATAATAATTTACACAAAATACCAAAATATCAAAGATATGAAATTGATAAAAAAATTATCGACTGCGGATTAATCGTCCGGGAAAAAATTACTACCGATGAAAAACAACCGTTTACAGCTCTTGTTAATCAAAAAGATGTTCATGTGATTGCTGGAGCAGTTTTAACCCACTCAGACTATCTAATTACCTTGGATAAAAAACATCTTAATAACAAAATTATTAGGGATAAAATTAAAAAAGTCAAAATCATTTCTCCGAAAGATTTGCTGGCCACTATTTTTAAGGGATTACTTGATTCTTAAAAAATAAGGCTCTGAAGATTTAATTTCAGAAGTAGAAAATTGTTTCAATATTTTTTCCGCAGTCTCCGGTAAAAAAGGTAATAAACGAAAAGCAATTTTTCTGATATCATCAACTTCCACCTGTAATATTTCTTTTAGTTTATTTATATCTTTTATATACCAGGGTTCATTTTGATTAACGTGTTGATCTACAATTGATATATCTAACCAAATAAGTGAAAGTGCAGTATCAAATCTATATTCTTTTAATCTATTTATCCATTCTTCCTGATAAACTTCTTTTGAGAAATCATTTATTTTAAACTCTAAACCAGAATTTTCACACAACTTTGCCACTCTAGATATCAAATTCCCTAAACCATTCGCCAAATCAGCATTATATATTTCAACAAAACGCCTCTCAGAAAAATCACCATCCCCATAACTTGGGATTTCCCGCAATAAATAATATCGTAGAGGATCAACGCCATATTTATTGATAAAAACTAAAGGATCGATGACATTGCCGACAGTTTTCGACATTTTCTGTCCATCTATTGTTAAATATCCATGGACAAAAAGTGATTTTGGCACTTTAAGGCCAGCTGATATTAAAAACGCCGGCCAATAAATAGCATGAAAACGGGTGATTCCTTTACCAATGACATGTAGATCAGCCGGCCACCATTTTTGATAAGTTTTTTCATCCCAGCCAAACCCTACACCGGATTGATAAATGTTTAAGGCATCAAACCAAACATAAATACGTTGTGAACTGTCTCCTGGCACCGGTACTCCCCAATTTTTCGCCCGTTTATTAGATCGGGATATGCTAATATCCTGCAGAGGATTTTTCAGAAATGACAGCATTTCATTTTTACGTGAAATTGGAACAATCAATAATTTGTCAGTTGAAATAAGTTCGATCAACTGATTTTGATATTTTGATAATTTAAAAAAGTAGTTTTCTTCCTTTACGGTTTCCAATTTTTTACCGGGGTGCTCAAAACATTCTTTATTTTCATTGAGCTCTCTTTCCTCATAAAAAAGTTCACACCCAACACAATACAATCCCTGATAAGTTTTCTGATAAATATCTTCATTTTCAAAACACTTTTTCCACAAAAGCTGTGATGAAGGATAATGTGTTTTTTTATCTGATCCCTTTTGAAAAACATCAAACAGGACGTTTATTTTTTTAGCTAACTCCTCAAAAAGACGGGCGTTATTATCAACAAATGATTGTATATCTTGACTCACTGCTTCAGCTGCTTGCACATTTTTTAAGGCGTTTTCATCCCCTCCTGAAAGTAAACATACTTGTTCTCCAAGTAGACGATGATAACGGGCAATCGCATCAGTCTGTACAAATTCCAATGCATGGCCGATGTGAGGTCGGCTATTTACATATGGTATAGCCGTGGTTAAGTAGAACTTTTTCATGAAAGAATTATACCGCACATCCCAATGTCATTGCGAAGAATGAAACGACGAAGCAATCTCACGTATAATAATTACATGAATCCTGATCTTCCCTATTACGTCGGCTTTTCCCATTTTTTAGGCATCGGTCCAATCCGCTTTAAAAAAATAAAGGCTAGTTTTCCTTCAATCAAGACTGCTTATAACGCTTCTTATAATGATTTAAAAAAAATTATCGGTGAACCGTTAACACAAAAATTTGTTGCATTCCGTAACACTTTCGATACCCATAGTATTGTTGACAAACTGTATAAAAAAAATATACACATTCTCTGTTTAGATGATAAAGCATATCCAAAACAACTAGTCAATATTGAAGATACACCTATTTGTTTGTATTTAGTCGGTAACAAAAAATTGATCGAACAACCGAGTGAGAAAAATTTTGCTATTGTCGGTACTCGTAAAGCCAGCTCCTATGGGTTAAATATCACTCGCCTATTTACAACCGGACTATCAAATGCCGGATTTACGATTGTATCGGGAATGGCCTTGGGAATAGATAGCTCCGCCCATCAAGCCACAATAGATTGTAAAGGGAAGACGATTGCTGTTTTGGGTTGTGGAGTTGATATAGTTTATCCACCATCAAATTACAATTTGTATCAAAATATCATCAAGTCTCAAGGATTAATCATTAGTGAATTCCCGCCGGGTTTGACAGTACTTAAAGGACTATTTGTCGCTAGAAACCGACTTATATCAGGACTAAGTTGTGGCGTCTTGGTCGTTGAGGGAGCAATTAATTCCGGAGCTTTAATCACTGCTAAATTTGCCGGCCAGCAAGGTCGCGATGTCTTTGCTCCGCCTTCTCCAATTACCTCGAATTTATCCTTTGCTCCAAACTTGTTGATAAAAAACGGCGCTAAAATGGTGACATGCGTCGATGATATTTTAGAAGAATATAACATTAATAGATCCAGTAGTGACATCAAGTCAATTATTGAGGGATTAAATGATTTGTCGAAAAAAATCGTTATTAAACTGGCAGAGGAAACGCAGTCTGCTGACGACTTGAGTCGACTTTTTGGCGTTCCCGTAAACCAAATTCTTGACCAAATCACTAATTTAGAGATTGATGGATTAATCGGCAAATCGTATGAAGGCAATTACTATCTAATAACATTGGAAATAGCAGGTGGCACGACTGGAAGGGCCTCCCTACAGCGCAAAGATATAGTCGAGCACTGACGGGAGGGAAAGTCGTGATCGCGTCTAACGCGACAACCAAGTTTGACTTGGCAGAATCTGCTTAAATTGCAATATTCGAAAATATTTAAAAAAGTGCTAGAATAAAAATAATGAAACAATTAACTCTTAAAGACTTAGAAATCCGGCTACAAGCAATCTACTCAAGAATACCGAATTTGCCATTAGATATTCGTTCTTTAATTGTAGATTATGGACCATACATCGTTTTATTCTCAGGACTATTATCTTTATTTTCCAGCGGAATTTTAAAACTTTATACCTTAGGATTGGCCACCATGCTAAGCGGGGGTTTAATAGGTATAAATATATTTTTACGAATGATTTTCAATCTTGTAGCGGGAATTATATTAATTTCTGATTTTAAGCCTTTAAAATCCAGACAAATTCGCGGCTGGCATACTTTGTTTTATCTAAATTTACTATTGCTTTTTTTATCTCTTATCAACTTTGATTTGTTTAGTTTGATAATGCCTATTGTCGGTTTTTATTTTCTATTTCAGATTAAGACATACTACCATTGAGAATTCTAGCTGAAATCCCGCAGAGCGAAAGTCCCACTTACCGCTTCCGGGTTAATAATCCTTCGGTTTTCGCGGAGCGGGAATAAATAAGCTGCACACATGCTATAATCCTCCTATCCCTATGAAAAAGCTCGTTTTGCTTTTATCCATTGCGATTATCTCTTTTTTTTTATTTAAAACTTACCTTAAGCCAAAACAAGTATCTATCATTACCCCCAATAATGCACCTACAACCTCAACTATACAAACACCAACCAAAAACATTGAAAATTCTTCCACCTATTCTCTTTTCATTCCTTATTGGAAAACTAGCCTGCTTAACGATAAAATATCAATCCCACGTATTGCCGATATGACTGATGAAGAAATTAAACCAATATATTTTGGTTTAAGTGTTGATGAAAATGGACTAATGAAAGATGAAATTGGCTTTAAGAATTTACCTCAATTTATCTCCAATTTTGATTCAAAACCAATGGCAATAACAATTCGTATGCTAAATGACGATACAAATATAAAAATTCTTAAAAATCCAGACTATCAAAATAATGCCATAGAATCATTGGATCGATTTCTGACAGATTATTCTTTCTCTGAAATTATTTTGGATCTGGAGCTTAAAAGTCTGCCAACTGAAGAAGTAATCAATCAAATTAATCAGTTTGTAAAAAAAGTGGCAGATAAGACTCATCAACATAATCTAATTTTTTCAATGACAATTTACGGAGATGTTTTTTATCGCCAGCGTCCATTTGATATCCAAAAGCTTAGCAGTTGGACCGACCGGTTTTACATCATGACCTATGATTTCCACAAATCGTATGGACTTCCCGGTCCCAATTTCCCGCTTGAAAAGAACGAAAACGATAACTACGATATGAAACTGCTGATAGATGACTTATTACGTTTTACATCAAGTGAAAAAATAGTCGTTGTGTTTGGTCTTTACGGTTATGATTGGACAGTCGATGAAAAAGGCCGGCCTTTAAAGTCAGCTAAAGCAATTACCTTAAATCAAATACACGATAAATTCTTGAATGATTGCCCCTATAAAAGCTGCGTCATTGAAAGAGACAATCATTCGTCAGAAAGCCATATTACATATATTGATGAGCAAGGGAAAAAACACGACTTATGGTTTGAAGATGAAAAGTCAATTGCTCAAAAAATTTCATTCCTGAAATCAAAAAATATTTCATCCTACTCCTTCTGGACATTTGGCTACTTCTAGAATAACTAAAAAACAGCTTTTAATTTTTTTTGCTAAGCGAAGAAATAATACAAACCGTACGACGTTTTTGAAGAGGGTAAGCACGAATGTGGTGGGTTCCCTCAAGAAAACGAGATACGGCTTGTTTATGTCGAAGCACTAAAGCATAAAAAAATTAAAAGTGTGAAACTATTGATTTTCTCCTCTCTGTCTGCAACAATAATTATTAACACGAATTAATTATGGAGAATCAACCACCCCAAGTTCCAAACAGTAGTCCACTTCCATCAAACCTAAATCAAAATAGCGCTATTAAATCAGCCAGATTACCCGTCGATAATAAAAAAAAATTACTTATTTTAATTATTGTAATTTTGGCAATAGTCTTAGGTGTTATTGTCTTTGCAATTAGTCGAACTCAAAAATCCTTAACCAAAGCCCAAAGTGAAAGCGAACTTGCAGGAAATTGCAATATGGAAGTACAACCACCACTCCCTTGTCAACCTGGTTGCTGTCCGCCTTTTACCGGGACTCCAGGCTGCACCGCTCCGGAAGATGGAAAGTGTAAGCCAAAGGGCAGTCCTTGTGCGACTGGATCTTGCTGGGAATGTCGTTATCCTGACGGTTTAAAAATGCTTAGATATGTTGGCGGCCAATGGGTCCCTTGTGATAGTCCTCCAACTCAACCACCGCCGACCGCTCCGCCTCCACCGACATCGACACCAATACCACCTACCTCTCCTCCACTACCGACGTTGACTCTTAAACCACTGCCAACACCGACGCCATTTGTACCGACAGTAACTGTGCCAACACCAACTAAAGTAGTAGTTCCGTCGCCAACGACGAGTTGCCCTGTCCCATCTGCAGTCAGTAATTTACAAATTATTTGCCCATTGTGTCAGTAATAACAAGAATATGGTTGTAGTCCGTGCTCAAACAAATAACCGACTCAAAGTGACAATGCTTTTGACTGTGGCTATTTTACTGACTGGTATTCTTGCCGGATTTTTGTTTATCAGCTTAAACAATATGAATGAACCCCAGACTACAACTGATAAAGCAGCTGAGCCGGAAAGCATGTGCCCTTCAGATGGCGCAAGCTGTACCTGGCAGTATGGGGATAAAGGTGACGTAACTTTTGAATATACCATTACCGATCAAACCACAGGGAAAACTGTAAAGACTGGTCAAACTGCTGATAATAAAGTCACTTTCACTCCGCAGGTCAACCATAAATACAGCTGTAAAGTAGTAGTTGTAAATGAATGTGGTGAGGGTCCGGCAAAAGAAGCTACTAATACTTGTAGTGGTCAAATCCAACCGACTGCGACTCCGGAGCCCACCACTCCTCAGCCGACGCCAACTAAAATTCTGCCAAGCGTCACTCCGGGCCCAACGTCGACACCGGTGCCAACTCTAAAACCCAACGAACCATCAAAGACTCCGACTCCTACTGAAGTTAGCATTGTTGTGACGAGCCAACCTGCTACTACTGTGGTTGTCGCCCAAAAGACGATCACACCGACGCCACCGCCTTCAGGTAATCTGCTGCCATCATTAATATTGATAATTGCCGCCGTCACTATCGTCGGCCTGGGACTAGTGCTATAATTTGAAATATGAGTAACATTAATAAAATTCTGATCGCGGTTAATGCAGTCGTCATCATTACCGTAATTTTTTTAGGCGGTCTTTATATTAAAAAACGCCAACAAACACAATTTGTCCCACAACTTGTGCTTTCACCGACTCCCTCTGAAAGCGCGTCAAGCCAAGCATTAGACAATCAAGTGATTGACTCGCTAAAAAAATTGAAGAAGGGAATTTTGACGCGATCGACTCTTATAAACACCTATGACGGTAAAGTAGTTGAGGTTAACACCAAAGGTGGTAGACTTCCCTGGGCTAATGATTTCCAATATAAATTTGCTTTAAAAATCGTCAATGAAAAAGGTGAATCCAATACTTTTTATTACAACGAAACAGAGATGAAGACCAAAGTCGCTATGGTCGATAAATTAGGCAAGCCGATTAAACCTGAAGAAATTAAGACAAATGATGCAGTGATGATTGAAGAGAGTATGGATCTAAAAAAAGACTGGAATAATAATTTAATCAATCTTAAAATCTCTATAAAGTAAACAAGGATTATTTAGCCTCAATGGCCTAATGTGCCAAAATATATTTACTGCTTACTTACTCTTATATGATCTTATATCGTCAATATATAAGTCATTCAATTATCTATGTTAACCATATCATGTTTTGATTGTTGATCTTCTGTCGCAAGAATCGTTGGAACAGACTTAATTCCTTTCGTTTAGACTAAAATCTACCTCGCATCCTTAACCCCCGAGGTTAGACATTAATCAATGTGATAGGAACCTCGGGGGTTGATTTCCTTATAAATTAACATATTTGCTAAAATAAAAGCATGAAGAAGACAATTAATAAAACCGGTGTCTTATTTGAAGTTACCGATGTATTAGGTAGAAAGATCAGAACAACAAAAACTTACTGGAAAAAAATTAAGGAAATCAAACATACTGAATTTAAACTTGGAATAAGTGAAGTTAAAAAAACCTTAATTTGTCCTGAAGAAATAAGAAAAAGCGTTACAGATACGACTGTCCTTGTTTTCGTGAAAAAGATTAACAAAAATGCTATACTAGTAGTAGTCGTTAAAGTGTTAAATGGTGAAGGATTTTTAGTCACAACATATCAAACATATAAATATAAAAAGAAAGGAGAATCGATATGGCAAAAGCAAAAAGTAAAAAAATAAAGATTTATCTTGACCCTATCGCAAATTCGTTCAATATTTGGTGGGATGATCCTAAACTGGCATTTTCTTCCGAGGATGTTGATTCCCCTTACCGAAACGACGTAATTATTAAGGATAAACAAGGTCGTCCAATCAGCCTTGAAGTTATTGGAATATTCCCCAGCGAATTAAATATTGCCGAAAAAATTAATAAAGTCTTTGGTAAGCAGAAAGAACCATATCTATTACAATCGATTTAGTTTGAATAACGCTCAACGCTCTTGTAAAAAATCTACTTGACTTGAATTTATTGAAAAGGTATACTTTATTCTATAGGATATGAAATGTGCCATCCCGAGCCCTGCCTGCCCCGCGAAGCTCGTAGAGCGAAGTGGGGTCATCCCGAGCGGAGTCGAGGGATCTCATCAATTTTATATAATAAATAACATAAAACTCTTAATAATTGATTATGGATCCAGATATGGCAGAACAAGCTAGACCACAACCGGATATAGTAGCAGACCCGATGGGAGAACAAGCGGGAGTTCCTGGATTTGGTCATGATTTATTGGATACAGCTCGCCGTTATAAAGGAAGAATTGCTGCTTCTTTAGGAACTGTGGCTTTAGCTGCTACTTTGGCTTTTGCACAAGACCAAGGCCCTATTCATGTCCAAGCTCAATCAGGTCCTGGTCCTGGCACTGGAACTCCTTTCCCGACAGCACAAATGACTCCTACTACGGAAGGTACTGTCAGTGCCAGTAGCAACAGACCAAATGTAAGTTATCTTCCTTTAGGTTTAAACAATGCAGAGCCTGAATCTGCTGGAACCGGTGCTCCACCTACCAGAACACCGACACCACTTCGACCGACTGACAAACCACCACCATCTCCTCCATCTTCCCCGACACATGTAGAGCCGACTGCAACCGCCACTAAAGAAGCCTCTGTCATACCCGAAGGAGCATATCTTACTGCTGCTTTGCCGGAGTCTGAGATAGCCCGAGCTAACGGGGGTCGCACTGAAACATTAATCCCGGAGATTCTGCAAGTAGCGGATGGAGAATTTGGTCTAAAAAACGGAACAATCAAACCAAGATTGATTGATTTT
Source organism: Candidatus Roizmanbacteria bacterium RIFCSPHIGHO2_02_FULL_37_13b (assembly GCA_001789395.1). Classification (GTDB taxonomy): domain Bacteria; phylum Patescibacteriota; class Microgenomatia; order UBA1406; family HO2-37-13b; genus HO2-37-13b. Next base: position 102,463 of record MFZK01000022.1, on the reverse strand, counting down.
GAAGCCGCAGGTTCTTCTCCTGTTCCCTATGAAGTCCGCCTTCATACTCCATTTGGAACCGGGTGTGTTCAATATGATCCTACTGATCAAAGTTTTTATCTTGCTACCGGTTGGAATCTAAATACAGACGTTCGGATTTCAGTGGGTGGTGGTGATTGGGAAGAAAGAATCCTTCTTTTACAAACAGACAATCTTAACGGCCAATTTGAGTATTGGATTGATAATGAACAGATGCTCCACCTTACCTTTATCAATGGAGACGCTCGTATTTCACAACAAATCGCTCTAAGACCAGGAGCGTCTGATTTAAGCTTACCAGGAATGATCGCTGGCAGCACGCAAACACCGGGGTCTACAGGGATGAGAGCTGGTTTTGATTTCGCATCAGAAAATCAACCGTTGACCATCGATACAGAACTCTATAGAGCTTTTGAAAGAGAAGGTGTGACGCCCTACTTAAGTCCTGATCTGGAGAATGTGACCTATGGACGTTTACGCGGTCATAATTTTACCAATCCTGATTATGTAAAAGCACTTTTAAATTTTAATGGCGCTTCGCTATCAAGAATAACCCGTGGTGACGGAACTGGTCTCTATCCTGCAGGTAATAAAGCAGCCTACGGAATTCAACACTCTGAGCTAACCGAGCTTAGACTTATTAAACAATGGCAAAGGATGCATGGTCTGTCTCCTACTATCTATGACGCTCATATTAATGCTGAATTGCCTAGGACATGGGAAAATGAATCTGATGATGATTTAAGAGCAGAATTTGACCGTCGTGCTACCGATGCATTCATATTTGGTTCTGAAGGATTGACTGAGGAAGAACAACAAAAATTATTAATTGTAGTTTTCAATAGCATCTATCCCTATTCAACTGAAGGACCAGGTGTATCTGCCTGGGTAGAGAAATTTCCCGGTGAAGACTTTGTCCATCGAGGATTTCAAAATGCTCTGAGAGCAGGCGCGAAGCGTGTCGGACAGCGTATTGATTACATGTTCAGTCGCTACAGAAACTTAGATGACAGAAGAGATAGGGTATTTACCGAGCTTAAAAAACAACAAAGATATACCTTTACTGAGGAAGGCGGTGCGCCGCTTCTGACCGCTGACGGTCATCCATATCAGTTCAGACAATCTCTGACCATTGCCGGAGAATTTAATCCTGAGGATTTTATCAATCCACCTTCTGGAAAACCCGATGTCATAAAAGACGCACAAAAAGCCATTACCGATCTAACAACAAAGGTAGATAATATTGATGAAATAGCTGTTGAAATTGGAATTCCGGTTGGTGCCGGTCCAGGTCAGTGGAATGCCATCCCCGAAAGTAAAAAGCCTGTCGTTCTAGCTAATATTATGGAATCGGTATTGCAGCTGGCATATGATAATGTAAACAATGACGTTACTGTTGATGGCAGTAATCTGCCGGATGTAGTAATTCCTTATCTGTCTCACCCGGTATTCCGAGAGCAAATGATGAATTTCTTAAATCAAAGAGAAGTGACAAGAAGATTGCAAAGTCCGAATCTTTCTCCAGAACAACGATCACAACTTCAGTTGCAGTTAAGACGCCTTCAACTAGAGCATGAAAATGGATTTGCCACACCACTTGATCGTGTGGACTATGATGAACATCAGATGGCAAATTATATTAATCCGGACAGTTCAAGAGTTCGAAGAGGAGGTCAAACAGTCAGCGCCAGACGAAATAGAGGTAAAAACAACTATTCTGGAAGACAAAGAGATGCACAACAGAGATTCGCACGACAAGAGAGAGCTGAACATGAAGAAAAACTAGCCAAAGCTGCATAATCGAAATAATCTCAAAAAATCTCTATTAATTTCTATAAATCTCAATTTTATTATTCTTTCATTCTTGATTTTCACTCTTCAAATTGCGTATCATTAACTTAACTAATTGTATTTTGTCATCCTGAACTTGTTTCAGGATCTCCGCTCGCTTATGCTCGTTGCGAGATGCTGAAATGAATTCAGCATGACAGGATTATAAATATTGAATACATGAAAAGATTTGTCATTCTTCTATTATCTATATGTTCAATTTTCATTTTTTTACGCACTACTATTTATGCCGGTGTCATCGGTGATGGCGAAGGACCCGGTGGTATCCCGACTGAAGGCGCACCTCCACCTCTGGGTGATCCTAATCCGTCAGATGTGCCGGGCGAACCACCACCAGTCCCTTCTCTCCCTGGTGATCCCGGTGATCCACCGACAGAAGCACCTACCCAAACTCCATCAGATACACCGATTCCTGCCTCTCCTACCCCGACCTCTACTCCCTTGCCCACACCAACTTGTATTAACCCGACCACTCTCTTTCAACCCACTGTCACACCAGGAGGAATTATCCCTACCAATCCCGAAGGCGGTGGCGGAGGTCCTGGCGGTGCCGCCGGAGGAAATCCCGGTGGCCCCGGGACTTATCTTCTCTGCCCGACCAGTGTGCCGGTATGCGCTAAGTGTCAAATAGCATGCTCAGATACCAAACCATGTTGTAGTTCGTTTAGCTGTATTGACGGCATATGTCAACCACCCTCTTGTCCGACGCCTGGACCAGAAGGCTATGATCCAGATGATCCAAATTGTCCCTGTAGGGGTGTAGGCTGTCCCTGCACCGGCTTACTATGCCAGGACACCGATCCTAATCCCGGCCGGGTTGTTGTCGCTCCTGATGTAAATCCTGACTGTTTTAAATGCGATCGATTTGAATTGGATGGAAATCCTGTTGGAGAAGGTGGTAATGGCTGCGGTATGCTCGGTGGGGACCCAATCACTCTTGATCGGGCTGATGGATCCAGTTGCCGCTCTTATACTTTTACTGCAAGCAGCACCGGCCCACCGCCTTCCTCCTGCTCCTGCAGTCAATCGGTCTGTTGCCCAGATTGTGAACCACCTCAACCTGTCCCCGGTGAGGAAGCAGATTGTGCAAAATGTGATTTTAAGATCTATGTCCCCGGGCCTGATGGGCAACTTAAAGAAACAGATTGCCCTTGTATTGGCAGTGAAATAACCTTTTCCTCTACAGGTTTATCATGCTATGATTTTGATGAAGGATCGGGAGGTCTTGAATGTGGCAATCCTGTCACGCATGAGTTCCAAGATGGAGGTTTTTATGATATCACTATTATTTGTAGTGGTGGTCTTGGCGCTGGTGTTTCCTGCACGAAAAGGATTACTATGGCCTGCTCGTGTATGGGTGGTCAACCAGGCGGTAATGATCCTAATCCCACTCCCTGGTATAAATTAAGGGATGATCAGTTTCATAAATATGACAGCATTCAAAATCCAATTCCCGTTTTAATTACAGCCTATGACGGTGATGATGTCCCGTCTCCCACACCCGCTTGTGACACTTCTAACCCTTTGGATATCCGCTGTTTTAACCTTAATCAGGCGGGAGTGGTATCTGCTGCCGGAGATACCATCAATTTAAATGGTGCTCCGGTTTCATATCGAAGGTGGCAGAAAACAAGTTATCAAAAAAGTGATGCTGATTTGACTCCGCAAAAATTCTTAGACTATGTCAGAGCGAGAAAGAAGATTGTCAATATTACTGAGATTAGCCAACTGCAAAAGAATAAGGTCAATGTCTATACCGGAGACCTAACCATCGATCGTTTTGGCCAAAGCCAAGGAGAGAAAATTATTGATATTCTTGAAGATTCCACTCGCATTCCTTACGTTCTGATTGTCGATGGGAATGTCAACATCAATGCTGATTTTAACATCTCCGATCCCGGCACATCACCAAAATCCATCTCAATAATCACCACCGGCACTTTGTCAGTAAACTATGCGGTTTTGGAAATCGGTGGACTTTATATTGCCGATCGTGTTGATTTATCAACAGGTGGAGAAAAACCGTCGCATTGGCCACTGAAAATTAAGGGCAATCTGGTATCAATGAATACAATCGATCCTTTGGCAGAAAGAAAACGGACCGATGACTCAAGTAAGCCATCTATCTTCCTCGTCCGAGATATCACTCTGGATTTAAATTTGGCAGGCTTGATGTCTCAACCTTATTATAAGTGGGAAGAACTTTCACCATGATACAAATAGTCAAAAACATCTTTAAAAACAGCAGGTGGCACGACTGGAAGGGCCTCCCGACAGCGCGCAGACAAAGTCGAGCACTGGCGGGAGGGAAAGTCGTGACAGAATCTGCCCCAGTTGAAAATCAACTTGATGCTTCAGGTCAAATACTTTTGGTCATAGTTTTAATATCGACCGTGCTTTTAACCATTGGCTTATCTGTCTCCAAAGTCACAACCCAAGAGACTCGCGTCTCAAAGCTCGAGGAAGATTCCAAACGTGCATTTGCAGCTGCTGAGGCCGGACTCGAAGCGGCACTTCAACTTCAATCAGGATCTATTGCTTTAAGTACTGTGCTTGGAGAAGATGCTGGCATTTCTGGTCAAGCAGAAATTATAACTACTGATGCTCCATCCTACAAGGCTCCGGAGCTTAAAAAGGATAAACAGCTAACATTTTATCTTTCCGGATTTACCCCGGCCGATCCTGGAAATCCTGATTCTCAAGGTGTTTTCGATGAGCCATTTTCAGGAAATCTTAAAATACATATTGACGATGAAGCAAGTTTCTGCACCGAAACAAAAAAACATGCACTTGAATTGACCTTTGTCAATGCTACGACGACAGAAAATAAAATATCCACTCGAAAAGTAATTGAGTTGAAGAATTGCGATCCCCAAGTAATTGAAGGTACCACTGACAAGATAAACTATGATGATATTATTGATCTTAGCGCTCTGCCAAGTCATCTGCTTTTTATCAGACTTATTGCGCCAAGTAGCGAATTTACTGGAATTAGACTTCAAGTGATAAACTCAACCGGTGACGGCAGTGAAAATTGGCCGACCCAAGGCAAAACCATAATTTCCACTGCGACGACGACCCAAACTAACGTCTCAAAAAAAATTAAATTATTCCAATCTTATCCACAGTTGCCTGCCGACTTCTTTATAACTAGCTTCTAAGATTGTAGTTTTATGCTTCATGCCGAAGATCCCGACCAAAATAAAGGATCGAAGGTCCTGAGCAAAGCGAAGGACTTAAAGTTTCAGGTTTCATGATACAATATCTTCATGCCGAAGATCCCAACTAAACAAAGGATCGAAGGTCCTGAGCAAAGCGAAGGACTTAAAGATCAAGTTAAATCTGCAATTGCTCACCTCTTAAAATCTGATGATTTTACGCTTCTTACTCCAAAAAATTCGGATTTTGGTGATTATGCTCTGTTTATGAAACCGTCTCTAAAACCCCCGACGTTGAGGAAAAACGAAGTGACGCGAAACGTTTCAACTCCCCAACCCCCGACGTTGAGGAGGATCCCGACTTTACGTCGGGAGACGGGAGAACGTCGGGGGTTAATAGAACAACTCTTAGCTAACAACCTCTTTTCCAAAGTCGAACAAAAAGACAATTTCATTAATTTATATCTTAATCCTGCAGTTCTGACAGAAGAAATGGAGAAAATTATTGAGCAAAAGGCAGATTATGGCAGAATAACGGGCAAGACTCCCAAACGTATTCACCTTGAATACGGCCAGCCCAATACCCATAAGCTTCCCCATGTCGGCCATCTGTTTTCCTATATCTATGGTGAAAGCCTGGCGCGTTTATTTGAAATATCAGGTAGTTCAATTTTCCGATGCAACTATCAGGGAGATGTAGGACTGCATGTCGCCAAATGCATGTATGCAATTCAAAAATATGCATTTGGTGATCCTGAGCGATTCCGAGCGTTAGTCGAGGAAGAGTCGAAGGGTAGTGTAAATTTATCAGATAAAATTTTATTTTTACAAAAGTGCTATCAGGAAGGATCAAAACAATATACGGAAAACCCCGTAGCAAAAGCAGAAATTGATGAATTAAACCAAAAGATCTATAAAAAAGATCCTGAGGTGATGGAACTTTGGCAAAAGACACGACAGTGGAGTCTTGATTATTATGATCTGTTTGAAAAACATTTAGGGATAAATTACGATAAACACTATTTTGAATCAGATACCGGTCCAATTGGCAAAAAAATCGTTGAAAACGGTATCGGAAAAATATTTGAAAAAAGTGATGCCGCCATTATATTTAGAGGTGAAAAATATGGATTGCACACCCGTGTATTTATTACAAAAGATGGTAATCCGACTTATGAAGCTAAGGATATTGGTAATCAATATCTCAAATACCAAGATTGGCCTTACGACAATGTAATTATCACCACAGCTTCTGAGCAAAACGACTATTTTAAAGTTGTTATACAAGCGATTGATCAAATTCTACCGAAGTTAAAAGGGAAAGTTCACCATATTGGTTTTGGTATGATCGATTTGAAAACCGGCAAGATGTCATCCCGATCGGGGAATATCATTTCTGCTTTTGACTTAATCTCGCTGGTTAAAGCAGAGATAACACATATTATGGAAAGCACGACACAAGCAGAGAACAAAGGTGATATCGCCGATACCGTCACTCAAGCAGCAATAAAATATTCTTTTCTTAAATCGGAAGCAAGAAAAAACATCGCATTTGATCTGAAAGAGTCCATTTCTACCTCCGGCAATTCAGGTCCTTATCTTCTCTACACTTATGCCCGCTGTCAATCTGTCATTGCGAGGAGTGAAACGACGAAGCAATCTCAACAAATCTCAACTAGTCTCAATAAATTACAACTTGAAGAATTATCTTTACTCCGCTCCTTCTTCCGCTTTCCTGAAGCAATCACAGACGCTAGTTCAAAATACGCACCTCACCTTGTTTGCACCTATCTTTATGACCTGGCTCAAAAATTTAGTAGTTTCTATGAAAAATGTCCGATTCTAAAAGCAGAAGAAGATCAGCGCAATTTCCGGTTGAACTTAACTTCCGCGACAGCCCAAATTCTTAAAAACGGCCTGTATTTGCTGGGAATCGAGACGCTTAAGCGCATATGAAACTTAAAACTTGAAACATGAAACATCCCAACGCTAAAACATATCATGAATTACTTAAAGAGAAATTGGATCAATATGTTCATCTGATATATAAATTAACAAGATTATTTCCAAAGGAGGAGCTATATGGTGTAACTTCCCAACTTAGACGTTCTTCACTTTCAGTTATCCTTAATTATATTGAAGGATATGCACGAGGAAAGAGCAAAGTTCATAAAAATTTTCTTGAGATATCTTATGGATCTTTAAAAGAGTCTAAATACTTACTACATTTTTGCTTTATAGAAAAGTATCTAACAGAGACTGAATACAAAAGAGCATTATCGATAAATAATGAAATTGGAGCAATGCTCTGGGGTATAATTTGTAAATTATAATAGTCTTTATGTTTCAAGTTTCATGTTACAGGTTTCATGATAAATAAACCAATTAAAGTGGGTTTCGATCTTGACGGCGTCCTACTTTACAATCCTGCCAGAGTAGCCAGAATGCCAGTTACACTGATTAAAAAAATACTGACTCATAAAAGTGAAATCAAGTTTTATACTCCAAAATCAAGAGCAGAAAAAATTATTTGGAGGATATTGCACTGGTCTAGCATCTTCCCTGCTTCAGGACTAGATGAAATTAAGAAATTGGTCTCATCTGGTAAAATTGAAGCCTACCTCATCTCCGGGCGCTATAGTTTTTTAGAATCAGACTTGAAATGGTGGTTGAATAAATTAAAACTAGTCGGACATTTTACCGGAATCCATTTTAATAAAATGGATGAACAACCTCATCTTTTTAAAGAAAATATGATTAAAAAATTAAATTTGGACATCTTTGTCGAGGATAATTATGACATAGTTTCCCACTTAACAAAAAAAAGTGATGTAAAAATCTACTGGATTTATAACCTACTAGATCATTTTATTCCCCACCAGTATAAATTTTCACATTTACAACAAGTTGTTGAAAAAATAAAAAAAGACAGCGAAACTTAACTTTTCTCATTTTATTTTTTTAAAAATAATCACTCGCGGGTGATCATAGACATTGAAGGCTTCATCTGCCTTTTGGTCATTAAATTCAAGATTTAAAAAGGGCAAATTAATACTTGGATAAGAATGAAACTCTATTATTTTTTTAAAATTTCCCGTTCCGTCAAATAATTCCTCATAAAATTGAGCCGTCTTTGGAAACATCTGGGGTAGGGGCATCATACTTCCGTAGGCGCGATTGCTTGTCGTGATATAATAATCTGCCTGAGCGAGCTTCTCATGAAGAATTTGCCACTTCTCTTCTGTATCTGGACCGGTTATCGGAATTTGCTCTCCTCTATAATTCCTACTCACCACACCCTTGACATATATCGGTAACCAATCATCCCATTGTTCCTCAGCAAGATAAGAATTTTCAGGAATATTTTGATAAATCCATTTTGAAGCAGCTATACGACTATTGTCTTTTAAATACACTGACATAAAGCTTACAGGCCATATTAAAACCAAAACAATGATAATAAAACCAATCCAGTATCTATGTTTTCTATTATTTGTCATTTGTATTGTTTGTTGATATCCAAATGCAGCAAAAAAAGCCAAAAAGGGATAAAGAAAGATAAAATACCTCATGGTACTGATAAACTGCATTGATTGATATAAAAAGAATACAATTGCCCATACGATCAAAAATCTAAACTCGATTTTCTTATATTTTTGGAATAAATAATACATTCCTAACAATGAGAGAATTCCATATGGCAAACCCAGACCAAAAAAAATAATATTATAACCGGCAAACAATATTTTTGGCTTACTTATCCATTGAATCGCCGGTGGAAACCAACTGCCATTACTATATTGAACATCAAGCGACTTAATGTTTTCAATAAAAATCGGATTAATTTTAAAGTTTAAAAAATTGTTGTCTGCAAAGAATTTTGGGTCAGCAACACGCAGCGATAAATAACCAATGAGAAAAAAAATGCCCATCGATATGATTAATTTTAATATTGGTTTGGTGGTTTTTCTCCCCTGAAAGATGAAAAAAATAAATAGAGGTAGTGTATATAAAGCGCTAAGTTTTGATCCTAAGGCAAAGCCAAATAAACAAGCGCTCAAAATCAAATTAATTAATTTTCTCTTATATCTAAATTTGGTAATGAAATATAATCCACTGATAAAGAAGAAATTTAAAAAATTGTCAACCACATAAAAATGGGAATGCTGAATTGCCAATACCGTAATTGAATAGAAAAAAATCACTAACAATTTTATTTTTTTGTCAAAGCGATATTTTTTCTCAAACAATTGAGCAATCTTGTATAAAAATATCAATACTCCTATATCAAACAGACCGCTTAAAAAACGACCCAATATTGTGAAATCGTTGTAATTATCCATATTTAGCTTTACTGCAACTATCTTGGCTAAAGTTAGTGGTAAAGTCCCATATACATAAAATAAAGTTTCATTGTTATATGGATTTAAACTTGATTTATTTGGGTTTAAATAATCGGCTAAATTATTGGGGATAGTGATTTTATTAACGGTCATCGTTAAAAACCTTTCATCCGGATGCAAATGCTGATCTAAATCCCAGTTAAGATTGATGATACGCAATAAAACAGCAACAAATATTATCAGAATGACGATTAAATTATGTTTCATTTTTTTACTCCGATTAATAATATATGTGGATAGATGACACCATAAGTTCTAAACTGAACTATAAAACCCTCATTTTCCATTAACTTCATCCATTGTTCACCTGATCTAAAGAACAATTCTCCTCCATTTGCTAATTTGTCGTGTATATAGTTTACATAATATTTCCATCCCGGCTTTTTATCAATTTCTTTAATTAATAAAATGCCTTTCGCTTCAAGATTTATTGAAGCGGTTTTAATCAAATTTTTTTGGGTATTACGTGGCAGATGATGTAATAGATCAAACATGATAATACAACGAGAATTGCCAAAGTTTTGTATTTTATTTAAGTCGCTGACTTTAAAATTGATGTTTTTTCTCTGCTTAATCGATGATTTAGCTAAATTAATTCTCTTCACATCAATATCGACTCCATAAACTAACATTTGTTTCTTTTTTTCGGCAATTAAATTGCTCAACAGCCCAAAACCACAACCAAGGTCTAAGACCTTACCTGAGTCGGGCAGGTATGAGATTAACACATTAAAATTAGCGACCAGCAAACGAAGAAAAATGTATATTTTTAGACTCAATGATGTTGGATAATAATATTTATATAGAGTTTTAATATCGCTTATCAGTTTTTTCATTTTTATGGTTTTGTATCTGTAAATTCTCCTAGAATGAAGGCGGGGCTTTTATCTGGATATCTGATAATTTTTTTAATGATGAAATTGTCAACAGTTAGGTTGTTATACTCTTCCGAAGTCAAAGCGAACAATTGTCGTTTTGAAGAATCATATCTATCGATACCGCCAATAAAACAGTTAAAACATTGTTGCTTAGTGTCGTAAAATTGTAAAAAAATTTGCGGTTGATTAAACATACCTGTCATATAGATTTCGTCATAATTTTTATTGACTTGTAAAAAATATTTGACCATTTCTTTTGGTCCAGACTGCCAGCCCCAATAATCAGCAGAGAAAATTCGATAATTGTCATATGCTTTAAGCAATAGAACTGCTTCGACAATCGTAAAGATTAACATTAAAGTAACTCCACCCCGCCATAGATATAATTTGGTTTTTAACAGCTTATATAGAGCTGAAAATAAAGCTGACGTCATAAATGGAATCCAAAAAAGAGTCGCATAGAGTGCGCCCGTATACGGCGGACTGCCAGAAGATGTGGTAATTATATCAGGAAACGGATAAAGCAAAAAAAGACTGAAAAACGGTAAATATTCTTTTTTAGTGGCAAGCGGGAAAAAAAGGAAAAAAAATATTGATAATACCAATAAGGGTAAGGACGACTTTGATAGAATACCGACATCATTTATTGAGAGTCTTTTTATAAATGCTCCTGGAACATTATTTTCTCCTTTTAAGAATAAATAGTCGTAAGAGTAATATTTTGGATAATTAGTTATTACATCGACGATGCGCGATTGTAGAGTTCTTGTATTTGTTAACTTATCTTTAGCTCGAATCCTGTTTAGGAAATTCGGATTGGTAGTAAAGGAATGGAAAAACGGTAGATACATTAAGATAAAGACCAATAAAAATATTATGAATTGTCTTCTGCATATATTTTTTATGAAAAAGAAATGATAAAAAAATAAAAGCGCTACAAAAAGTGGGGTGCTAATAACATTTGCACCTAAGCCATAACCACTGATGCCAAAAGCTACTGCCGCTAAAACTGAATATTTTACCGTCTTATTTTCTTCTATTTTTAGAAAAAAATAATATCCTAGCAAAATAAAAAATAATGATTGTGTTTGCCCGAAGTTAAGTCGTGAAAAATGTAAAAACACCGGAGTCGTTGCAAATATTATCACAGAAGCGATTGGCAGCGGGTCTTTAAGTTTCTTGAGAATAAAATATAAAACTACTAAAGCGGCAAAAGCAAAAATCATTACGCCCAATCGAACCGATAGTTCGCTCATTCCCAAAAAGAAGATAATAGGTAGTAGACTTATGATCGGGAGAGTACCCACTACATAACCAAAGTGTTCATAAGTAAAAGGGTCGTAGAAACCTTTGAAATCAAAACTCAATAATTCCTTTGTGCGTATGGCGATCAACGCTTCATCACAAAAAAAACCAGCTGGAATAAATTCGAGTTTATATAGCAAAAAAAAAGCGATCAATGTAAAGGTTATTACCTTAGCCAAATTCAACTTAAAATTATTTGATTTCATAGATTAAAACAGGTTTTTCTTTAAAATAGGAAAATGTAGCAATATATTTAGACGAATAATAGTTAAGGCATTTACTGTCTGAGTCCATAAGAACTATATCACCAGACTCAATATTACTAGTTGTTGATGCTGTGCAGCTTTCATTGAGCAAGACTATGTGTTTCTTTGGAAGATAGTACATTGATTGATCAGCAATTGCTATAAATCTATAGTCAGATTGAAGTTGGTGATCAAGTAACAAGTTTCCTTCTTTTTTCAATTTCTCTTTTGGCATTTTATTCATGATTAAGTCAAGTAATATACTCCGCCTTCCTCGCTCCAAATCGGCAAATCTCGTCTTATCAACATACTCTTTTGCATATAAATAACCGATTATTTCGATAACAATAAGTAATATTACGATCAGTTTCATATTTTTTTTAAGCAAATACTCGACAGGTTTTAAGATGACTACAACCATAGTAAATATAACTGGAACTACGATGATTGCCCGATGAAAAGACTCATCTATCGGTAATCTGATATATCCCTGTGAGTAGATTGATATAAAGAATGTAGCAGCAGCCCAAAACGAAATCAAAAAAAATGCTTTTCCAAACGCTAAGAGAAGTGAAAAAGTCAATACAATAATTACTAATGTTCCTAAAATAGAAGTAAAAATCGGTATACCTTCAGTGCTTAATAGCAAATGTTTAAATACCTGAACCGAAAGATTTTTTATTCCGTTAATATTGCCGTATGCATTATCTGTACCGATTAATCGAAGATCATCTCTAAATCCCAATGATAGCCAAAGACTGAAAATTATAGCTATTCCGGAAAGTATAAAAATAATTTTTTGATTTTTTGTTGTTTTGTTATTAAACAACATCAAAATTTGTATAAAAATCACCAAAGCCAATAAAGCTAAACTGGGCGTATATGAATAGACAAGATAGAAATTGACGATACCTATTAAAAAAATAAGATAAATTGACCTTTTTTTAAGGTAAAACAAATAAAGACCACAAAGCATTAATGCAAATGAAAAGGGATAAATTGCTTGATCAAATAGAAATAATGCATAGTGAAAATGATAAATATGTAAAATCAGTGCTAGAAAAACCGCTGAGATTAAATCTGCTATTTTTTTATCCGGAAAGAAATTCATAATTGAAGCAGCGAACATGACAAGACCGAGGAACAAATATAAACAACTCCCTAAATTAAGAGCTATTGCTGATCTACCAAATAATAAGCTTAGAGCACCAGGTAAATAATATTGTCTTGCTGGGTAGCCTAGTGAACATGTTTGGCGGTAGCCAGAATCAATTGATTGGCTTAATTTATCTAAAGCACAGCCAATTTCTTGAGTAGCGTCTCCGTTAGGTTTGACTATCGAAGCGTTAATGACGATGTATAAAATCAATAATGATAATGCAATTAATACAAATGGCGACTTAAACCGGATCGTTCTTTTAATGATAAAAAATAAGCAGTATATAACAAATACGAAGATTAAGACATAAGACAAGAACCAGAAAAAAACTCCAACTCTCCCAAAAACAGGGATTTTAACAGCAATCAAATCAGCAATAAATATCATTGTAAAAGTCAGAAGCGTAAGAGCTGTATATATTTTTTTCATTGAGGAGAATAATATTATTTTTCTTATCTTGGTAAGCATAAAGGACTTTTCTTAAAATCTTTCAAAGTATATCTGCTCTTTAGGCACACCAAGTCCGGCAACGAATTGACGAAGTGATTCAACTACTTCTCTACCACCGCAGATATAATAATCAAATTGCTTAGCTTTTTCGGCATCAACGACTAGTCTTTCCTTATCACCATGCAAAAATTCAATCAGATTAGAATTGACTCTCCCAGACAGGTAGTATGGTGGAAGATCAGAAAAATCAGTTTCTCTTGAAAGACATACTCGATAATTCAGGTTTTGCCACTGACTTGCCAAATCATCAAACCAATTTACCAAATAGGTATCACGTTTATACTCAATCCCCCAAAAAATTGTGAATTTTGAGTCGTCGGGATGAATATTGTCCTTTATTTTTTTATAATGGCTTGCTAACATGCTCCAAATAGGAGCAACGCCCGTCCCCGTGGCTAAGAATATTTTTTCTCGTGTGGTGTCTCTCAGAGTGAAAACACCAGCTGGTCCCATAAACTCAACTCTATCTCCTTCTTTTAAATCTCTGAAATAATTTGAGGCAATCCCATCGGGGACTAAATGGACGACAAAATCTACATAATCTTTTTTAAAATCCGGATTTAATATTGAATAACTGCGAGAAGTGTTTTCATTCGGTTTTAAAACCATAAATTGACCAGCGACAAAATCCAATACAGATGGATTAATTAAACTAAATTTCAAAAACCACACAGTCTCAGTAAGTTGAGTTTTTTTTACTAGCTGTGTAAAGTATTTTTGAACCATATCTATATAAATAACAAATATTACATCACCTGTATTTCATGTTTCATACTCCATGCTTCATGTTTCAAGTTTCATGATCCATGATCATAGTCTCGCCCGCTGAGCAATCTCTGCTTCAACCAGCTCTTTTGGCTTACCGAATTTAAGTCTAGAAAGCTGAACTATAGCTTGTGATATTTTTTCATTCGCCTGAGACTTGATTTTTTTTATGTCTTTGGTCATATCAACAGAAAAGGGAGCTACAGGTTCATTATCAACAATTGTTTTCATGTAAGCATGAAATCGATCAATATTAATTAAATCCGTCTCACCAAAAACCGGTTGAAACTCATGGGCCAAATATGAAGCATCAGTTACTCCAACGCGGAAACAGATAAGAGTTCCTACATTACCAAAGACAGCATTTTTTACCTCTTCGTCTACTTGGCCGATGAATTGATTGGCGACAGTTAAATTAAGGTGGTACTTTCTCGCCTCAGATAAAATAACGGCAAAATCCGGGGTAGCAAAATTTTGAAACTCGTCGACATATAGATAAAAATCACGTCGCTTATCCTCAGGAATATCCTGTCGACTCATCGCTGCAATTAATATTTTTGGGATCATAACCAATCCCAAAAAATTTGAATTTTCTTCTCCGATTTTTCCTTTTGACAGATTGATAAGTAATATCTTTCCATTGTCCATGATATCCCGGAAATCAAATGATGATTTTGATTGCCCGACGATATTTCTCATTGCTTTATTAGTGACAAATCGACCAAATTTAGAGACGATATAATCTAAAACCTCCGACTTGTGGAAATCTGATGTCTGAGCGATCTGATCAGTCCAGTATCGTCTTATAATCGGGTCTTGAATTTTAGGCAACAGTTCATTGACATATTTTGGATCCTGCAGAATTCTCATTACTTCAATAAAAGTAGCTCCTTCTTCATACATCACCGACAACATTGCATTTCTAACTGCATGTTCAAATCTCGGGCCGATTATCCCAGTCCTTTGTGGATCGTAAAGCTTATACATTAAATTTATTATTGAAGTTGAGATTAAATGTTTTTGCTGCTCATCTTGCGCTTCAAAGAAATTTATCCCCAAAGGTCGATCGTAATCTGAAGGATCAAAATAGATTACATCTTCTGCTCTTTCAGGTGGAATATATTTAAGGATATTGTCAATCAAATCTCCATGCGGATCAATGACACAGACTCCAAATCCTGCTTTTATGTCTTGAGTCGCCATATCGTGAAGTAATTCTGATTTACCAGTACCTGTTTTTCCAATGATATATATATGTCGCCTGCGGTCTTCAATTCCGATATTGACTTTCCGTTTTACTCCCCGGTAATGACCAGCCCCTATAAACGTACCTTCTTCTCGGGGTATCTCAGGAGGGACGGGCGCAGTCTTGGCTTTTAACCATCTGATATGAGGTGTCTCAACTGTTTTATTTGGAAAATGAAAAATGGTTGCCAGTTCATCTGAAGATAGGATTGACGATGACTTAAAAAAAGGCAGTTCAAATATGGGAAAGAATCTATAGATAAAATTGATCATAAATCCACCTTTAAACAAGATCCTGCTAGAAGTAAAACTGTTAAGCTCGGAAGCAAATTGTGAAAAAGCAGCCTTTATATTAGATAAATGCATTTCAGCCGAATCCATATCTTTAGAAGACACTACCGCTCGCAGAGCTACTTCAAATCCCGGACGTTGAGTTTTTTCATCAATTCGCTCCAGAACTTTTGGATCTACCTTAAAAGTAGCTTCGTCAGGTGAAGCCTCCTTTTTTTTAGTAGATGAAATATATGATTTACCTTGTTTTTTCCACTTTGTCGATGTAGTCCGTAGAAGAATTTGGATTGCTGCACCTTCTCCTTCACCCATTTTGGACAAAGCTGAAGTCAATCCGGC
Source organism: Candidatus Roizmanbacteria bacterium RIFCSPHIGHO2_02_FULL_37_13b (assembly GCA_001789395.1). Classification (GTDB taxonomy): domain Bacteria; phylum Patescibacteriota; class Microgenomatia; order UBA1406; family HO2-37-13b; genus HO2-37-13b. Next base: position 86,296 of record MFZK01000022.1, on the reverse strand, counting down.
GAGAGGATCTGTGGGTAATTCTTTATAGGTTTTAATCGGTTGATAGACGGTATTTTCTTGCTTTAATGATACGAAAGCCACTTTCCCTTCCTCTGAAAAAATATTTGGTTCCTCAACAACTCGAATATCAGCCTGGGGATAGAAAGCATAAATTTGTTTTTCCACCATATCTTTAATCTTTGAAGGAGCAGAGAAATAAAATCGTAAATCAGCATGTTTTCCGATCATCTCGAAGCTTAATACATCCGATGTTTGGGTAAAAGCGAATCTGCCTGCTTTCTTTAAATTTGACAAAGAGGTAAAAAATTGTTCGGCAGCATCGATTTTGATCTCATTATCTTTTGGAACTCGAACCTCCATTGTCACCATCTCCAGAGACAATTTTTCTCGACTTTTTAAACGGAAAAATAAAATAATTAAATAAAAAAACAGGACGGTGATAGTTATTGATAACCCGAATGCAAAAAAAAGAAGCATTGCAAATATGAAACCGTTGAATAATTGCTGAAAAAATACATCACCCATTACTTATGATTATAGAAAAAAACGATCAAATTAACAAAACCTAAAAATCGAGTTATAATATAATTCATGTCCCGACAGGATACAAAAGAATTATTTCTTGCTTTCGCTCTCTCTTTAACCACTCTCTTTTGTATCGCCAATATTTATTTGACTCAAGACCTCTCTCCGCTTCTTTTTGCTGTATCTTATGATGCCCGTCAAGACGCTGCAATAATGCTCTTAAGACTGCTTAATAAACAATCTATTTACAAAGAACAATTGACGCTATTTAAATCAATTCATGGGGAGAAAATAGAAGAAAAAGTCACTGCAGAGCAAAATTTAAGACACCAAAAAATTAATCAATTACTATCTTTACTTAAAAAAAATCCATTTGCCCGTGATGTTTTGTTGAATTTGGCCTATATCTACTATCAAGATGGCAATATTTCCTCATCGAACCATTATTATAATCTGGCAAAACAAGTCGATCCATTGTTATTTCATAAAGACTTGGAAGATTTGCATTAATACTTATTGTTGACCAAATTATCTGCACGAAGGTTCTTTTCCCGAGGAATTTGTTGATATTTAATCGGAAGTTTAATTTCACTCTCCAATATTCTTATTTTCATGATAAATTCACGGATTCGACTATTTTTGACTTTATACAAGCCGTTTACTTGATTAACCATGAGTTTGGAGTCGGAATTAAATACGATAGTTGAAACATTATCCATGAAGCCTGAACTATTCGATTTAATCAACTCCATAGCTTTTATGAGTGCCGCGTATTCAGCAACATTATTTGTTGCCAGACCGATATCTTCCCGATATTTAAATACTTCCTTTTCATCTTTAATGAATGATACGCCAATTGCAGATGGACCAGGATTGCCTTTTGAACCACCATCGGTGAAGATCTTAAGAATCATGAAATAAGTATATTATGTTGTATGAAATAATGTGACGAAAATGATTGCTTCATGCTTTATGCTTTATGCTTCATGTTTCATGCTTCATGAATCATGAATCAGAGCTCTCCAAGTCTATCCTTTTTCTCAGGAGCCTCTTTTACGAGGTTAAGATATTTTTCAGTAGAAGATAATCGTTTATGACCTACAATTTTAGATATATATGAAATAGAAGCACCGCTCATCAGCTGATAGGCGATAAATGTATTTCTCAAGTCCTGAACTTTGGCATTGTCAATGCCAATCTCCCGGAAACAACGGGAAATTATAGTTCTTATATTTCTTATTAATAGTGGCCGGCCGGTTTTAGTGACAAAAAGATGACCATCTTCAGTTTTATGACGAACTTGAATATAGTCATCAATAGCCTTTTTTACAGCTTTGTTTAAGGGAATACTTCGCTTTGCGACTATTAATGAATCGTCCTTTATATCACTGACATTAATAGCTGCGAGCTCTCCAATCCGTAAACCAGTTTGAAGTAAAAGTTCAACAATGGCATAGGTTCTAGAGTCTTCTTTGGCAAAATCCCGCAGTCCCCGATATTCCAGCTTAGATAAAATCCGAGGAGGACTTTGGGTGTATTTTGGATGGGAAACCTCAAGAGAAGGATTTTGGCTTATTACTTCCTCTTGTTTTAAAAATCGGAAAAAAGTCCGGATCGAATTTAATTTTCTTGAGGCTGACTTTTTTGTATAGTTTTCAGTGATAAGCTTCTGGATAAAGCCGCTGACATGCTCTTTAGTCACGCTTTTAACATCGTTAATTTGTTCTGATACCAAAAAGCCTATAAATTGCTCCAAATCTTTTTTGTAAGCAATAATTGTGAAGTTAGATTTGCCTGATTGCTTTAAATTTTCAATAAAAGCATTAATAAGTCCCCGAAGATCTTGGGATTGCATATGACCCTATAATATCATACAAAAAGCTGGATTGCAAACTCAATTTTTTCCTCCCCATCCTCAAGTCTCCCACCACTCGCCCACCACCCCCGAGGTTAGACACTAATCCATGATGATAAGAACCTCGGGGGTGAATTATAATACTTACATGAGACCACAACAACCGAAAAACAGGATTATTAATTATCTGTTTTTAATTATTGCTTTGTTTATGGTTTATTCACTTCTAAGGACAATATATGACTATCGAAGTAAATTCCAATTTGCTGAAGTCTACAAGAAGGAATATGAGGCTGAAAAGCAGAAAAATAGTAAGCTGAAAAGCGATATTGTAAAAAGTAAAGATCTTTACCAAGTTGAGCGCAATATTCGTGAACAATTGAATCTGGCCAAACCTGGTGAAATGGTCGTTATCGTGCCTAAGGTAACCCCGATTTTGACTCCATCACCTACTCCTATCATCCCAGCCTATAAGCAGTGGTTAGAGTTGTTTTTGTGAAAATGTTGCGGAGCCGGGAGTTGAACCTGGTCTAGGAGATTATGCTTCCTGTTATCCTCAATTACTTAAGGTGTCGGACTATGTCTTCACCCTGTAGTGATCTGCTGAAAATAGATCTACTTCAGGGGTCAGCGTATAGTCTCTACGGGGTCATCCCTAGCTTTATGCATTGGAAGACTTCCCACGGCGTTGTCCTTTGTAAAATCAAGAGTTTATCCTGAGCTTAGTTGAAGGATTTCACCGTTATAGCTGAATTCCTGTGATAAATTACTTCATCAAGGGCCCATTTTGAGCCTCCTGTGCAACCGTACACTACTCCGCATTCTCATTATATCAGATGTAATAAGTTTGTCAATTATAATTGAATATGATATTATTGGTCAATAAACCATCTCTATCATGGCAAAATCTAAGGAAAAGTTACATGCCCGTCAACTTCGAAAAAAAGGACTGAGTATTAAAAACATCGCTCAGAAATTGAGTGTTTCTCCTGGAAGTGTAAGCATTTGGTGTTCAGATATTGTCTTAACAAAAGATCAAATTAAACTATTAGAAAAACACATGAAAGACCCTCATTATGGTCGAAGAGCTATTTACCTAAAATCTATAAGGGTAGATAAAGAAAAAAGAATTAACTCCCTTTATAATAAGGGCATTAAATCTATTGCCAATCTTTCTACTAGAGATTTATTCATTGCTGGAGTTGCGTTATATTGGGCGGAAGGTTTTAAAAAAGATAAACAAATAGGTTTTGCAAATTCTGATCCTAAAATGATAATTTTTTTTATTTATTGGTTAAAAAGATGCTTTGGAATAACAGATGATGCATTAAAACTCCGCCTAGCAGTAAATCAGAATTACATAAATGAAATCAGTGAAATTGAAATCTATTGGTCAAATATAACTAACATTTCATTATTCAATTTCCAAAAACCACTTATTCAGAAAGTAACCTGGAAAAAACAATATGAAAATAAAGATAAATATAAAGGAGTATTGAGAATTAGAGTTGCCAAGAGTCTTGCTTTACTACGACAATTAACAGGCATGATAGAAGGTTTGTATTTAAGTTTAAATTCGATGAAAAGGTAATTAATTACTTATTAGGCTGTTGTATAATTACCCATATGCCAAATAGTGATTCACTGATTTCTATTGTAATTCCTGTTTTTAATGAGGAGGCTAATATCAAACCGCTTCTGGATAAGTTGTTACCAATAGTTAAAGACCTTCGGTCTGAAATCATTTTTGTCAACGATGGATCAAAAGATAATACCGCTTCAGAAATTAAAAAGTATGCAAAAAAAGATCAAAAAATTAAACTAATTTCTTTCCTGCGTAATTTTGGCCATCAGATGGCTCTCTCTGCCGGTTATTTGCAAGCTGCCGGAGATTGCGTTATCTCCATGGACGCTGATCTTCAGGATCCACCTGAGTTAATTACCAAAATGATTGATCAGTGGCAAAAGGGGTTCAAAATTGTATATGCTAAACGGGAAAAGCGCGATGAATCGTTTTTTAAAAAGATTACTGCCAGTATTTTTTATCGGTTAATAAATTCACTCTCCGATACCCCGATCCCGACCGATGTCGGTGATTTTAGACTATTGGATAAAGACGTTGTTGAACTTCTAAATAAGTTCCCTGAAAGATCCCGTTTTTTACGCGGGCTGGTCGCCTGGGGAGGATTCTCGTCCAATGAGGTGACATTTGAGAGAAAAAAAAGAATTCATGGCATTACTCATTATCCGCTATCAAAGATGATTAATTTTGCCCTTGATGGTATCGTCTCATTTTCGACAAAACCGCTAAAAATCGCTACATATTTAGGTTTTTTTACCTCTTTTTTTGGACTTTTAGGCATGCTTTATGCTATATATCGAAGGTTTTTTTTACCACATGATTATTGGGTCACTGGTTGGACAGCTCTTTTTGTCGCCATCGTGTTTTTTGGCGGCGTTCAGCTTCTGACGATTGGCATCATCGGTGAGTATATCGGCAAAATATACAAAGAGATTCAGTCACGACCGCAATATTTAATTAAAGAAAAAGTTAATCTTTAATAACTTCAAATGAAAAAGGTAGGTTTTATTTTAATTTGTATTGGCATATCCATTCTTCTTTTGATCATTATAAGATTTTGGCAACGAAAAGATAAAATCTATTCGCCGATACCGGATCAGAGCGGGGTGAAGGTAATTCCTTTAAGTCCAACCCGCGAGCGTTAATATCAAAACCTCAATAAAAAAGCAGGTGGCGCGAAACG
>MFZK01000022.1:0-81115 GCA_001789395.1 Candidatus Roizmanbacteria bacterium RIFCSPHIGHO2_02_FULL_37_13b | reverse complement strand
GGACGTTCGACAGTCCCGCGCAGTTTCGGCGCTTGATGGGGCTGTTTCGCGACAGAATCTGCTAAAATTGTGGGTTTTGATATAACCTTTAAGGTTCTGGAGTGATTACCGGAATTGTAAATTCAAATAGTTTCCCCTGACCACCTAAGAAAAGTATATCGATTGTTTTAATTATGATAAATGAAGCGATAAAAAGTCCCAATCCAAAAAGAGCATATTTTATCGTTCCTTGAGCTCCTTTTAGTTTTTCCGGATCTCCGGCAGAAGTCAAGTATTTCAAAGCGCCCACAGCCATCATGATAAAAAGAATAACAATGACTAAAGCTGAAGCCATCGTCAAAAGATTACTAAAAACCACTTCGAGACATTTTAAGGTTGGTACACCATCTACGACACAATCGCCCCATTCTTTAATCTGTGCATAGACAATCATAAAATTACTGCCCGCCCCCACCGGTATTTGGTAATTGATTTCCTGTCGTCCCCTTGTTTGAACCGTTTGGTGCGTTTTGTCCATTTTGTGATTGCTCATTATTGCCACCGGGTAGAAGAGATGATGAGTCATCGGTTCCGGGAAGAGGAGTGATGTTCAAGCGAGGTATTGATACATCGCAAGATATACCAAAACAGATTGCACGCTTGAATACTGCAGTTTCAAGCGTATACATTATGGTTAAGACAATTATAAGTACAAATATACCGACAATCGCTGCTTGAATTTTATCTCTAGCTGCCTGAACTTCTTCTTTTTTTCCACCTGAGGTTATCCAAGCAAGACCACCCATAAGTGCATAAAATAGTGCCAAAAGCCCGGCGACAATAAAAATACCTCTGATTGCAAACGTCAAAAGCTCTCCAAACGAAATCACCGGTAGACCTCGAGTATCTATCTGGAATGTGGATTTTGCCTGAGCTAAAAGACGGTTTGGGTGGAAAAAAGGGCTATTCATATAGAATAATTTTATACACTAAAAAATTGTGAGAGTCAATAATATGAGATATTTATTTAGTAAGTTCAGGGGACACAACAACAAAGTCTTTTTGCCGGATCTGGATCTGTAGCACATTCAAAGTCATTAATAGTACCATCGGGTTTCAGTTTGCTAGATCGTATGTGAGCTGGAGCTCCGCCGGGGACAGCAGCTGCGCACGCCGCAGGACCTTCACAAACACCATCGCTATAACTAAATGATGCTTCGGTAGTACAATACTCTCCACATCTTTCAGCCGGAAGCGGAGTTATCCCAAGATTTGGAATCTTGATGTCACAGGAAATACCAAAACAGATAGATCGCTTAAATACCACAGTTTCCAGCGTCCATATAACTGTCAATACTACAATTAAGACAAATATACCAACGACTGCTGCTTGGATTTTATCTCGGGCAGCTTGAATTTCATCTTTACCTCCGCCTGATGTAATCCAGGCGATACCGCCCATAAGTCCATAAAACAATGCAGCCAATCCAGCGATAATAAAGATAAGTCTGATCATAAAAGTCAATAAGCTTCCAAGTTCTAGAATAGGAAGTCCTGCTGGATTTATCTTAAACGAAGATGCTGTTCCCTGTGCCCAAACCGGATAAACTTGTGGTGATAAAAATAAAAGGGTTAATAAGACAACCATTCTATTCAAGTATTGACGCATATAGAATCAGTATAAATATTTTTTTAAGTTTGTCAAGGCCTAATTATAATTTATTTATGATGAACAACAACATAAACCAGCAGCGCAAAAATTCTTATCAAAATCATCAGGAATAGGTACGGTTCTTATTCCTGAAGAACATGCTGGTTTATCGGGACAAAATCCTCCCTTATATCCCGCCCATTTTGTGCAAAAACTTTCACAATCACCAATATCACTATGTGATCCCCCGCCCTGACCTCCTCCTTGGGAAGACCCGCCAACTAAACTCGGAACTCTGATCTCACAAGAAATCCCAAAACAGATTGCTCTTTTAAAGACCACTTGTTCTAAAGTCCAAAAAATAGTCAAGACAAAAATCAATACTAAAATACCTACGATAGCTGCCTGAATTTTATTTCGAGCTTTTTCAAGGGCTTCTTTTTCACCACCTGAGGTTATCCAATCCATACCGCCTAAAAGTCCGACAATAAGTGAGGTTAATCCGGCGATAATGAATATTAAACGTATGATAAAGGTTAATACTGTTCCAAATTCCATGACTGGCAGGCCGACAGTAGGAATGGTGACAGTTTGAGTTGATTGAGCAATCAATGTCAACATATACATAGAATAATCAAATTATACCTGACATGTCAACTAGTTAACCTTATTTAGCTGAATTTGACAATCAGTGGTTTTTGTGTTATACTACAGGACATATGGAAGGACTTAATCGAATCATCTCACTTATCGTCGGACTTTTTGTTGTCATTATGGTCTTCTTCTTCATCTCTAAACAGTTAAAATTGAATGAGAAATGGCCAATTTTAGGTGGGACATCAGAGGTGCCAACACCAACGCTCGTCAAAGAAGTGGCTAAAAAAACTGTCACTATCAATACCACAACTGAAAATGCACAAACAGCAAAAGATAAAGGCAGTTCCACACAATTGCCAAAAGATTCTGTCTATAACAAACAAATTGCTACTACTACAAATACAAAGCAAACCGCTGTTACGGAAACAAAAGGTGGGATAACTACAACTTCGGCAACAACAATTCCAAATACCGGATTGCCTACCCTGTTCATGCCATCACTATTAGGTGGTTTATTGAGCGGGCTATATCTCAGAAGGAAATCTTGATACGAGCGCAGATATTCTTTTCGAAGCATAAATTGCCTGACCCGTCGGGTGAATTTTGCGGAGAAAAGCGGTATCAAGCGAGCCGATTACCCCCCAAATCCTGGTATTTTTAGAATATCGGCGGCGATAAATCTAATTATCAGCGTCGAGAAAATCACAAAAAGTAGACCGACCAATGCACTATAAACCAATCTTTTACCATAATTTAATCGCTCAGCATTAGCTTGACTGGTAGCAATAACTCCCGCTCCATACAAAAAAAATAAGAAAGCAATCCCTCCTACAAGTGATAATAATATTCGAGTCAACTGACCTGCAAATTCACCGGGTTGCGTCGAAAGACAACCTAACATTGTGTAATAATGATCGCTGTCCGGTTGAGGAACTCCTTTTAAAGTCATATTATCGGTCATGGCATAATCTTTTACTTTTGAGTAAAGACAATCTCGACATCGTTTCCAACTAGCTTCTGCAGGTTGTTCCTGTTTCGGGACGCCTTTACAATAACCACATAAATCACAATTTGCTTCGTATTGAGAATTGGTTTGAGCGCTGATTGGCACGACAAAACAAAGCATGAATAATAGAAAGTATGTATATAATTTTAAGGTCATAAAAAAAGTCTATCTCAATCACTGTAAAAATGCAAAATGTTTTTTCATTTCGCTATAATAATCTTTTAACCACGCCCCTTCTAACCCCTTTCGGTTTGACACCAATCAATGTGATAAGAACCTCGGGGGTTAATTAACATCATCTCTTTGATTTCGCTATAATAATCTTTACCGAAATGAAAAAAATATTACTTATAACGATATTGTTTCTCGTGTTTCTTTTTCCTCTTCAAACTAAGGGTGATGAACTTGATGATATTAACACTCAACTTACAAATCTCGTAAGAGACCTGGAAGCATCAAAAAACGCCACCAAACCCTTGGAAGAAAATTTTACCAAACTGCAAAGTCAATTGAATCAAATCAAATTTAAAATTATCGGGATAGAAGCTGAGGTAGTTAAAAAAGAAAAAGAAGTTAAATTGGGGACCGAGGTTTTATCGATTCAAAAAAAAATTCTTGATGAAAGAATATTCATATACTACAAAAATGCGAAAAAAGCTCAAGTTTCACTTATTAATCTCCTCACAGCCGAAAATTTATCAACATCGCTAAGAAACTTTTTTTATCAAAAAACGTTAGCAGATCAAGATAAACAATCAATAATCAAAATGGTCTTGTATATTCGAAATCTTGAGGAAAAGAAAGCCACTCTTGAGGAAGAAAAAATAAAACTTGCTCAGGTTAAAGCGACCGTTGATCAACAATCAACATTTCTCTCAGGAGAAATAGGTAAAGCAAAGAAATATCAAGGCGAACTATCGGGAAAAATTGCTGCCTTGACTGCCCGCCAACAACAAATATTAGCCCAAAAATTAGCCGGTCTTAACATTCCCCGATCTGCTGCTACATCATTATCTGGTTGCATTGATGATAGAGATAAAGATCCCGGATTCAGTCCGCGACTTGCTTTTTTCACTTATGGGGTCCCAAATCGAACCGGAATGAATCAATATGGAGCCAAAGGCAGATCTGAAGCTGGTCAATCTGCTGAAGATATCTTGCGGGCTTATTATGAAAATTTTGAATTAAAAAAGGACTATGATACCGGCATTACTATTAATGTTGATGGGATCGGTAGTTTCAATATTGAAGATTATGTCAAACATATTTACGAAATGCCGTCTGATTGGCCAATGGAAGCTTTAAAAACTCAGGCAATTGCTGCCCGCTCTTATGCTTTAGCTTATACCGATCGCGGAGCCAGATCCATCTGTGCTACTCAAAGTTGTCAGGTCGCAAAGGCAGAGGAAAAAGGTGGACGATGGAACGAAGCAGTTGAAGCTACAAAAGGATGGGTGATGATCCAGGGAGGAAATCCTGTTAAAGCTTGGTATTCTTCAACGCATGGGGGCTATATCCTCAAGTCGTCTGAAATTGGCTGGTCTGATACCTCATGGACTAAACATGGCGTTGACAGCCCGCAATCAATTGGAAGTTTTGCAGATTTACAAAATAGTGCTTACGATCGATCCTCTCCCTGGTTTTACTGTGATTGGGGCTCCCGTGCAAGTTATAACAAGACTGCATGGTTGAAATCTCAAGAAGTGGCTGACATTGTTAATGTATTGCTTTTAGCAAAAGCTGACACATCAATCCAAAACCATCTATCCCAAGTAGATAAACCAAACCCCGATGGTGTAGATACTTGGGATTTTGAAAAAGTCAAATCAGAGTTAAAAAACCGTGGTGGAAATCCCTTCAATAATGTTTCCGACGTTTCAATCAACGCTGATTTTAGTGGGGGAAAAGTCAATTCTGTTAATGTATCGGGTGACGCTGGAGGCGCCAGTTTTTCAGGTAGTGAATTTAAGAATTTTTTTAATCTCCGTGCTCCTGCCAATATCCAAATCGTCGGACCACTTTTTAATGTGGAAAAAAGATGAGTAAAATAGCGAAGAATACAGATGTGAAGTACATGTCACGTGAGGCACAGAATCCGTAAATATATAAATAGAGCCTGTTGAGCTTGATGCATGTACAAACAGATGTATTCAAGCTTTTTACTTTACGAAAAGATCTGCTTCTGTTTAGTCAGCTGAATTCCCAATGGTAATAAATTTCTCGCTTTCAAAAACTGCAGCACATGCGAAACAATGAGATACGATGCACTAATTCCAAGCGCAAACGAAAGTCTCTCCACTGCTGTCAATGGAATAAGAGATCGCCAAACACCAGCCGGCAACCCCATTGTCCAAATCCACAAAGCACCACCGACTGCGTGAGCGGTAAATGTTGCACCTAAAGATTTGAGAAATAAATTATTTCTTTTAAAATGTACCATTATAGGAATTGTCCAAAAAAGAGCATAATACCAAACTTCTCGTCCAACCGGATTTAACCAGAATAACAATATAGCTAAAATTGGGATCGCCAAAATATAATTTGTCTTTTTCTTTAATGCAATGCTAAAATACCAAACGCCAAAAAGATTAGTGATTAATCTTCCAAAAGTCGCCGGCGACAAAACAGCTCCTTTAATTACAAAATTGACCACGTTGACAATTAAAACTGTAGCTATCCCTAAGTACCCACCTAAAAAAGCTCCGCTTGTTGGTGCAAAAAAATCGAAAAGGGTAAAAGACACATTAGAACCAACAAGTTTAGTAAAAACAATCTGTGACAAGATAAATCCTACTATAGAAAAAATACCGATTAGATATATTTTTTGAAATATATTTAATTTATTCTTCATAGGTGTTTAGTATAACTACACCTTAATTCACTGTCAAGAACTTATACTCATCTTACTCCAGTTTGCAGCTCGTAAGAGTGAAAAAGTGGATTAGATGGGTATATACTGAATAACTCAGTTGCAAACCCGAGTTATTGAAGTATAAAATCAAACCAAAAGATAAATTATTCGTCTATTACAAAAATAATAAAGTTGAAATTGGCAAAGAAAGAGATTAGGATATAATTTGTCTCGTTTAAAAAATATGGCAGTAATAACCGTAGCAAAAGATACATTTCAAACCCAAGTTCTTGATGATAAGGGTGTTGTCTTTGTCGATTATTATGCTGATTGGTGTGGACCTTGCCGTTTCACATCGCCCATTATCGACGAACTTGCAGAAGACAGTGAATATAAAACAAAAGTGAAATTTGTAAAAATTGATGTTGATCAAAATCAAGAATTAGCTGAAAAATACAATATTTTCTCCATTCCCACGTTTATAATCTTTAAAGCTGGCAAGCCGGTTTCACAATTTGCCGGCGCTCGAGATAAGCCGGGATTTGTCGCAGAAATCAAAAGAGCGCTTGAATAGCTGCAGAAGAACTAATTAATCAAGAGCAATAACCCTTACAACTTTCCCATGGATATTTTTTATTTTAAGATGGGCTTGTTTTAAAATAAAAAAACATAGTTCTGCCAACCACCGCAACGATGAGGTAATCGGGGAATGTAGTCCACGATAGACTTTTTCATCTGATATGGGTAATTTTACCTGTTTATAGTTAGGGAATTTTGACGATGCTACTGATGTAACACCAATTTGTTTCAAATCCGGAGGGAGATCAATAGTTTCACTTCTCGTCTTAATAAAAGGTTTTAGCTCCTTCTCGGGTTGATGTTCAACCACTTCGTGATACGATGATATTTCTGCGTTAGAGACGTCAATCTGTTCCTGGGTTTTAAAGCCAGGTTCACCTTCTTTGGTCAATGACGAACCTGTTTTGACTGGATCATTTGGTAATAAATTGACTATAGAAGAATAATTTTTATCGGTCATAAAATTATTATAGCCAATTTTTAGAACAATGATCAATTATCTTTTTGCTTTCAGAAGATTTAATTTATCGAGGTTTAATGAACCCAACAATTGATAGCCCTTAAAAAAACATAGGGTATAAACGAAATCCCCTAAGAGAGAATTTTTGAAAAAAGGTATAGCTAAAATATATGCCTGCATCAAACCTTGAGCAGTTTTAGGATATAGATCGCCGACAAGCCAAACGCCAAAATTAGTTATCAGATAAAATAATATTGATGAGACAAAAACTGCAGAAACAGCTTTGATTGAACTGTATTTCTTAATTAATAAACTTCCAATTATTACCGTAAATACAAAACTTCCATAGACAAAAATCATCGTATCGTGCCACCCTAAAAATAAATCTGATAATAATAAAACCATTAGTGTCACAAGTATCGCATGTTTTCGTTGTAACTTAGCTCCGCAAAAAAGCGCCAATCCACCTACCGGGGCCATGTTAGGCGGATGAGGTAATAACCTTATTACAACAGCAACAATTACCACAGCGATTAGTGGATAACTTGCCTTAATTTTTTTTAATAAGTTGCTATTTTCCATTCAATATTATCACCATTCTTTAACTTATAACTTCCCGCGCCAACCATGCTAGGCTTACCATTGACATAAAATACCCAATATTGTTTTTTACTTTCACTGGCTTCAACATTGTTTATTGTTGTAACATATGCATTCTCTCCCTCGCCTTTCGTTTGAACTACAGTTTTCGACTTTAGCGCTTCAAGAGCTGTTTGATTTTCATTCATTGTTAGCGTGTTGGAAATCTTTTCCGCTGAGGAGAGAATGACCGTTTGAGCGATGCTAATTGTCTTTTTCGTTTCAGTCTTTACTGTTTCTGAGGATTTTTGGATTGGTGGTTTATAAGTAAACACTAAGATTCCAAGAATAAATAATCCGATTATGAATATTAGTAGTTTATTTTTCATATTACTTCTTTGTCATGTAACGATCTCTTTCCCCTTCCCGTATAATCGCGCCATCATAAATAGAAAATCTGATAATCGGTTGAGATATTGTACTATAATTTTATGACTCGATTGCTCTATTGTTCTATTGTTAGAAAAAAAATGAACCACATTCCGTTCCGCCCGACGACATACGGTTCGGGCAATGTGAAATAACGAAGCAACTTCTCCTCCTTGAGGAAGAATAAAACGAGTCAATTTTGGAAGTTTCTTATCAATTAAGTCGATTTCTTTCTCAAATACTGCTACATGTTTTCCCCTCTCTTCTAAATCTGTTTTCGCCCCTCCAAGTGCCCCCATCATCGTATGTAAATCTTTTTGAATTAGAGTCAAAAGGTCTTTGTTCTTCTTGTCTTTAAGCTTAGAAATGACTAAACCGATATGACTCGATAGTTCATCAACTGATCCATACGCCTCAATCTGATTGTCATATTTTTTAACCCGTTTCCCGCCAAAAAGAGCTGTTGTTCCATCATCACCGGTTTTGGTATAGATCGACATAAGTGCTATGTAGTATGTAATATGAAGTACTAAAATACAAGATGAAATTATAGACTACCATTTCATAGTCCTTGACAAAAACGTATTAACTATACCCCTCGTCATTCTGGCTTGTCCAGAATCTGTATTTGATACGATTCTGGAATCGCTTTACTTCCATAAATGGCAACTCCGAAATCTATGTGTAGAAGATAGTAATATTATCTTATGAAATCTGGGTTTGTATACATTGTGACTAATAAAAATAACACAACTTATTATACTGGTGTTACTTCATCGCTAGTAAAAAGAGTCTATGATCATAAATTAGATATTGGATCTGTTTTTACCAAGAAATACAAACTAAACAAACTAGTCTATTACGAGGTCTGTAATTCAATGTTAGAAGCAATTGTCAGAGAAAAACAGATAAAAGATATGAACCGGAATAAAAAGATAAAAATGATTCACAATTTAAATCCAAACTTTGTCGATTTATTTGATGAAATCAAAAAACTATCGTTGTGATAATGCTCATTTAGCGTAATATTGAAGTCAACTTATCGTCATTCTGGTAAGCCGAAGTCTAGTCAGTCTCGACGTAGACGTATCCAGAATCTATTAATGTAGACTACTTGTCACTCTGGCTTGCCCAGAGTCTCTAGATTAAGATCCAGATTCTGGACGCGTCCCGATGAAATGCCGGGACTTGCCAGAATGACGTATACATATCAAGAATCCTGAGGTCCTTCGGTTAACGGTGCAACTCGATCTTGTAAATATTCAAGTGCGTCAAATTCGAAATTCCCGAAAGGTTTAATCCCCATAACAAATTCTAATGGAATCTCAGTAATCGAAATGGAGTTAATAAGTCCTGCTTCACGAGGATCATCTAATGGATGTTGCTTAAGTAAGCCTTCAGAAATCAACAAGACAACTCCCGATTCACTACTAGTAGACATTAATTGAGTAAGTCACCCCTCAACTACTGAAACGGCCGCTAATTGGGCTTTCAATTCAGTCCAATCTGCCAAATATTAAGGATTAATTATGATATAGTTATAAACACATTATCAATAGATTTATATAGTAAGAGATGGTAAGCAATATAAAAATATGGATACAAATAAATACGCGTACTTGACATTAATAAACAAAATCATTCATAATGTATTTATTAAGAAAAGGGCTGGAATGAGACCCTTTATGTACGGAGTTCTAAGGTCATACCGAAAAGTATGACTTTTGAACATCACATAGAGTCTCGTTCCAGCCTTATTTTTTATATTAAATTCTTAACATTCACTATACCCACAGCTATAGCATTTTTTACAGCCTTCTTCATAGACAAACGATGCTGCTCCACATTCGGGACAAAAATCAAAATTAGCTGATTCTGACATTGTCATTGTCGCTTGACTCTCAGTAAGCAGTGTTTCTTGAATTGTCTCCAATACCGGTGCTTCGGCTATTACCCCATTTTGTTTTATTTCGGTCGTTGATACTTCTTGACTGTGACCATTTAATTGGTAGTGGATTGATAATACCTTAGCGACTGCATCTGGTAAGCTTCTAATTCTATCCTTTCCAAAGCCCAAAACTCGCGCTCCGCCTATATGAGAAAGCTGATCAACGATTTCTTTTATCCGCTCATTCGGCGACAGATGTGAAGAGAACCGGAGTGCCAACGAAATCATCCTACCCAATCCCTCAGCCATCGCGTAAACATCAGATCCCGCTTTACCGACGTTTACAAAAAGCTCCAAAGGTTCCATGTTGCCGTTGGTGTTAATAGTTATATAAGCTACTCCAACAGGTGTTTTTATCCTGTAAGTCGATCCATGGACTACCATTGGTCTTGGTTTTACCTTATATTCCGGTTGAATTACCTCTTTCTTCTCTTCCTTCTTTTTCTCTGTCATCTCTCGCTCTAAAACTCCGGGTCGGGAACCTTCACGCATATAAGTAACTCCCTTACAACCCAACTCGTAGGCCAGATTATAAAGTTTTTTTACATCTTCAACGGTATGGTCGGTCGGCGCATTTGCAGTCTTGGATATAGATGAATCAGTATAGCTTTGAATTACTGCTTGTACTCTGACGTGATCTTCCGGATTTAAATCAGAAGCCGAGACAAAGTAATCCGGTTTTTCCTGCTTTTCGGTGTTTTTCTGTTTTGATATCCATTCAGAATAAAGAGGATGATACATTTTGTGCTCACCAAGCCTATCACGCCGCATGAAAGAAAATTCAAAAACCGGTTCGATTCCGGACGAAACTCCGGCTAAAAGAGATGTTGATCCCGTAGGTGCTTGAGTCAATAATACTGCATTACGAATACCATGCTTTTTAATGCCATCGATTATTTTTTTGGGTAATTTTTTTATAAATTCTCCCTGTGGATATTTTTTTGCATCGAAGGCTAAAAATGATCCTTTTTCTTTAGAAATCTCAGTAGAGGATTCATAAGCCGCGTCTCTTATCGTTCGGTAAATCTTATCTATCGCCTTAATTGATTCGACGCTGCCATATCGAATTTTAATTTTTATCAATGCATCAGCTAATCCCATTGTTCCAAGACCAGTACGACGCCTATCTGATTGGCTTTGTTTTATCTCTTTGTAAAAATAGCTTGTTGCATCAATAACGTCGTCGAGAAAACGCAACGCTACTTTGGATGTTGAATACAATTTTTTGTAATCCATTTTTCCTCGTTTTACAAATGCGGATAGATTCAGAGCTCCAAGATTGCATACGCCCCAGTCCGGAAGCGGTTGTTCACCACAAGGATTAACACAGTTGATTCGCTCAAAATACCAGGTATTGGATACTTTATTGACCCGCTCCATAAAAACAACTCCAGGCTCAGCCGACCTCCATGCCGATTGAGCAATTGACTCCCAAAGCTGACGGGCTTTAATTATTTTATGAACAATAATTTTTTTGCCTAATGATTTCCACTTCTCGATATCTCCATCCCAATCTCTGTCGTAATTTAGATCGTCGGTGTCCGGGAAAACTAATGGCCAATCAGCATCATTCTCAACCGCCTTCATAAATTGATCAGACACACAAACCGATAAATTCGCACCGTTAATACGTCTTAAATCTTGCTTTACTGTGATAAATTCTTCAACATCAGGATGCCAATCCCACAACATTAACATCAGGGCTCCACGACGAGTTCCCCCTTGTTGAATGATATCCTTTGTCGCTACAGAGAATAACTCCGCCCAATTACATGGACCAGAAGAAAAGCCATTGACTTTCTTTACTCTAGAGCCTCGTGCTCTTAGAGATGAAAGATTAAACCCGACTCCACCCCCACGAGCCATAATCTCTACCATTTGCTTTAATGTCTCTAGTATTCCACCTCTTGAGTCTTTAGGGGAAGGAATTACAAAACAATTATAATAGGTGACTTCATAACCGGTCCCGGCTCCTGAGAGAATTCTTCCACCGGGAATGAATTTAAAATCAGTCATCGCATTAAAGAATTTTTTTTCCCAGTGATTTCTTATTTCTTTTTTTTCAACACTAGCTATTCCTTTAGCAACGCGTCGCCACATTTTATCAGGTGTCGTTTCTAAAGCCCCACCATTTTTGTCTTTCAATGAATATCTATCCAAAAAAACCTTTTCTGATACTCCTTTTAATTTCATAATAATTTTTTTAACTCTTTTTCAAAGTCTTCCAGATCAACAAACCTCCGAAAAACTGATGCAAATCTAATATAAGCCACCTTATCAAGACTTTTAAGCCTTTTAGCAACTAGATTTCCTATTGTCTTACTTTCGATCTCTGTTGATTCTTGTTGTTTTAGATCACTTTCAACTCCGGACACAATTGCTTCTACTTGTTCCAGGGTAACGGTTGTTTTTTCGGTTGATTTAAATATTCCTTTAAATAACTTTTGTCGATCAAATCTTTCTCTTCTTCCATCACGTTTTATCACTATTAAAGGAAGTTCCTCAACCTTTTCATAAGTCGTGAATCGTTTCACGCACTTGCCGCATTCACGACGTCGTCTAACTGTCAAACCGTTCTCAGGAACTCTTGTTTCAATTACATCTGTCTCGCTGCTTCCGCAAAATATACAATGCATATTTGGTGTCTGAAGTTACTCTAATACACTATCTGTAATCTGTCAATACATCAATATAGTATCAAAATGTATCATTAGTTTTCTTAGGCTCAAAAAAAATACCCCATAACAAAAAAAGCCCCCGTGATGATGTTTCCTCAAAAAAAATTGAACGGGAAGATAGAATTCCTATGACAATACAACAAAACCATGATTGTATTTATTGATATTTAAAATCACGGTTGACAAGACTGTTCGAATTGGAGAAAATTTACTAAATACCATGACAGACGTGAAAGTCGAAACAAACCAGAATCCACAAGTTATTTTTTCTTGGGTCGCCCCTCTTCGAGCATATAAAAAACGTTCGACTGGTGTACTGCGCTTCTATATCGCCTTAGCTCTGCTTTTATCATTAATCGTGGTTTTTTTTGGCGACAAAATCTTAGTCATGCCAATTTTAGCAATAATTTTTTTGTTTTATGTATTGACGATTACTCCACCACCTTCTGTCACCAATAAAATAACAAAATTTGGGGTTGAAACCGCCGGAAATGCTTATCGATTCGACTTTCTATCTTATTTCTATTTTGTAGAAAAGTTTGATTACCATGTTTTGGTTTTGGTCAGTCACGAACCCTATTCTTACCATATATATCTCGTGATTAAGGATATCGACATTAAACAAAAAGTAACTAAGCTATTATCTGATTATCTGATCTATCAAGAACATCCTCATAAAACCTTAACCGACAAAATGACAGAATGGTTGACAAAATTAATGCCGTCTGAGAAAGATTTTATTCAAGAAGTGAAACCAGTCTCTGCCGGAAAAGAACCGATGAAATCTCTTTAACACCAAATATTCTTCCCCAGCGGGTCACACCTTCGTCTGAGGTCACTAAACAACCGTCCAACTCTTTGGCTAATACAATTAGGTCAAGATCAGCTACGCTATCCAAAAAATTGAATCGGGTCGCTTGTCGGTATCTTTCCCGTAATTTATTAACCACTACTCCTATCGTTTTTTGATAATCAACTTTGGATAAATCTTGCTTTCCCAGCATGATTTTACCTGCTTGATCAGCAATTTCCTCAGCTATCTGCAGCCCCCGATATGATCTGGATCTGGATTCATCTACCAACTTGTAAAATACAGCTACCGAAAACTTGATATTTTCAATATCCGGAGATTTTATTGTAATTGTGGTAAGAAATTCATTGGCTATTTCACTTTTTTCATCCATAAATGTCTTAAACTCTGAAACAATTGATGCCGGCATAAAAAGTTCGGCTTTTTTTTCCTTTTTAAGTTTTTTTGCCATATCAGTAAGATTGACGATTATTTCATTTGGGTTTTTGCCAAACCCTGATTTAATCTCCAGATTAAAGAAGAAATTGGTGTCGATAATAAATGATTCCATGATTTTATTATAACATCAACCAGTCTTGCTTTCTTTGCCAACTACAATCCGTAAAGCCTCATCTATACCAACTCCATGATCATCAACCTTAAAAATAACTTTCGCGTCTTTACCTCCATATATATCAATAATCGTTCGATGGGCATTATTTTCCCTTTTATATCTTTCTACGTCTAAGTGATCCCGACCTTTTTGAACTAATTGATTTTCCGGTAGCGCTTCTTCATCGCCTGACACAATTTTTCTACCCACCGCCCTACATAACTCTCTAGTCAATATATATTGTTTGAGTAATGTTTCATTTTGTCCAGGCACTGCTATCCATTTACCAATGATTGGAATACGTTGATCTGTAAGAGTAATAAATGAAGCATACTCTTCAACGGTTAATGGAGAGCCGAATCGTTTATGGCTAATTTTTTCCGTTCTGTCTCTTATGAATTTTGGTCCAATCCCATCAACTCGGCGTTGATAATCCTTTGGATAATGATCTTTTAAAAAACCATTAAAAAAGTCAACTTCATCCATTATAGCCAATCCGTTTTCGATGCCTCTTCCTATTGATTTTTCGCTGCCACCAGCGATTGCAAAACCCATCGGTACATTGGATTTTACTTTAGCGATATCACCATCTGCTTTTCTAAAATCCATTCTTGTCTCTGTGGTTGTAGATGCATGACTTAATTCATGCATTATTGTTAAACCTAAGTCAAACGATGTAATTCGATCCGGATGAACCATAACAACAGGTAAACCAAC
The DNA here is from genome assembly GCA_001789395.1 of Candidatus Roizmanbacteria bacterium RIFCSPHIGHO2_02_FULL_37_13b. Taxonomy (GTDB): domain Bacteria; phylum Patescibacteriota; class Microgenomatia; order UBA1406; family HO2-37-13b; genus HO2-37-13b. The sequence goes on along the minus strand of MFZK01000022.1, from coordinate 66,238 downwards.
CAATTGCCTTATATATCCTGCATGACTTTGGTCTTCTTCTCCACTAGGCGCCGAATATATAATATTGGGTAAGCGCGACTCTGGTTTATCTATATCAAGACGTCGCATTTTATCGACAAGAAATCCTCGCGCCGCAACCTCAATAGTTAATAATTCAGCTCTTTGGATATCAGAAAGTTCTGGCTTTGGCAATTCGTCAATAATCCTCTGTCGACTCGCTGGGAGATTTCTATAGAATATTGTAGAAACACGGGCTTGATCATCTGGCGTAAGACCCAGAGAGCGAACTTTAATATTCCCCTCTCCAATTTCATTCATAAGTGAAGTCTCTAAAAAACGTAAATTAAAGAAATCACGATTAAACCCCAGGCAAAGATGGTAAAAATTAGTGGCTTATCCTGGGTCATGATCTTTTCCGGGGCTTCGCCTTGATCTTTTTCATAAAGGAGTTGTGCATAACGGGCAATACCATAGACAACCAATGGAATAGTCACCATAAACCATTTGCGAGCTTCAAAGTTCGTATAAACATTTTGAAAATAACGCGATAATTGCGTTTCAATTAGTGGTGGATTCTCCAAAAAAGTATAAAGTGAATATGAGGTGATTGTCAGAGTCGCGAAAGTAGTTGTCAGAAAGTCTAACAAGTGCCCTTTATAATAAATTAAAGATGACCGGGTTTCCTTACCATGGATGACCAATTCGGAATGACGCTTAACTGTGGCGATAAAAAGAGAGATGAAAAATATTGTTAAAAGTAGCCATATTTGAATATGATAACCAGTTATTATTTGACCGGCAAATGCACGCAACATAAACGAGAAAGAAATGGTGAATATATCAAGCACCGGATAACGCTTAAAATATAACGAATAAAAAAAGTGCAATAACAAAAATACTAAAGACAGAATAAAGAAGGGAATGGAAAAGAATAATGAAATAATAAGAGCTACTAACGAAAGAATAAAGACAACAAACGTTGCATCAGGAATACTTAAAGAGCCTGAAGCCACCGGCCGCAACTTTTTTATTGGATGCTTACGATCAAATTGATAATCAACAACATCGTTCAAAATGTAAGAAACTGAGGATAACAGACAAAAAACAATAAATCCAAATGCCGACTTGAAAAGAAGTGGCATGTTGAAAAGTTGCCCTGAAAACAATATTGCTGTAAAAATAATAAAATTCTTAATCCACTGGTTAGGCCTTGCAGCAATTAAAATGGTTTTTATTTTTTTTAAGCGCATATAGAAATTATATCAAAAAGGTAACGTAAGACTGACATCATTGTCGTTTGATTGAGATAAAGATTTTTCCCAAGTTACTTTAAGTTCCATTTTGCCACTTAAATGCGGATAAAATATTTTTTTTTCTTTGACTCCATATTCAAATAGTTCTTTTGTTAAGGATACGTCTGAAAGACAATAGCTTTTTAATTTATCTAGTTGACCTTCTCGATAATAATCAATTGCGGCAAGACCATGTCCGGATTTCTTTTTGTTTAAAGTGGCCGAAACAATATCATTTAGAGCTAATCTTCGTCCTAATTTGTTTTTTATATCGTCTAAAATATCAAAGGTTTTAAATTGCTCGGTTCTCCCCGGATAGTATCCCTGCAACACCGGCAGATCAAAACTATTGATATTAAAACCGATTAGGATTGAAGCATTTTCAAGAAGGGGAAACGCCGTATTTAATTCTGATTCAAAAAATGCTTTTAGTTGATTATCGTGGTAATCAAAAATTCCTAACACGGAAATCCCGAGTTTTTTTGGGTCGCTAAATTCTCGGAAGCTATGTTTGGTTTCTAGATCAAGTACGATTGGATAACGCATGATTTGCCTTAGTTTATATTTCCTTTGCCCTTTTTCGCCTCGCGAGAAACCTCGAGAGTCATGGTTTTAAGAGAAAGTTGTTCAGTTTTGGATAATTTTTCCATTGATTCTAATATATATCGTTGCATCCGATTTTCAAAACTATCTATATAGCCGAAAAAAATACTACGTTGCCCTTCATCAAGCGTGTCTGCAGCACGAATAACCACTTCTTCAATCTTGGACAATTTCCATAAAGATTTAAGTAAATGATTGTGTTTGGCAGCTAATATGAAAATATCGCCCCCAACTGGCCGGATCCGATAGTTCATCTGTTTAATGTCACTTAACATTTGTTCCCGACTTGGATTTTTTTGATCAATATCTAAAATTAGACTTTCGATCAATTGATAAACAGTGTTTTTTTTATTTTTGTCTTTTTTTTTCATTTTGATTTATTATATAAGCGTCACTGACTCTGTTTTGCATTATACCCTTTACAAATTAAAAACAACTGGGTATATACTCAAGTAAATTAATTTGCACGTAGTATAATTAATCTGACAATCTTATAATGCTAAAAAATAAAATTCAACTTGACTTGGTAACTGCTTTAAAAAGTAAAAATACAGAAGTTTTATCAGTGCTTCGATTATTAATGTCCGCTGTTAAAAATAAAGAAATCGAAATACAAAAAGAATTATCAGATGATGAAATAATCGCAATAATTCAAAAACAAGTTAAGGAATTGGCGGAAGCCAAAGAATTGTTTCAAAAAGGCAACCGCAATGATTTAGTCGTTCAAAACGAAAAACAAATTGCTATTCTTCAATGCTATCTTCCACAAGAGTTATCTGCAGATGAACTTGAGCTTAAGATAAAACAAATCATCGACCAAAATAAAGACATTTACCAAAAAAACCCGAAAGCTATTATTGGGATATGCATGAGGGAATTAAAATCCAAATCATCATCAGATAAGATCATTGCTGCCTTAAATAAAATCCAGTCGGTGTAATTTTGTCACTCCATTTTTCTCCAACGCTTGTTTATGATCCTTCGTACCATAACCTTTATTATCTTGCCAATGGTATTTTAGTTGACAAATCAATCTTTTTTTTATAGAATAATAGATGAAATATCAACTGCCCTTTAGGAAAAAACTCCGCGTTTTAGATCCTAACGTAGCTAATAAAATCATCCTATCAGATCTACATCAAGAGTTAGATGATATAATGAAAAAGACATGCCAGAGAATATAAGTCTTGTTGTCGGTTACACCGCCGCGTTTCTTACGACAATCTCATTTATACCTCAAGCGCTTAAAACTCTCAAAGAAAAAGATACAAAAGGAATATCATTGCATATGTATTTAATATTTACTTTTGGTATTTTTCTATGGTTCGTTTACGGACTGCTTATTAAATCAACGCCGATAATAATTGCAAATTTCATAACTCTTATTTTGACGTCGACTATTTGTTTTTTTAAAATTAAATATAAGTAATGACTTATGACAACCGCAGTTTTAGGATTACAATGGGGCGATGAAGGCAAAGGCAAAGTTGTCGATTTGTTAGGTAAAGATGCTGATTTTGCCGTCAGATTTCACGGTGGAAATAACGCCGGCCATACGGTAGTTATCAAAGATAAAAAGTTCTTTTTCCATCTAATTCCCTCGGGTGTTTTTAATAAAAAAACCATTGGTGTTATCGGAAACGGTGTAATTATAGATCTTGAAGTTTTACTTGATGAGATTAATACACTTAAAAGTGAAGAAATTTCTCTTAAAAACAAATTGTTTATCTCTCCCCGCTGTCACCTCATTCTCCCCTATCATAAAGCACTTGACGAGGCTTATGAAAAAATGCGCGGGAAAGAAGCTTTAGGGACTACAGGCCGAGGCATTGGTCCCTGCTTCGCCGATAAAGTGAGTTATAACGGTATTCGCATCTATGAACTTATCCATTTTGACCTCTTCGAAGAAAAGTTCGGCTTTCAAGCAGAAATAAAAAATAAAATACTAAAGAGTCTTGATCTTAAACTTATTAATATCAAACAAGAATTGACAAAGTATAAAAAAATAAAAGACAAGATCGAGCCTTATGTCGTTGATACCTACGCTCTTCTTTACGACGCTCACCGACAAAACAAAAACATCCTCTTTGAGGGCGCTCATGGCACTATGCTCGACATTGACTGGTCTCCTTATCCCTATTCCACCGGTTCAAATACCGTAACCGGCGCGATAAATACAGGCTCAGGACTACCCATAAAGTCAATTGATAGAATTGTTGGGATCGTGAAAGCCTATACCTCACGAGTCGGTGGTGGACCTCTTCCTACTGAAATTGAAGGTGGACTTGCTAAAAAAATCCGTGAAAAAGGACATGAATATGGCACAACCACTGGTCGACCCCGTCGTGTCGGGTGGTTAGATCTAGCAGCATTAAAATTTTCTTGTCAGATAAATAATGTCACCGATATTGTGCTGACAAAACTTGATGTTTTATCGGGAGTGCCATCTGTTAAAATATGTGTCGGTTATAAACTGGGTGGGAAAAAAATTGATTATTCAGCTTGTGGTTATAGAGAATTGGCTATATTGACGCCAATATATAAAACTTTTGACGGCTGGTCTGAAGATATCACAAACATTAGAAATGTTAACAACTTACCAAAAAATTGTCAAAAATATATAAAATTTATTGAAAGCCAATTACAAGTGCCGATTAGTATCGTCTCGGTTTCACCGGAGCGATCGGCTAATATATTTTTATGATTAATATAAAACCGCTTGGTTTAACATTTGATGATGTACTGCTCATTCCTAAAAAGACACAACTTGAATCAAGAAGTCACGTTGATCTCACGACCAATTTGACACCAAAAATAAAGCTTAAAATTCCGATTGTTTCTGCCAATATGGATACGGTGACCGAATCACATATGGCTATCGAAATGGCTAAGATGGGAGGAATTGGTATTCTTCATCGATTTTTATCAATTGATAGCCAAGTTGAAAAGGTGAAATTGGTAAAAAAAGATGGTTTACCAGTCGGCGCTGCTGTCGGGATAAAAGGAGATTATATTGACCGCACAGAAGCTCTAATTAAAGCAGGTTGTGATGTGATTATCATTGATGTTGCCCATGGCCATTCGGAGTTCTTACTTAAAGCTCTTAAAGAGCTTAAGAAAAAGTTTACAAAAATGGAATTCATTGCCGGTAATGTCGCAACAGCCGAAGGAACAAAAGAGTTGATAGATAATGGTGCAGATGCGGTAAAGGTCGGTATTGGGCCTGGGGCCTTATGTACCACACGGGTGGTCGCTGGCGCCGGTGTACCTCAAATAACAGCTCTTATTGAATCGGTTGAAGTCGCCCGTCAATCAAGTGTACCAATTATTGCTGATGGCGGAATCCGCTATGCTGGAGATATTGTCAAAGCACTAGCTACTGGCGCATCAACGGTGATGATCGGTGCACTTTTGGCTGGATGTGAGGAAAGCCCTGCTTTAACTTTTTATAGAAATTCGGAAAAATTTAAATTAACAAGAGGGATGGCTTCTTTAACCGCTAATTATGAACGGCAATTTAAAGACGTTTCAATTAATCGCGATATTCGTGAGTATGCTGCCGAGGGTGTTGAGGCGATCGTATCATATAAAGGCAACGTAGCCCAACTTTTGACTCAATTTTTAGGGGGTATAAAATCAGGATTTTCTTATTGTGGAGCCCGAAACATCAAAGAATTATGGGAAAAAGCCGAATTTATCCAGATAAGTCAAAATGCTCTTGTTGAATCTCACCCACATAATGTCAATGGTTTGTAAAAATGCATTCTCGACAATAAGGTATCTATCTCCATGTTAAAATACCAGAGATGAAAAAATCTCAAAAATATTTCATAAAGACATTCGGATGCCAACAGAACGTCGCTGATAGCGAACGTATATCGACAGAGCTTGAAGGTCGTGGCATGAAAAAAGCCAAAACTGTTGAATCTGCCGATTATATCGTCATTAATACTTGTATGGTCCGGCAATCTGCTGAAAATCGCGTCTATGGTTTGGTTAATAATCTATCTAAAATCAAAAATCTAAAATCTAAAATCAAAATTATCGTCACCGGCTGCATGGTTGGCGTTGCCAATCGAGATAAAACCGGGAAATTTTTGAAAAGATTAAAGGATATCATGCCCGCAGTTGACGAGTTTATGCCGATTGAAGAAGTTGGATTTGATCATGTTCCTTTAAGAACCGATTCAAAATCTGCTTGGGTGCCTATCTCCAACGGATGCAATAATTTTTGTACATTCTGCATCGTCCCTTTTACCCGGGGCCGGGAAATATCAAGACCATACGAAGATATTATCAATGAATGTTCTGAACTTAAACAAAAAGGTTATGAAAATGTGACTTTACTCGGCATGAATGTTAATTCATATGGGGCTGATCTTATTTTGGGCGAAAAAAATGTACAGGTTATGCGGGATTTACCCGGAAAAGACTACTTTTCTATAAATTCGAAGCACGAAGCACAAAATCCGAAACAATATCAAAATACTAATATTCAAAATTCAAAACAACAACCGTTTGAAAATTTGAATTTAGAAAATTCGGATTTGTTTGGCGCTTCGGATTTCGAATTTAGAATTTCTAAATATAAACCCATTTTCGTCAAACATCTTGGCCGAATGCGTATTCCTACCCTATTTCCATATCTTTTGGAAGATGTGGCCAAACTGGGTTTTAAAAATGTGAATTTTATTTCATCAAATCCTTGGGACTTTAGTGATGAATTGATTGATGTCATTGCCCAAAATAAAAATATCTCCCGGGCGCTTCATATTGCCGTCCAATCGGGGGATGATAATATGTTGAAACGGATGAACCGGTGGTACACTGCGGCTGAGTTTGTTAAACTCGTCGCAAATCTAAAATCCAAAATCCCGGATCTCAAAATAACCACTGACATAATTGTTGGTTTTTGCGGTGAAACTGACGCGGAATTTGAAAATACCGTCAAATTATGCAAACAAATAAATTTTGACTGGGCCTATGTCAATATTTACTCCTCCCGCCCCATGACTGCAGCAACGAAGGTGATGATTGACGACGTGCCGTTCAAGGTAAAAAAGAAACGGTGGGAAATTCTTGATGCTTTAATCAATAAGCCGAAATTAAAGAAGAGATGATACCTCTCTCCCAAGCTTCACTGCATAATTGGTACCTCTGTCATATGGATAGGTCATATCAAGATTGGCAATAAAAAAGTTTTTCACCGGAGTTTTAAAATCGGGCTTGTTTTGCAGGAAATCTTTATCAAAGATAGGCTGAGCGAAAGGAGCCTTAAATAAATAGTATTTAGTATCAAATATTTGGTATTTGGTATTTATCTTTTTTAAATAAGGAAGAAAATAATGTAAGATTTCCTCATTCCCCATCTTTAATAATTTATGATCTTTATCGACATAATTACCGATATATAAAATATGATTACCATTGTAATTTTTTTTGTCGATAAAATTTGTGTGTTGAACTAATACCATTATCGGCAGCTCTTCCGAGCAGACATTAATCCAATATTCTTTTTCAAAAAGCGGCTCTTTAGATTCAATGATCAGATTAACCGCATGCAGATAGTGCAGCTTTTCAAATTTTTTTAGATAAATGTCTGGAAAAATATTTTGGGTGATTTTTGTCATCAGCATAGTTGGTAACGTTGAAATAACTGAATCAAATTCTTGGCTATTAACAACAAAAGTATTGCCGGTTTTCTTAATATCCCCTACCCCTGTTCCTTTTTTAATAACCACTCCCTTTTCATTATTTACTTTTTCTAGATAGTCAACAAATGCCTGAAATCCGCCTCTGATATAACCTAATTTTTTGGTTCTCTTTTTGATTCTTGCCCAGATAAATGAGGCTAAAATATTTCCCGCATATTTACCGAACTTTTTCCGAAAAAGCGATTCCCACATGATGTTCCATGTATCATTTCCCATTGTTTTCTTTAAAAATTCTTTCGCCGTTTGCTTTTCATAAAGCGATAGAAAAGGAGACAGTTTTAATCCAGCTAATATTGCTCCTGCTCGTATTTTTTGAATAGGTGATAGGCGAGGAAACTGTAAGAAATCAACTGGTGTATCTAATGGATAAAGATTAAATTTATTATTTGAAATTTGGATTTTGTAATTTGGCTTTTCATACATAGACGCCGTGATCGGCTCTTGAAAATAAATCTGGTCAAACCCCACTTCTTTCGCAAAACTTAAAATATCATCATCATTGGCAAATAAGTGATGGTAAGCTCGCTCAAGCGGCCAGTCCCATCCGCCAGTCACGTCAGACGTGGCGCTGTTAGGCGGATTAAATCCTGAAGCCAAACCACCAAGAATTTTTTCCTTTTCAAAAATTGTTACACTATGACCTTTTTTTGCTAATAAATATCCTGCAGTCAAACCGGTTATTCCTCCGCCTAAAATAGCCACTCTCATCTTAGTTATATTATAATGTAGATGAAATTTGTAAATCTAACTTCATGACAAAAGAATTAATTGAAATTTTCACCGGCTTCAAACGCTCACTTGAATTGATGGATAAAAATGAAAAAAGAAATCTAACCGTAGCTACTTTGTTAATGACTATCACCGGTATTCTAACCAATTTGCCAGCTGTTATTTTAGGTAAATTTGTCGATCAGATTGTAAACATCAAACAGTTTAGTTTTTTAGTAGCCGTACCCTTTATCATGGTTATTCTCGTCATTGTCATTAGTCGAGAGATTATTACGGTAATAAGAAAATATTTAGTTGAAAATGTCGCTACTCAAACAGAAAAAAAACAAACAGTTGCGGTTATTGATCGTCTGTTAAAGACGGACATTACATCATTTATACAACAACAACAGATTGGCTCATTACACGGAAGACTATTCAGATCTATTCAGGGACTGGTCAGAGTAATTAAACTTGGTTTTTTAGATTTCTTTCCTGCATTTTTTAGCGCGGTCGCAGCAACAACAATCGCTTTTTATCAAAAACCGGCTCTGGCAACGATAATGATTTTAGTTATCCCCGTTGGTCTTTTTATCGTCATTAAACAAATATCATCACAAAAGGGAATTAGAGTTACTCTTTTACGTGGTAAAGAACATATTGACGGAACTGTCGTTGAAATGTTATCAGGAATCGAAACGGTACGCACACTAAATACATCGGATTTCGAGATTAAAAAAATAGAAAAAATAGCTGAAGAATTGAGAAAAAAAGAAATTAAGCATCATATCGCCATGGCACTATTCGATGCGGCTAAATATCTAAATGAGGGTGTTTTTTATATATTCGTTATAGGACTTGCAGTGTTTTTTTCAGCATCTGGGGCAATTACGAAAGGTGACATACTTGTTTACTCCATCCTTTTTATCAGTATTACCACACCTCTTCGAGAAATTCACCGCATTTTAGATGAAGCCCACGAAAGCTCAATAAAAGTCAATGATCTATACGGACTCCTGCATCAGCCGCTCGATAGATCATTTACTCACGTAAAAAGAAATAAAAAGAATCCATCAGAAAACCCCGTCATTGATATAAGATCGATTACTTTTTCCTATCCGACAAAACCTGATATTCCAATTCTCAACAACGTAACTTTTAAAATTAATGCAGGAGAAAAAATCGGTCTAGCCGGGGCGTCTGGATGTGGAAAATCTACGTTTGTTAAAATTCTTCTCCGCCTTGTGCATGGATACCAGGGTGAAATATATCTTTTTGGGCGGAATCTGAAATTAATTAACCGTGAGGAAATTGCACAAAAAATCATGTATATTCCCCAACAACCATATGTATTTTCCGGAACCGTTGAAGAAAACATTCTCTATGGACTTACAAATAAAACGGTAAGTAAGGATGCAATTATTGACGCATCTAAAAAAGCTCTTATTTTTGATGAAATAACAAACTTTCTTGGTGGTTTTGAAGGGCGTGTTTCTGAAGGAGGTAAAAATTTAAGCGGTGGTCAAAAGCAAAGACTCGTCCTCGCTCGACTTATTCTCCAATCCCCAGAAATACTCATTTTTGATGAAGCAACTTCTGCACTAGATAATAAAAATGAAATATTAATTCAAAAAAACATTGAGCATCTTTTTAAAGACAAAACCATTATTACCATTGCTCATAGGTTGACTACGCTGGTTCAAAACGACCGAATTTTTGTATTTGAGAAAGGAAAAGTCATTCAAAAAGGTAATTTCCACCAGCTCGCCAATACAGAAGGCACGTTCCGCAATTTTCTACAACATGAAGAGTATAAAAACAAACCAAATTAATTCCCGCAAATATAACGCATTTAAACCGCAAATGGTATTATATCAAGCTAAACATCTTATAAACCCATGGAGCAAATTGCTTATATATTGATGTTTTTTTATTTAAGATTTGCTCACGTGTCAAAAGTGATGATCCATAAGCATATTTCAGATCGGGGAGAGGCAAGCTCTTAACCTCGGTTTTATAAACATAGCAAACTTCATGTTCACTGTATTGACTATTTTTATCTTTGCTTTTGTAGTAGTTTTTAGCGAGGAACTTAGGTTCATGTAATAAATCATTTTTTGATAAATTCCACTCCCGCTTTAAAGTCAAGTAAATCGCATCAATCATTGGTTGAAGTTTGTTTTTTACGTATATTGGATGGGAAGAACAAGTGATGTCGTAGACATCATCAAAGACTGGATGACGTCGGTGTTGAATAATTATTTTGTCTTGGAAACCTATTATTATTGTAAACCCCCGATGAAGAATCACGTCTTCATGAGCTTTCCATCGTTCGACTTGACCAATAACATTATCTTTTCTATCAACCTGAGGTATATACAAAGTCTTGTTAAAATAGTCCATTTCTGTATTATATACCGCTCGATAATAAATCTGGGGGCGGGATAGCATTATGACGCCTTGTTTGTATTTTTTTTATTGACTCGAAGTAAAGTTAGATAGATCAAAGCAACATAAATAACCATGATAGACAATTTTGCCAGACTAAAATTTTGCTCGATTCCGACAATGCTTTTCAACATATGTCCAATTAGTGTTGATTTTTCCGGTAAAAAATTTAATTTTATGGGAATAATGTCTGATAAATGCACATTGTAATAAATCTCTGCCAACTCTCCAATCCCATTTTTTAAAAATGCTGCTCCTAAAATAACAATTAAATATTCAGTTAGTTTGTAAATTCTACTTATCGGAAATTTGACGTACGATATATATGTTAACGTACCAAATAAAAGAGATATTGCAAATCCCAAACCCAATCCAAGAAGGTTTTCAACAAATTTTGAAAAAAGAGATGTTGTTGCCGTAAAAAGGGCTATTTCAAAACCTTCTCGCACGACGAAAAAAACTATTGTTAAAAACAGTGATAAATCAAAAATATTTTTTTCCAGCTTCTGATGAGTTGATTCTATTGCGCTTGAACGATAACGTACAAAGAATTTATGTAAAGAAAAAATTACAAAACCCAAAAACACTCCAGAAAAAATCATCAAATATCCTTCGAGAAGCTCAGCGTTTTTTTCAGTAATAATAGTTCGAGCGCTATCGCCTAAAGCAAATGTAATAATCGGAAGAATAAATGAAATAATTATTCCTAATATCGATGCCGATAGAATTTCTTTTTCCCGTCTAAGTTTTAGTTTTTTTGATATGCCAAAAAAAACACCAATAATTAAAAAAACCTCCAAAAACTCCCTAAAAGAAATGATTAAAGTAGGTAGCATTATTCTCTAACTTGTGTCTGTTTGGTAATAGTTAATGCTAACTGATTTAACCTGCCCTGTCAACAAGATTGTTCCTTATCTTTAAATAAAACTCCATTCGATATATAATATAAGTCATAATACAGGGCCTGTGGCGCAATTGGCAGCGCGTCTGGCTGGCAGTCAGAAGGTTACGGGTTCGACCCCCGTCAGGTCCACATCCGTGCAAATGATTAATAAAAACATATTGATTTTGTATCACCAACTTATCCAAAATCTAAAGCTTAATTCTTATTTCAAAAAACAACGCTATCAAATTGATTATAAAGTCACAATTACAAACAACGGTAAAACATCAGAAAGACTCCACTGTGTTTTCCCGATACCTCAAAGTACTCCATATCAAATAATCACTTCCAATAAATTTACACAAAAAGGCGAGATAAGCACCGACCAACTATATAAGAATAAATTTTATGTTGTTGAGTTAAATCTAAAACCACAACAGGTGAAAATTGTTACCCATTATTTTAAAGCTACTATTCTTCCCAATGTTTCAAGAGGTAACATAATCATTCAAGAAAAACCTACTCCAAACAATCAATTCATCTCAACAAACACCGCTATAAAAAAAATTGTATCCCAGCTCATAATCAAAGATCAAAAAAAAGATGCATATATTAAAGCTGTTTATGACTATGTTATTACTAAGTTAAGTTATGGCAATCCTATCGATGGTCTTTATTCTGTAAACGAAACTCTTGTCAAACCTTCGGTTGATTGTGGTGGATTTGTTGTTTTGTTTTGTTCACTTATGTCAGCTTTAAATATTTCATGTCTACCGGTGTTTGGATATTATCTTGGCTATAATCAAAACAATATGCACGCATGGGCAAAAATGCCATCAGGAGATGTTTTTGATCCAACGTCAGAATATTTATTCAATAAGGCCAGGTCTTTTAAATCCGGTGGCTTTGGGTGGATTGGATCAGATCATCTTGAATTATCATCTGGGTGCGATTTTGATATTGATGTCAACGGTCAAAATAAAAGAGTTGATATACTTCAAAAAGCTCTGCTTTTCCCCAAAAATAATAACGTTTTATGTATGACTGAATTATTATCTGATAAAAAAAATGTTTGACTTGATAAAAAAACCCATCACCACTTCTTTTGCCCCAAACGTCCAAGGCGACGATGTAACACTAGCTCTACAACAAGTCCTTTCTTTAATGTTTAAATCTAAAAACAACCAATTCATCAACACATTAAAAGAATGGTTTTGTAGTTATTATCACGTTAAACATTGCTTTGTTTTTTCCTCGGGGCGTGCGGCTTTATATTATTTATTAAAATCATTAAATTTAGAACCAGGATCCGAGATCGTCGTTCAGGCGCTTACTTGCGTCGCAGTGCCAAATTCAATAATTTGGAGCGGGTTAAAACCCGTTTATGTCGACGTTGACAAAAAAACTTTGAATATGGATATTGACGATCTCAGAAAGAAAATATCACAAAAAACAAAAGCTATTATCATCCAACATACCTTTGGAATACCCGCTGAGATTAAGATGATAAAACAAATCGCCGATAGGAATAATTTAATTTTAATCGAAGATTGTGCCCACTCACTTGGTGGGACATATCAAGGACAAAAACTTGGTTCATTTGGTGACGTTGCTTTTTTTAGTTTTGGTCGGGATAAGATGATTTCATCGGTCTTTGGTGGCGCTATCGTAACCAAAAACTCTTCTTTAGCTAAAAAACTCGCTATTTGTGAAAACAAACTGCAACAAACGCCCAAATCTTTTTTAGTAAAACAGTTACTTTTTAATCCAATTTATTATTTCAGTCTCTTGCTCTATCCTATCATCATTGGAAGGATTATTATCAAGCTATGTTTTAAAATAAACCTGTTGTCAAAAGCTGTATACAATGAAGAAAAAATCGGCAAAATGCCTCAATTTATTGATTATCGGTTTTCTCCTTTTTTGGCAAAATTAGCCTTAAATCAGCTATTAAAAATTGATGATTTCAATCAACATCGTCGGCAAATAGCTGATATTTATACAAAGTTAATTAAATCGGATAACTTTGGAGATGAAATAACTATATTTTTACGATATCCGATTTTACTCAATAACAAAAATCATGTCCTTACCCAAGCCAAAAAAAATGGTATATATTTAGGCGATTGGTATAGTACGCCAATAACCCCGATAAAAACTGATTTTAACGCTTTTTTTTACATACTCGATTCCTGCCCAAATGCAGAAGAATTGGTTCATCGACTTATTAATTTACCAACACACATTAATATAAAACCAGACGAGGCAAAAAAAATTTGTACTTTTATAAATTCATTATCCTTTAAGTAAAAAATCATGGAAATAAAGCCGATTGTTGATAATTTAACTTGGGATGATTTTATCTGTAAAAACGAAAATACATTTCTACATTCTTGGTGTTGGGGTAAATTTAATCAAAACATCGGCAATAAAATCTGGCGATTCGGCGTCTTTGAAGGAAATATAATTATTTCTATATTTTTATCAATAAAGATAACAGCCAAGCGCGGGTCGTTTATCTTCGTGCCACATGGACCCATTATTGATAAAAGTCAACATGCCCATTCATACAACCAAATATTAAACGAGGTAAAAAAGCAATTAATTACACTTGCGGAAGAAGAAAATTGCAGTTTTATTAGAATAGCGCCTATTTTAAATAATTCAGAAGAAAATATTCATCTTTTTCAATCACTGGGATTTATTAAAGCGCCGATACACATGCATTCGGAAATGTGTTGGATTCTTGATTTAAAAGAAAACGAGGATGAAATTTTAAAAAAAATGAGAAAAACAACTCGTTATTTAATCAACCAAAAAGATAAACATAACATTTCCGTTTCATCATCACGACGCTTAGCTGATTTTGACAAGTTTTATGATGTTTATAAAAAAACTGAAAGTAGACAAAAATTTGTTGGTTTCAGTAAAAAATATTTACAAACTGAGTTCGATACCTTTTCTAAAGAAAATAAGGCTTTGTTATTTTTCGCGACTCAGAAGTCTCAACTTCTCTCGGTAGCGATGATAATTTTACACGGCTCGTCAGGATATTATCATCATGGGGCGTCAGATTTACTCGATCCAAAAATTCCCTCTGCTTATATTATTCAATGGGAAATAATTAAATATTTAAAAGAAAATGGTTTTGGTTTTTATAATTTTTGGGGCATTGCACCGGAACATAAAACAAAACATCCCTGGAAAGGATTGACTAATTTTAAAAAAGGGTTTGGTGGATTTATCCTTGAATTTGTGCCTACTCAAGATTATATTCTCAATAAGAGTTATGTAATTAATTGGCTTATAGAATCGATTCGAAAAATTAAACGACGTTTTTAACTATTCTAATTATCCTATATTTTACATATTGTTTGTTTTTACGTTATTCTAACAGCAACTAAATCCTTTGATTAATTAATATAGTAAACATGTGATTGATTTGTGGATAACTTTAAAATAACATTGTGGATAATTTATCCACATTATTTATGAATTACTTGAAAATTTGGTTGCCGTTTCTCGTTTATGTAGAACAAAAAAATATTTCTCCTGTTTTAAACTCAGTTTTAAAAAAAACTAGCCTTACCAATATTGAAAAACAAACGGCGTTTGTCAGTTGTGATAATTTGGGTATTAAGATGTTTTTGGATACTAGAAAAGACGAACTTAGTAATTTTTTCTCTGTTTGGAGCGGTGAACAAATATCAATATTGTTTGATGTTAAAGAGGTAAAAAAATCAACCAAACCCCCAATTACTCCTTTAATTAAAATGGTCACCTTTGAAAAGATTAAAGATGTAAAAACAACGGGTTTAAATGATAATTTTATATTTGACAATTTCGCTGTGTCAAATTCTAATAACGTTGCCTATTCAGCTGCTAAAGCAGTGGCAGGGAACTATGGAAATGTCTACAACCCGTTATTTATATATGGAGACGTTGGCGTTGGCAAAACCCATCTGGCTCAGGCTATAGCTAATAAAACACTTGAACTTAACGGTGATATTCAGGTTTTGTATTGTACATCCGAGGAGTTTACCAATGATTTAATCGGGTCAATAAGAGAAAAAAATACTTATAAATTCAGAAAAAAATATAGAGATGTGAATGTTTTGGTCATTGACGATGTTCAGTTTATTGGTGGAAAAAACTACATACAAGAGGAGTTTTATCATACATTCAACACCTTGATAAAAAAAAAGGCACAGATAATTTTAATTTCAGACAAACCACCTAAAGAAATAAAAAAACTAGAAGACAGACTCCGCTCTAGATTTTCAGGTGGATTATCTATCGATATCCAAAAGCCGGATTTTGAACTTCGCACGGCAATTTTGTTAATAAAAGCTCAAGAGAGAAATATAAAAATAGACATGGAAGTTGCTAAGACTATCGCTCAACAAGTTGAAGATACAAGAGAATTAGAAGGTAAACTTTTAGAACTTTATTCAAAAATGTTAAGGTTAGATGGTGAAACCGGGATAGAAAATGTCTTTACGCCAGAAATGGTTACAAAAGAGCTTTTTAAAAACGGCCAAGGTTTTGATCGCGTTACTCCACAAAGCGTGTTAAAAAACGTTGGAGCATATTTTTCAATAACGCCCTTGCTTATTAAATCCTCTGTTCGAAAAGAAAATATTGCTTTAGCACGCCAGATAGTGATGTATATTTTAAGAAATCGTTTAAAAATGAAATATGAAGATATTGGTAATTTTCTCAAAAAGAAAGATCACACAACTATCATGCATGGTGTAGAAAAAATCACAAAACTAGTTGTCGACGACCAAAAATTAAGAGAAAATATTGACAGGATAGTCAAAAACCTCTATCAATAAACAATATATCCACTTTCTATACACGTTGGTTTATTTAACAAATATAACTTTTATCTTGTTATCTAAATCCGTTGAAATAGTAATTGGGATGTTATAAACTTAACCACATTTACTAAGACTACTATTTAATATGAAACTATCAATATTGAAAGATTTTTTACAAGAAAAGATTTTTAACGCCCAAAAATTTACCTTATCAAAAACATCATCGGTCCCGCTATTGCAAAATGGCTTAATTCAAGTTTTTGATAAAAAAATAGCAATCACAACAACAAATTTAAATGATTTTTTTTACACGGAATTAAAAAACGACACCAATGAAGAAAAAAACAATGTTGTCGATATAAAAAAAATTGGTGAATATTTGTCTCTTTTACCGTCAGGAAAAATAGATTTGGAATTTTCAGACACAAGTTTGATTATAAGCATGGGAAAAACAAAAGCAACATTTCCAGTTATTAAGGCCGATGACTTCCCAAAAATACCAACAATTGAAGGAAAAAAACACATACTCGAAAAGAAGTTAATTAACGACTATTTATCACTGGTGATATTTGCGGCCGCCACAGACGAAAGCCGGCCGATTTTAACGGGAATATACTTTCAAACATCTGACGATAATCTAAATATAGTTGCAACAGACGGATTCAGATTGTCTTTGGTAACAAAAAAAACTAAAGAAACACTTCCAAAAACAATTATTTCAGCCAAAACAATAAACGACATAACAAAGCTTCTAAATGAAGACCAAGATTTAGAAATGACAATATCTGAGACTGAAAAAATGGTTAAGTTTGATCTTAAGAAGATGGAAATATCCTCACGGTTAATCGACGGTGATTTCCCCCCATTTCAAAAAGTCATTCCAACTCAACACCGGACAAAATTCATTGTTGAAAGAGATGAATTACTACGTAATATTAAATTATCATCGGTTTTTGCCAGAGAATTATCCAATACAATTGTTCTGGATATAAAAAAAGACGGTTTGTATATAAAGCCAAAATCGTCTCCAGGTGATGATTCGATAATGTATCAACCAATCGAGATGGAAGGCGAGGAGCAAATAATAGCTTTTAATTTTAAGTTTGTTTTAGAATTTTTAAGTATTTCTAAAGCAAAAAAAATTCAATTTGAAATGGTTGATAAAAACGCTCCGGGTTTATTTAGGGAGGTTGGTAATGACAATTTCATTCACGTAATCATGCCGGTAAGGATAGAAGAAACCAATGTTTAGGTTTGGGTGATTAGTTTGTACTCTTCATCGGAAGCAATTATTTTAATCGCAACATGAGATTGGCCAGCAAAAAATAGTCCCTCACCAACGTCTCCAGAAAGAAGAAAATGTTTTTCACCACCTGTTAGATTGAAAATTTCCGAAACTTTATCAACCGCAGCTGTTGATTGTTTTAGCAATATTTGCAGGCTTGAATTTGTAAGAATGGCTTTTCCTTCCTCAACATTCAAAAAATCTTCCACATCTTGGGTTATCGTTGTTAACCCAAGTTGATACTTTCTCGCTCTTTTGGCAAAACTGTGTAAAAACTCAGCCGAATCTTTATATTTGACCAAATACCAAGCTTCATCAACCACCAAAACCCTCTTTTTTTTATCCTTTCTGATAGAATTCCAAATATAGTCAAGGATAATATACATGGCCATTGGTCTTAAATTTTCCTCGAGGTCGCGAACTCCAAATACAGTAAACTTGTTCTTTATATCAAAATTCGATTGTTGGTTAAATACTCCACTAGCAGATCCTTTTATAAATTTTTCTAATCGCTGTGCTAATTCTTGACCCTCTGGTGTTTCCAACCCAAGTAAAACCTTATATAAATCCTCTAAAAGCGGCGGTTGTTTTTTGTGGGTTTCAACATCATCAGTGATTCCTTTTTGTCGATATACCTCAACCAAGCAACGATCTAACATTGCATCTTGGGATGGGGTAAGCTCTCCCATAACAACTCTCATTAAAGAATGAAGGTTTAATATTTTATTAGCGAGTTCATCAGGTTCTGGAGTTACTGCATTAAGATCAAAAGGATTTATTTTGTATTCAGAAGATAGTGAAAAAGAGATGTACTCTCCACCGACCGTTTGGGCAACTTCGCGATATTCATTTTCCGGATCGATAATAATAACATCAACGCCTATCATCAATAGCCGTAACACCTCCAACTTAACCAAAAAACTTTTTCCACCCCCGGATTTACCCAAAATAACTGAGTTGGCATTTTCAAGTGAGAAACGGTCAAAAATTACCAAGCTCCCATCATGTTCGTTGACACCATATAAAACACCCTCATTAGCAGTTAAAGACGCGGTAGAAAAAGGGAACGTCGTTGCCAAAGAGGTGGTGTCCATATTTCGCCATATTTTTAATCTATCGGCAAATAGCGGTAGGGTAGATTTAAAACCTTCTTCCATTTCCAGAGTTGATTGTTTAGCGATGATTAGAAGTGACGAAAGAGAAGAATCGACTTCTTTTGTGGTTTGGCTCAATTCTTCCAATGAGTCAGCGGGGATAGTGACATAAAGTCCAAATTGGAAAAATCTCTCCGATCCTTGTGCGAGCTCTGCTTGAAGAGTGAGAGCGTCGTCTAAAGCAACTTGAGTGGATGGATCGACAACTTTACCTGCTTTCATATCACTTTCAATGGTTGCTTCCATTTCGGCAATTTTTCTTTTTAAATCTTTTAATATATCTTTTGATTGGGTCGGATAAATAAACATTGATATATAAAGAGGATGATCGAAGGTGATTATGGGATAGAGCCAATTAGAAGAAACAAATCTCGGATACCCAACAACAAACAGAGTTCTATAGTATTTGTCACCAATTTTTAAATGATTAAAATCAACCTCAATAAACGATGGAGCGACGATATCTTTTATTGAAGTTAAACCAGCGGCTACGACTTTCCCAGCGCTGGTAGCCGCTGGTGCCTTATTTTTTTTACTACCAAACAAATTAAAAAACATAATGTTTATGCGGTTGAAATTACCGTAGTATAGCTATTAATTGGCGCCAGTTTTGTTCCCGAAGGAGATGGATTATACAAATTGTAAAACAACTCTATTATTTCCTGTTCTTGTAAGACGACGGCGCTAAGACCAGTTTTTTTAAGCAGTCTAAGCAAATGATCTTTTTTTGGGTAAAGCGCTGCTTTAGCTCGGGTAAAAACATATTCACGGTTGAGATGACCAGTCTGTGCTGATTTAAGACCCATTTCAAGCGGCGAAAAAGGAATGATAAAATAGAAATTTTTTTCCAAAATGGTATTTTTTTTTACAATATTTTTAATAAATTCTTTATAACCAATCAACTGTTGTTTTATCCCTTCATCAAGTTGTGATGCTATTTTTATATCAAGATAATCTAAGTATGAGGATATATCCATTCTCTTCGAGAGAATAAGTATTTGAACCGGGAATGACAACGAATTTAAAAGAGATGCATATGAATAAATCATAGATCTTTGCTCTTCCTCTGAGAGAAGGCCGAAGTTAGTCGCTCCACATTTTATGATTACACAGCATGATTTATCCTGTTGCATTAACACATCGTCTTTGACGGTTTCTAGTTCAATAAACGCTTGAGTTGAAGCCTTTACCGGAGATGTAGGCTTTTTAGTTTTCATTTATTTTTTTACAGCAATTCTTTTGAATAAAAACTTAAAGGTTTTTGAGCGTTTTTACCCAGATCAAAATTCATTGTATCAAAAAAATACTTTTGTCCCAAATCTTTAATTTCAAAAGAATAATTCCCTTCGGGAAGCGAATGGAATGAGGCAAATACTCCATTGTGATTAGTTTTTAGTATGCGTACTAATCGTCCCGTCTTGTCTCTTATATAAACTAAAATATTTGGAAGACCAAGGTTTTTGCTATTTCTCACCACTCCAGATAGCGTTGGTGCAGATTGTGAAACGGGCTTTTGTTGTTCCTCGTTGTTTTTAGTATCCGGCGTTGGTGGATTTTTCGCAATGGATGGATTTGCCTTTGATGATGAGATTATGTTTTGTATTTGTTGTTTTTTTACATCTTTACCAACTGCTTTTCCCGTTGTGTTTAAATATGAAGCCAGTTTTTTTTGGGCGTCGACATGTGAAGCGATTAAGTCTGGCGATGGATAAATAAAGACGTTTTTTAGAAAATCCGGAGGGGAATTTATTTTATGATAGAAATATTGTGACGGTGAAATTAATCTTCTAAAAAAATTCGTAATCCATATATCAACGGGCCGATCATTTATTGGAACAAAAACAATAAACGCACCGATTAAAAATGACACAATGGCGGAAGCAATATTGACAATTGGTATGGGGACAGCAAAATATAAAAAAACTGCAATTAGTCCAAAAAAAACCAAAGAGCCAAATTGTTTGATAGTTAAAAAACCAATAAGTTTAAATTCAAAAGTTGTGATTTGTCTAGGAACAGCGTGTTGCTCCATATATATAGTTAGTATATGGTATTTAGCATTTAGTATCTAGTATTTTATACAACAGTCGTGGTGATATTGAGGATAGATGAGGCGATTTGTTTTAGTTTTTCCTTTTTTATGGATAGGATGGGAGGAACAAACTGGGTATTAGATTGGTCTCGGGGTATGATATGTATGTGAGCGTGTGCGACTTCAAGTCCGTGAGTGACGTAGGTAATAAAAAAAGGTTTTAATGATCGTTGAATGGCTTCTGTTAGTTTTAGGACAGCCATCCAATATTCGGCAAAATTTGGCACAGAATAAACCCAACGATAATGTTTTTTTGGAATCAAAAGACAATGGCCTTCGGTCCTTGGTGTAATATCAAGAAACCCCAAAAAATTTTCATCCTCATAGACTTTATAGCAAGGAATCTCTCCGGATATTATTTTGCAGAAAACACATGGTTCCATTATGGCTATAAGTATAAAAACTTTATCTTGTAAATTCAACGAGTCTTGTTTAAAATGGCCTTAGCTTATGGAAATTGAAAACGTAATTATAATAGGAGGAGGTCCGGCTGGTCTTGCCGCCGCCCTTTATACCGCGCGGGCAGGTCTTAATCCCATTGTTGTAGCGGGGCAAACCCCAGGAGGGCAGCTAATGTTGACGACAGATGTCGAAAATTATCCGGGGTTTGAGTCGATATTAGGCCCGGAATTAATTTCTAAATATAAATCACACGCGGAAAAATTTGGAACCCGATTTATTAATGACAATGTGGATCATGTTGATTTTTCAAAAAAACCACACACGATTTATTTATCATCCGGTAAAGAAATGAAAGCAAAATCAGTTCTTATTACCACGGGAGCTTCAGCTTTATGGCTCGGATTGCCTTCAGAGACGCGACTTCGAGGTAGGGGTGTTTCTGCTTGCGCCACTTGTGATGGGTTTTTCTTTAAAGATAAGACGATTGCTGTGGTTGGTGGTGGAGATACAGCAATGGAAGAATCTCTATTTTTAACCAAATTTGCCAATCAGATATTTATCATTCACAGACGTAGTGAATTTCGTGCTTCTAAAATTATGCAAAACCGAGTTTTGAAACACCCTAAAATTATAGTTTTATGGAAGAGTGAGGTAGAAGAGGTTTTGGGAGAGCAAAGGGTTGAAGGATTAAAAATAAAAACCGACAATAATACAACAATAAAGCAATTGAACAATAAATCAATCTTAAAGACAGACGGACTATTTTTAGCAATTGGTCATAAACCTGATACGGGTTTTTTAAAAGACAGCGGAGTGATTTTAGATAAAAAAGGTTATATTAAAACCTCAGCTTTAATGGCCTGGGAAATGGTTGCTAACAAAAATACCAAATATCAAATATTAAATACTAAATACCAATACTCAACAAATATAAATGGCATTTTTGCAGCTGGAGATTGTGTTGACTATGTTTACCGTCAAGCTGGTACTGCGGTTGGGATGGGGATAGCTGCGGCTCTTGAGATTGAGCGATACCTCGAAAATCAAGAATCATGAAAATTAAATTTCTGCTCTTTCTTGTATTTGATTACCACAAACAAGACGATTAGAGAAAACAATGCGATTTTAGGTCGGAAGTCAAAATTAGTTAGCCCGGTAAATATGGTCAAAAAAGACAAAGTATATGCCCAAAATTGAGTTTTGTGTTTAATTAATAGCCACCATGAGACAATTGCAAGTGGAATGATCGAATAATATCCGTAACGCATGCTTGAGGTCAAATTATCAACCCAAGTGGGAAGAAATAGAAAAATGACAAAGTTTATAAATCCAAGACTTGCTATTCGTTTGATTGAGTCAGAGAGAGATTTATTTTTGTGTTTGATGTGTAGCGTAAAAAAAGGAATGCTAAAAAGTGCCAATGCCCAAAAAAGATATTCAGAAAACAATTTTTCAATAAAAATGAATAAACCGTTCTTAAAAAATAAAATATATTTAATTAAATTAAATCTAAAAAATTCATCACCAGATCCACTCACGATAGCAATATTTAAAGGATAGACAGGGTTGCCGGTATAAAACCATGCGCGAAGGATCCACGAGCCGCCGATTAAACTAAGCGATAAAAAAGTTAAAATTAAAAACGATATTTTTTTGGAGTTTGTGAACTGTTTATAGTAAATAGCAATTACCGGAATGATAAATAACCAACTAAAATATTTTGCTCCTGCGACCGCTCCTAAAGTTACCCCAAGTAGTAAATAAGACTTGCGGCTCGACAATCCTTTCTCTAAGATGCAGATTGAGATGATATAAAAAAACACTGTCCAGATATCATTTTTTTGAGTATTGAGCCAACGGGTAATCACAGGTAAAAAACAAAAAGAGATAGCAAAAAGCGCATTTTGTTTTTCCTTGATAACCAAATTAGTCAATTTAAAAATTGCCAATAAAAGGAAGCCTGTAGCGACGACGTTATATAAATTTAAAGGAATTTTTAACAGAATAAATACGGCTAAAATATATTCAATAATCCAAGGGTAATAAAACAGGTCGTTTGTGAAAGTCTTGGGATTGTATATGCTCCCATCTAAAATTTTATGAGCAGTTGGGATATGGAGCTTCAAGCTGTCAATTTCATTGGGAGATGTAATCATACCCTGAAAAATAAAGTATGAAAAGAAAAAAATAATAAAGAAAAGAGCTGAAGATTTGACTATATTCTTGTTACCGTTTATTACCACAGTATATATTGTTATATCAGCGTTCTTATATCTGCATATATTCAACGACTATATTAACAATATTTTTTACCGTTTCATTGCAGTCTTTAAATGAAATTAAATCTAATGATTTCGGACCAAATTCTCTGATTGTTTCACTAATTAAAGCATGCATAAAAGACTGAGTTACAGAATCAACGCCTTTAAAGTCTAAGATTACTTCTTTCTCTTTTTTTATTGAAGGCTCTATTAAGTTAATTCTTATATCTCTTGCAAGATCTTTATTTTCAGCAAAACTGCCTGTTTTTCGAAAAATAATAACTCTTTTCATATAAATTTAGGTTTTTTAAATAATGCTTTTTTTCTCTCCTTAATAGATTTTGAGTAAATTTCTCTAATTAACTCTAATAAGCTTGAAAACTCTTCCCCCGTGTCTAAACTAATATCAACACCAACTACAGTACCCCGCCAGTAGGGGAATTTATCACTGACAGAATGTTTGTCTCTAAATGGATCTGCATATAGTCGGGTTCGACTAGACTTTTTTGTTCTTAATAATTTATACATTGAGGAACCGCTGTAAATTACAAAAAAATTACGGTTTACCTTGGCGATCGATTTAATAAAAAATAGTCCAGCGCCGGCGTTATAATCAGTTCCTCCTATTCGATGGGTAGTTCCTGTTACTCCCGGCGTAAGCGCAAGTCTTAAAGCCTCTGAATCGCTAATAACTCGATATGAGGCTGATATTGACGATTTTATACCTATGCCCATATCCACAATTCCTATCCTTATTGTATTGCTTTTCTTGTAGTATTGTGCACATAGTATGGCTCCAATTTTAGATCGTGCATGTTCGAAAACATTTCTTGTCAATTCACTAATCACATAACGAATTGGTTCTACTTGATTAGGTTTGAGATGAAGTAACGGAATCATATCGGTTATGAATTTCGTTAGATAATCACTATCAGTAATTTGTGTTAAAGGAATAAATCTTCCAGCAGCTTCGTGTTCTGTTATTTTAATACCAGACTCAATTTTTAGCAAATCAAACAACCGCATTCGTTTTAAATAATGTCTAGACTTCGCCTCAATTTGTTCACATTTTATATTTTTAGATTTTAAATTTAAGCCAAGCGCAGCGATCATAGAAAGGACTACCGGATGAATTGATATCCACTGTTTGTGTGCTGTGATTTCAAGTTTTTTTGGATTGGAAGTATTGAACGATTTCAAAAAAGGATCAATATTTCCTAAAAAAGCACTGTTTGGTAGATGAATTTTCATATTCCAGGAATCTCGGTAATATTTACTTTTCCCGGGATTCCCGGTAAAATTCTATCACACGCTATTCCCGGTGTCAATAGTAAGCTCACTATCTTTTACTTCATCTTCGGTACTTTTAAAACCATTCCAAAGAACGATTGTACTATTGAACATAAATGGTGGATTTGCTTTCATGCAGTTTTCGACGACATCTTCTTCCGTAGTATTGCCCATATCGCCCAATAATTCTTTAAGACGATCTTTTGCTTGAGCTACGGAATAAAACGGTTCATTACCAAATTTAATTAATGAACCATCCGGCGCAACAGGTGCAAAATCAGTTGGTATTCTATCTTGCATATGAGAGTTTTATTTTATTATTAGTTAACTTTGTTTATTGGTTTGTTCCCCAAAAAATTTTCTAGATTAGAAATAAAGATATTTTGTTTTAACACTCTGCTTTCTTTAGATACATAACCAATGGGAGGATAAATAATACAGTTTTTGTATCGAGAAAGTTGTTTCACATCTATAGGATTCATTTCATCCGGGTGATCCAAGATAAAAGTGATGTCGTTTTGTTTTAATCTCTTTTTAAGCGCCGGAATATTAACTAATTCCATAGGGGCAACATTAATAACAATAGCACCTTTTTTAAGAGAATTAATCAATTTTTCACTTAGTATGTCTGCGGTATCTTTGTTATAAAGTAAGTGAAGTGATATAAAATCGCATGTCGAAATCAAGGCGTCAAGCGGTTCATAACTGATTCCCTTATTTTCCATTTCTTTTTTTCTATTTCTCGACCAATAACAAACTTTGGCTCCAAAGCCTGCTGCAATTTCCGCAACCCGTTTACCAATCCTGCCTAAACCAATTACCCCGAATTTTTTCCCGAGGATCTCCATCGTAGAAAATCCGCTCCCGGAGAAATCTCCATTGCGCGCTACATATTTTGCTCTTTCTAAATCATGTAAATGTTCAAGAATGACACCAAACACCCATTCTGCCACTGACTCCGTGGCATAGCCGGGAATATTACATACGGTAATATTTTTCTTTTTTGCATGAATAAGATCTACTGTTCCAGTGCCAGTTGCCAAAAGACCAATATATTTTAAGTTTGGCAGACTGTCGATTAATACTTTATCAACCCTATTGAATCTGGAGAAAAGACAATCAGCTTCTTTTGAGGGCTTAAAAGAGATTGAGTTGGTTAGCTTATTGATTCTTGTCCAAGTATCTTCATCAAGAGCGGATTTATCAAATCCCGTCACCAAGATTTTTTTAAATTTAGTCATATCGTTATAACGGCGGCTTTTCGATTCTGTCGGGGAGCGGACAGTCGACCTCCATCAATACTCTAATTATACATGTTGAGCCAATATCGTAGCCAATTTATTCACTGGAAATAGATCTGTTGGGTGTATTTCGATTACCTTAAGTTCATATTCTTTCCAAAACGCCCGTTTTCTTTCAAGAAGTTTATCATATGCTTTTAATTGTCCAACCAAGCCAGTAAACTCTAGAAGAGTATCGTCAACTTTAAAATCAGCAGTCATGTTGCATTTTCCATAGGGAACGTGGATGGCATGCTTGATTTTTTTACGATAAAGAAAATCATCGATAATTTTTTCAGATAGTGAATCGCACTTGTGGCCGTCTTTAGCAATGTGTTTTTTAGCAAACCTAACAGGATTGGATGAATATCCCGCAGCTTCAATGGCTTTATTCCAAGTGCCAAAGCGGCCACGAGCTGCATAATAGTGAGAACATTCCTTCTTAAAAGGAATTCGTCCATTTTTCTTATAAAACACTTTTATTAAGTCAATAATTATTTTCCCTGGAATGATGAGTGATTCTATTTTTTTCTTTCGGCATTCTATAGAACAACATTTTGCTTCCCCTGTAAATTTATTATTACAGACAATACATTCTTTAATTTTTGCTTTTCTTTTAGGAAATTTTTTGTTATTAATTGATATAGCGCAAGTTCGAGAACAATAGTGAGCATTCGATTTGATAATTTCTTTTTGTAAGCGTTCAAAAGATATCTTACATAGAGGATTGTCACAAGTCAGAGTAGTTCGAGTTGTCCGTGCTTTAAGTCTGCATTCTTTCGAACAATACATATTCCACTTGCGATTTATTGATTCGTTAAATCTACACGTTTCTTTTAAAAAGGGTTCGTTGCAATAATTACAAATAACCTTAAGGTAAGGCATATTAGTGAACTATCGTTCACTAATAAGAATATAAAAATACACTAATTTTGTCAACACGATGTAATTTAGATTATTACAACAGTCTAAAGTCGGGGCGACTGGACTCGAACCAGCGACTTCTGGACCCCCAGCCCAGCGTTCTGGCCATCTGAACTACGCCCCGTGTCATTAGTAAATAATCATATTCCGTTATTTTGATGACTATAATCGATTGTTTTTTTACAATCTTTATTCTATCATAGTCTCGTTAGCAATCTTAAAATTTTTTATTTATGCCGCAAGACAATTTAAATCAAAAAAAACAAGCCGTTGAAGCTGCTATTGAACATATTCAAAAACAATTTGGGAAAGGCGCAATTATGAGGCTTGGTTCTAAATCTAAAATGGAGATAGATGTTGTAAAAACAGGAATTCTACCTTTAGATATTGCTCTGGGCGTAGGCGGAATCCCCAAGGGGAGAATCATCGAAGTTTATGGTCCGGAAGCATCAGGAAAAACTACTCTATGTTTATCGTTTGTGGCTCAAATTCAAAAAGAAAAAGGAGTGGCTGCGTTTATCGATGTCGAGCATGCATTAGATCCAAGTTGGGCCAAGACTTTAGGTGTGGATCTTGACAATTTATTGATTTCTCAACCCGATGCCGGAGAGCAGGCTTTGGAAATCACCGAAAGTTTAATCCGTTCCGGAGGTGTGGATATTGTCGTGGTTGATTCGGTCGCTGCCTTAGTCCCTAAAGCGGAGATCGAAGGGGAGATGGGTGATGCCCACATGGGGCTTCAAGCCAGGCTAATGTCACAAGCGCTTCGCAAGTTGACAAGTGTAGTTTCTAAATCAAAAACCATCGTTGTTTTCACCAACCAGCTTAGAATGAAAATTGGAGTAATGTTTGGCAATCCGGAGACAACACCGGGTGGATTGGCCTTAAAATTTTACTGCTCGGTTAGGATGGATGTTAGAAAGATCGAAACGCTGAAAAAAAATGATCAGGTATATGGGTCAAGGATTAGAGTAAAAATTGTAAAAAATAAAGTCGCGCCGCCGTTTAGAGAGGCTATTTTCTTGATTACGAAAGACGGTATCGATCATCTTGATTGTTTGATTGAGGCGGGATTGCAGAGTGGGATACTTACCAAAAGCGGTGCGTTTATAAAAAGGGGCGATAAGACAATATCACAAGGGAGAGAGCAATTAAAGGAAGCATTGACAAAAGATGCCAAGTTCTATCGAGATTTAGATAAAGAAATATACGCCAAGGTGATAAGCAAATAATTAATAAAACCCCTTCTATATGGATAATAAGACGGAGATAGAATCACTGTATGCCCGTTGTATAAAGCTAATCTATATAAGGCCCCGGACCGAAAAAGAAATAAAATCCTATCTGCTCAAACTTTCTTGTGATCAAACCCTGATTGATCTCATAATTGATAAATTAAAAAAGGGCGATTATCTAGACGACCGTAAATTTATAAGTTGGTGGATAGGGCAGCGGGAGTATTTTCGTCCGCGAGGCAAGTTACTTTTAAAGAGTGAGCTAATCCAAAAGGGAGTTGATAGGGAGATTTTGGAGGGTTTTTTTAACGAAACTAATTTAGACGAAGTTGAGTTGGCCTTAAAAGCTCTATCTGTAAAAAAACTACACTTTGACAGAATCGAGGTGCAAAAGAGATTTAAAGTAGCTGTTAATTATTTGCTCAGGCGAGGCTTTAGTTATGATATAGCAAAAAAAGCATTTGAACAATATTATCAAATGAGTTAAAATAACCAAAACATTATAAATTTTGTCTTACAAATTTTCTAATCTAAGCAATATTATTAGTATTTTAAGCGTCATAAAAACTTATTGAATTATATATCAAAGATTTTGTTTGTTATGAGAATTTCACTATTAACCATATTTGACACGCTGGGTTCAGTGCTTCATAAATCTTTGCAGTAAGCTTTTTATTCCAAAACGCTTGAATTAGGAAACATACACTTATGAATTTTTCAGATTTTGTTACTAAACTACCTTTTTTTAAAGATATTAAAGCAGAGCAAATGCGGAAAGTGACCGATGCGGAAATTACCGCTAAGGAAATATTAATTAAAGCCCGTGAGGAGGCGTTAAAAATTGAAAAAGAAGCAGAAGATGCGGCAAAAAAAGCTACCCATGAGACAATAGATATAGAAAAAAGACTGCATTATAAAGAAAATGAGCTTGAGGCACAAAAGAAAAGAACAGAAAGCGATAGGAAAAGAATAGAAAGCGAAAGATTGGAACTCTCGACAAAAAGAGAAGAGATTTTGTCTAAGCTTGAAAAGATTGCCAAATTGACGCAACTGGAAGCTAAGGACTTAATTTTAAAAGCTTGGGAAGAAAAATTAAAAAGTGAAATTGCCCATAGGATCAAGCAAACAGAAGAACAAATAAAAAATACCGTTGATGAGAAAGCCAGAGAAATGTTTGTTGACGCGATTCGTTATGGAGCTGTTGATTTTACTCCCGAATATACTTTATCAATGGTGATGTTGCCAAACGAAGAGTTTAAAGGCAGAATCATAGGCAAGGAAGGAAGAAACATCCGCGCGTTTGAACTGGCGACTGGTGTTGACGTTGATTTGGAAGAAGAAGGAGTAATTAAATTTTCATCTTTTGATGCTATACGTCGAGAAATAGCCCGGGTATCAATGGAGCGATTAATTCGTGATGGCCGCATTCAACCTAGTAGAATTGAAGAAATTGTTCATAAAGCAAAAGAAGAAACCGATAAATTAATTGTAAAAGCTGGTGAGGATCTTTGTTACAAAGCTGGAGTTCATGATCTACCCCAAGACTTAGTTCAACTATTGGGAAGATTCAAATATCGTTACTCATATGGACAAAACATGATACTCCATACATTAGAAGAAACTAAAATTGGCGTCGCTTTAGCTCATGAATTAAAAGCCGATGTTAATGTAGTCAGATTAGGGTGTTTGTTGCACGATATAGGTAAAATCGTTACCGATAAGGAGGGATCGCATGTTCAGCTAGGCGTTGATTTGCTTAAAAAATATAAAATATCGTCCTCAGTAATTGACTGTGTTGCATCTCATCATGAAGATGTTCCGTTTAATTCTGTTGAGGCTGTGATAGTTTATATTGCTGACGCAGTTTCTGGTGGACGGCCAGGAGCCCGGCATGAAGATTTCCAGGAATATTTGAAGAGGATTGAAACGATTGAGGGGATAGTTAAAAAAAGACCAGGAATAGTGGAAGCTTATGCGCTCCAAGCAGGACGTGAACTTCGAATAGTAGTCAAGCCTGAGGAAATATCCGATGATCAAGCAACGGTGCTTGCGGAAAAAATTAAAGAAGAGGTCAATGAAAAATTTCCTACTTTTCCCGGTCAGGTAAAAATAACAGTAATTCGTGAATTTCGCGCCTTTGCAACAAGCCACTCTTGATATACACTGTTACAGTAAGATGTTTTTAATATAGATTGACAAGAAGCTTCAAAGTCTCTATGATTTTCCTAGTCGCTTATTCTTTTCAAAAAAAGATTTTTTTTAGAAGGGAGGTGAGAAAATAATGACAAAAGCCGATTTGGTCATGCAGGTAGCTAAAAAAGCCAATTTAACTTCAAAAGCATCGAAAGAGTCTGTCAATGTAATTTTTTCAACTATCACAGAAGCAATGAAGAGAGGGGAAAAGGTAGTTATTACTGGTTTTGGTACTTTTGTAGTTAGAAAAAGAGCTGCTCGAAAAGGTAGAAATCCTCAAACTGGAGCAGAGATTCAAATTCCCGCTACAAAAACACCCGGTTTCACAGCAGGAAAGACAATAAAAAGAATGGTTAAATAAATTGTTTACTAAAAGGGACGTTACCTTATTAGCGTCCCTTTTTGTTTATGATATAATTTATCTATGATTAGCAGGCTTTTTATATATATAGTATTATTTTTATTCCTCGCGGTTCCAGCTCTTTCAGTAAATTCTCAGGAAGTCCAAATAGAAGGGAAAAAAAACGTAGAATACAACTTGAAATATCCGGGGATCATGCGAGATCATCCCCTATACTTTTTAAAAAAAATCCGTGATCAATTAAATTTATTTTTAACTCGCGATTACGTAAAAAAAGCAGAATTATTACTTCAGATATCAGACAAGAACATTAACAGCGCATTACTTTTTTCTCAAAGTGGAAAGTGGGGATTATCTACAAAATCAGCTTATGACGGGGAGCAAGATTTTATGAAAATTTTTCCGTTTTTAAGTCAATCTAAAAAACAAGGCGTTTCTCCCAGTCAAGATTTTATTCTAACTTTAAAATTAAGTAACGAAAAACACCAAGAAGTCATAGAAACTATATTTAAGGATGTTCCGCAAGGAGAACGTTCACTTTTAAGCGAGGTATTAAATGTTAATAAAAAGGCAAAAAACGAATTAAAAAGATTTTAGTTTTTTATTTGCTCCAAGGATACTTCCAAAGACAATAGCCAGTAATATAAAATTTTGTTGCAGTGTGCGCCAATAATGGTCGAACATTCCCGTTGCTAAAACTGAAAGCAAACAAAGCAAATATCTTTTATCTTTAATGATCTTGACTATAAAAGGTAAAGAAAGATATAAAAAAAATCCAGCTATCATTACGCCAAGTTCAATTAAAAGCAATAAGAAGACATTGTGGATTGGTTGGGGTGAAAAAAAAGAACTAAAGGATGGTTGCTTCGTTTCAAAATAAAGATAATTACCGAGCCCGATACCAAATAGAAAATGATTTTTCATAATAGTCAAACCGTGATTTATGAGTAGCACTCGGTTGTTTAACGATTCAATATTTACAGATGCGCTAAACACTATTACCGACAGCGTTAAAATAGTGATAAATCGTGAAAAAAAACACAGTTTACAATCAACTTTTCTCGTCGATATAAAAAAAGCGAGATTCAAAACAATATACATTAATAAAATTATCTTTGAGAAACTGATGATAATTAAAAGTGAACAAATAGCTAAAGTAATACTTCTTATAAATTTAACTTTAAACCCCATTTTATTTGAAACGGGTAGGGAGAGAAGAAAAAAATACACAAGTAAATAGAAACCAGCCATGCTATTTGGATGTGAAAATGTACCATAAGGGCGTAAATGTTCAACACCATTTATAAAAAACTTAGCGATACCAATTGATGATAAAGTAAGATAGCGTTCACCAAAAAAGTAAAATAATCCTTGAAGAGAAGACCGGTTAAGTAGTTGCAAAGTTGAGAGAGTAAGTTCAAATAAAGAACTAATAAAAAATATCAAATACCACCAATGAACTTTAATATTGATCGATTTAAATAAGGAAAAGAGTAATACAAATTCGATTAATTTAAGCGATTGATACAATGTTGTCATCGGATATTTTGTAACGGCAATATTGAGCAATAAACATAAAACAATAATCAAGACTCGTTTTTGATTATTTTTTATGAATTCAATTAATAATGTGCGGAATAAAATAAACATAGCTAGGGCAAGTAGATCGGTGGTATATAGAATTATAGATAAATAGTCAATTTTTAGACCATTAATATATGAAAAATCAAAAAAAAAGTGTTTACCAAATTGGGTGGGTAATAGTAGAAGAAATATAATCAAAATCAGTTTCTTAATGTTGATTAATTTAAAATAGCGCTGACTGGGTTTCGTCATGTTCTTTTGTACTTTCATCAAAGACTTTAACCTTACCAAATACTCCATCATATCCCGGATCGATTTTAACTTGTCTTTTTCTTACAATCTCAATTGCTTTTTTTAATTTTTCGCTACCGTATTTTTCAATTTCTGTGAGAGGCTTTTTAAGCAGAATATCGAATTCACTGCCTAAATTTGATACAAGATTTTCATACAAGGCTAAATTTTTTGTCGGAGAAGCATCAATTTCAGCCAATATTTCCAAAAGCGGTACTATCGAGACAAAAGGTTTCCGAGTCTTTGCTTTATCACTGACAAAGACTAATCCCTGACTGTTTTCGGATAATAATAAATCACCCTGAGTAATCGTTCTGTTTGCCAGTTCAGTGACACGATCTTCTACTCCAACCGTAAGCTGCTTGCCGCATTTTGGACAGATTGTTCCTTTTTGTTTACTTTCTATTGTTGAATATTTTATTCCACAATCACGATGCCCGGTATAGTGATATTTTCCTTCCTCGGGAAAAAATTCTATCGTATAAGCGATTTTTAAAAGGCCATCTGTTTTTTGTTTAATAGCATCGGCAATATCTCTATATGAATAGTTAATTATTTCATTGTTCGATTGTTTTGTCGTTGGAATAAAAACCGTTGCCTCGCGACCGAGCTTTGGTCCGGAATGAGCGTCGGAAAATGATAGAATAGATCGGCTGTCCAGCTCGTCGATTTGCCAGTTCATAGCAGGGTCAGAAGACAAGCCGCTTTCAATCGCAAAGATGTGTTTATGAAGCTCGCCAAAACATTCTTTTATTGAATTAAAGCCTGATTTTGAGCCAAAGATCGAGAACCAGGGTGTCCAGGCATGAGCGGGGATGAATAAACAGTTTGGGTCTATAGATAAAACCAATTCAAGTAGATTTATTGACGAAAGTCCAATGATAGGTCGGCCATCTGCCATTAAATTGCATCCTTGTTTCTGCAATTGGCTAATTATCTTCGAGGAAGTCTCAATCGATGGTGAAAAGATAAGATTATGGACGCGTCGTGTAGCTCCACCTTGTGTATAGATGCTGGAAATTTCAGTTGAGAGTAAGAAGTAGACATCTCGTTTTTGCTCCGGTAGGGTTTCTTTCAGTGTGAAAAGTCCTGGAGAGACTTCTTTTAGTTGTGATTGAATTTCACGAAACCACAATGGATGTGTCCAGTCGCCAGTAGCTATAACATCAATTCCTTTTTTTGAAGCCCAAAGTGATATTTCCGGTAAATTTTGCCTAGGTGAGGTCGCCCGTGAATACTTTGAGTGAATCTGTAAATCAGTAATTATTTGCATAGATGTATTTTACACCTGACTCTACGTTTTAGCTAAGTCGTTTTGATAAAATAAGCCTATGAAGGTGATAAATCGGAATATAAATCGGGAGTATGAAATAATCGAAAAATACGAAGCTGGAATTTCTTTAACCGGGGCTGAAGTTAAGACAGTGCGACAGGGGAGGATTAAGTTTGAAGGCTCATACGTTAAGATTGTCGGATCAGAAGTATTTTTAATAAATGCAGAAATTGCTATATATGAATATGCCAGACCTGAAAGCTATGATTCAAGAAGAACCAGAAAGTTATTGCTTCATAAGTCTGAAATATTACGCTTAAAAACCAAACTTTCAGCCGGCGCCAATTTGACGATCGTGCCTATCGCATGCTATAATAAGAAGAGTTTAATTAAGCTAGAAATAGCACTGTCTAAGGGTAAAAAAACCTGGGAAAAAAAGAAAGTCGAGAAGAATCGTGATGAGAATAGAAGAATTGAGCGGGAAATGAAAGAGCAGATGAAGTATTAATATTGTCCGCCCGCTCTTACCGCTCGCCTTAGTAGATTTCTACTGCGGCTTGCGGAGCGAGCTTAGGCGGACGTAAGAAACTCTAAACTCGAAAATAACTCGTTAAGAGTTTCTAACGGGGATGAACGGTGTCGACGGGGATGCACTTTTACAAGAGGTTGGGGCGGATCTATCCGTTAACTAGAAAACATATAGATGCAGATGACGAATCTGAAGCTATCCGAGCTTTTTATGGCCGCCAGGCATTTCAATATGCTTACGCTGCCTAAATAAGAAACAAGGCTCTTTTTCAGGTTTTCCGCGGTTCAACTTGATATAAGAGATAACCAACCGCAGGTACGGTTTTTAAACATTCCCGATTGGTTTAAAAACCCGACAATGCCTTAATCGGCTTCTTGTCTGACTTTTGGTTATTTTGCAAGGCGAGATAGAGTTTAAAATAATCTAACCCTGACTAAACTCTTGTATCACAGGTGTTTTCTCGGACCCGGGTTCAACTCCCGGCATCTCCACAAACGGGATTTTTGAAGGGTCAAGTGAGTTGATTAGCTTGATAGTAGGCTCTATCTCAACGGTTCGAAACCCTTCATTTACTCGATAAGACAAGCGATTAGGGAAGTACATTTGTACGATAGTTGCTTTATTCTCATAGCGTGGGTTTTTCCATACTCTGACAGGCTCTTCTAAAATCCCAAAAACCATATCAGAAGCGGTTCGAAACTCTTCTTCAGTATATTCTTCTATTGGGGTTGGATTGGCTACGCTCTTACGTTGCATAATAAACTCTTTGAGTTGAGTTTCGTATGCGATGAGTAGATCGTCGTCTTTTGTACCGCTTATTATCTTTGACAGATTTGCTATCTTTTCATTAAGCCCATGTTTATTGCGTTCAGCATTCAACTTGAGCATTGAGACTGATTCTTTTTCTTCGCCCCATGTCTTTGAGAGGACTCTTAGAATAAGTTGTGCTTTTACAGAGTCTAGTTTGACCCCATCTAATAAAGCAATAAAATCATCCTCTATTGTGGTTTTAGGTACAGATTTTGAGCCGTACGAGCACTCCTTGTCCTTACACCAATACTTGGGATACTTATTGCTTCTTCCCTGACACCACGCAGCCGTCATTGGTTTTCCGCAAACATCGCATAATACAAACCCTCGTAATGGGAAGTCGGGATTATAGTCTTGTCGTATTTGTTTACGTTTTTTACCAAATAACTTCGCCAGTACATTGTGATGTGTCTCAAGGGAGATAAAGCCTGTATGTTTGCCCTTTTGAAGCGGTATTCCCCATGGTTGGTACTCTATGTACCCTGTGTATAGAAGTTCGCTTAAAATGCTTTCCATGCCGTGTATGGATAGTGGTTTGTCGATGTTATGCTCTTTATATTTTAAGAGAGTAAATTGACGCGCCTGTTCGGGCGTATTAAGCATGTCTTTTTCAAATCTTTCGATCGTTTCCTTATAGATTGCAGTCAGTGGTTCATCAGAAACAAGGAGTTTGCCATGAATAGGAACTTTTGTGTAGATTAGTCCTCTTGGAGGAGAGCGAAAACACCAATACCCCTGCTCAAGTCGAGACTTCATCCTGTTTTTTACCTGTCGAGCATTTTGATTTCGTTCCAGTTCACTTGCTCCAGCAAGTATCGTTTCAATAAATTTTCCTTCAGGAGTTTCTTCAAAGCGATGCGAAGGGCTCTCAAGCGTTGCTCCTCTGGAATAGATTGCCTGTCGCAAGTTAAAGTGCCCAACAACATCTCGGGCGAAGCGTTTAATGTCGTCGATTATCACGATAACTCCATCTCCATGTTTATCTAAATAGGCAAGAAGTTCTTGAATTTGTGGTCGGTCGATAATCCCACCCGAAATACCTTCTTCTTTGAACACTTTTACAACCTCATAGCCCTGAATTTTAGCGTATTGATTACATCTTAATTCTTGTCCATCCAGTCCATGACCTTCTTCTACCTGCCGTTTAGACGAAACCCTACAATAAATTATTGCCTTTTTCATATTTGCTGCTTACAACAACGTGAATAACATCTTTACACAAATTGTAGATAAATACAACCATACGCTCAATATCCTTATCGGTTAAGTGTGCATACTTCTCTCCTAATATGGTGCGCGCCTCGCTGATCGGAATCATAATTTAATCATTCAACTTGGAATCCCCGGATCCTCATGAACATTCATATCCAACCAATACATGTCTTCAGGTGTGAAGTTTTCTGGCTTCCCCATCTCTTCCCAGATCTTTAAATACTCCTCAGGAGAACTTGTTAATGAAGAAGTACGATACCTAGATCCACTTAGAGGATACTTAGATTTACGACCATCGGAAGCTTGCTCAACAGTCCGAATCGTTATATTTATTTCCATATTTGTTATATTTGGAAGCAAATTATTAGTTGAGTGGATTACTTTTAGCATCATCGTTATGATTTGTAGAACTTTTAATCAAGTGTGTTTCAACGAGCTTTTTTAGTTCGGCATAATAATCAAACGGCACATCTCTTACCCGCTTGTGCTTCTTAAGTTCAACTCCAACCATGACGTACATATTCATACCGAGAAACGCAATAAAGCCTTTTGTAATAAGGCTTTTTAGGATTCTTCTGATCTTTGAAGGGGTCCACCCAATAAACTCTGCAAATAAGTCTGGTATCACCTCAAATGAGCCAAACTTGTCGTGACCATTGTCCCAGTCGGAGATGACATCATCGAAAATGCAGTAGAGTACAAACTCTTCATCCGATAGGTCTTTATTGATCAGAAGTAAGATTCGACTTCTCTCGTATCGACAAAAGCCGTTGAGCTTTTTTTCAAACTCGATCGCTTTTAATTTTAGTAGCTCGCTAGTAATTCTCATATTTATTGCCAACAAAAAAGGCAGCCACTTCTGGCTGCCCGTAGTAATTTTATTAATAACGTCTACTGCGGCACACCAAAAGTCTTATTACGCAAAATTAGATCTGCTTGTTGTTGCGTTAAAAAACCAGTGTATGTGCCGACATTTAAGATGAATAAACGACTTGTTGCTAAAAATTGTTTATTTAGTAGATTCGCTTAAATGTTTGTTTGTTTGTTTAGTTGTTGTTGCTAATAATCAATCTAACATAAATACAAGTTGCTGTCAAGGGGTTTAGAGCTTTGTAACAAACTACAGAGTATGAAGTCGACTTCAATGAATATCTATTTTATAGATAGAATAGCATCAGAAGAGAGCAACGGCACAGATTTTTTCATCTTCTTGTCAGACACTATTAGAACAACAGGCAAGAAGGACTAAGTAGAAGCTCTACCGTATATATTATATATAGATATATATACATATATATAATAACATGACAGACTATGTCATTATATTAGAACGGCAAGATCTCCGAAGACTTGATCTTTAAGACTTGAACTATCTTATACAAAGTACGGATCGTTGGATTTCGCTCTCCTCGCTCGATCATACCAACATACGTTCTGTGCATTGATAGCTTATGAGCAAGTTCTTCTTGCGAGATATTCTTTGATTTACGAACAAGCTGTAATTGCTTGCCAAAGTCTTTGAGAATATGTCTGTGACTGATAGGCTTCCCCATAGGCACTTATGGTAAAAAAGAATACTCCTTGTAACAACATACTCCTTGTATTCATTTGTGCCCACATGTATAATCGGGACGATATGGATAAACTCGTAACAAAAAAAGGCCTCTTCATTCTTTTATGTCTGGCAATTTTCTATTACATCTTTATTTATCGACCCAACGTGCTTTTTCGATGCCGAGAACTATCGCAAGCACGATATAATCCCTATTTAGGACTAGACTCATTTCAATATGCAAGCTGCCTCAAGGAGGGTCTTGTATGGTAAATCTGAAGAAGCTCAATTTAAGAAGCCACATAACACTACTCTGGGCAGGACTAGCAACGATTTTATCTCTTGTGCTGATCTGGCACACCTTCAACCTCAAACAGCAACACGAAGCCTATATGCTAAAAGGACGTGCTGTTATGTCTAACTGTGTTGCAAATATTGAGGTATCAAATAAACTGACTACAAATTGTTCTTCTGCCTACATCATTACCAAGGAATGCATGCTTCATCTTGACCGGTGCGATCTTAATACCGAGCAAGCGAAATTAAAAGTGCTTAATGATGAGAAGATAGAGCTTGAAGCGGAACTACAAAGACTCGTCAAAGAGACTTCATCACTCAACCAGAATAAATAATCAGTTATTTTATAGGTTTATAAAATCATAAGTAATGAGCAATAAAAATGATGACTATAATCATCACAAATTAGAATATAGAGTATAATAGCAATCACTATGAAACAACATAAATTATTAATCGCACTCTTACTTGTCCTTTTCCTTGTTTCATCACAATCAGTATCAGCCCATCCCGGCAATACCGCAGCAGACGGTTGTCATTATTGTCGAACAAATTGTGATAAGTGGGGCGTGCCATGGGATGAACGACATTGTCATGGAGGAGGAAGTGCGCCAGTAGAGCAACCGGCTCAGCAAGTTCAAGAACAACCGGTAGTTGAGCAACCTACTCCGTATCCAACACGACGACCCATTATCCCTACACGGAAGCCTACTATTAAACCGACCAGAACTCCAACTCCCACGATGATTCCGTCTCCAACGCTCCAACCATCAAATACACCTATCCCAACACAAATAAACGAGCAACGATCTGTTCCGGTTGTAAGGAAGAGTGGATTCTGGGCATGGATCGGTAGTTTATTCGGTAAAAAGTAAAAAATTAAACAATGAGTGAACCTGTTGACAAACCTCCAAAAGTGGAAGTATTCCTCACTGATAAATATGAGCAGGAGGCTTCTCACTTATATAAAAAGTTTAATAAAGAGAAAACTCCGCCAGAGCTTTTATTGCAAGCATCCGAACTAATGGTACAAAGTTCTAATCCAGAAGCTAAACAAATATCAACGATGTATAAAGCCCTGTATTTCAGAGAAAAGGGTCTGAAGGATAATAATGATAAGAGAGCACGCAGGAATTTTATGAAGTCATTATCAGAGTTTAAGAATGTGCTTCCAAAAAATGACGTGATATTGAAAAGAGTCGAGCTCGAGTTCTTGAAAAGAAAATTGGGAAGTAAATTACAAAGACCAGATCCAAAAATTATCTTACGTCGAGCGACTTTATATAAAGAGTTGGGGCAGATACAAACATATAACCAAGAGATGAGCTTCTACTATATGTTCCTAATAATGGAACAGCATGACGATGATCTAGGCACTCACAAAACATCAGAGCTTGCCGATAAAATGTTGAGTCATGCTCAGCAGGGACTCGAGGATGAGCTCATGTTTAAAATCAAAGCACTATATCACCGAATAAAGGCAAATACTGTTTACAACCCAAAGGATAGAACAAAAGAGCTCGAACAAGCAGTAGCTGCAATACAAAAGACGACAGATAGGTTTGGAGAAGATGCAACACAAACGGAGGCTTTGATGGCAAAGGCTCTATCAACGACGAATAAAACAAGAAGGAACGTCATGCTAACCAAAGTAGCAAAGGACTATCAAAAGAGAGGTTTAAAAAAACGTGTGAACTTTGTTAAAAACCTGATGTATCCAATCCCGATTAAGCCTGCAAAGATAATATATCTATGTGATAAATCCCTAGAGAGAATTAAACAGGTTGAAAAAAAACTTGTAAGCATGAATCCCGGCAAGCCTTCAGCATTATTTTATCATGTCGGATATTTGATTAGAAGAATAAAAGATGTTCAGAGAGTTATGATGAGAATGGCACTCACCAGAAAAGAGTTGACTGAGCTTCAAATTAAAATTGATTCGCTAACTCCAACTAAAATAATTCCCGGAAAACCATTCGCAAAGCGACTGCAAACTGCTAGTAATAAACGTGATCGTCTAGGAGAGCAAATGAGTCAAGATATGGAGAGTCTATTGATATATGGGAATCTTCTGCTTGACCAGTGGTCATATATTATCGGTTACCTTGCAGGATATGAAGCTCCCAAGACTAATAAGATTAATACTGGAGAGTACGATCTTAACCTTGCTGGGTTAGTCAATCTTTTACAAGCAAAAACATATTCAGGAGAGCTAAAAGTCTTTTGGGAATGCCACAAAAAAGATATTATTTGGCTCTTTTTTAATCTCCGGATGTATCGAAATATATTTATTGAACACATGAGAAAACCTTGGCAGCTTGGTACCACAATGTCGACCTATGGAGATGATTTTAGTTTTCATATTCCTGCGCCAGTTGGATACATTGATGAAACAGAAAAGAGGAATATGCTTGAGGACATATACAAATTAGCTCCGCAAAGGTTAAAAGATATGCCTGATGAATATTGGGAGAAGAAGAATTTGCATCGAGTATTAGAGGTGACACTTTATTATATAGAAGAACTCGAAAATCAATCTGATCGGGAGAGAGTATGGAACGCTTGGGATAAATTGGGAGGTTCAACACCATCCTATGATACTATCGGAATAAGGCTTATGGAATATGTCTATTCTTCATTAGACACAATAGATGAATTTATTGATAAGTATCCAAAACTTATTAAATTCGGGGAGTTCAAGTAGAACGACTACGAAATGTCACAAACATATCGCCGACTTTTTTTGGGTGTAATTATAACTAAGCTATTGGTGCGAGCGGGTGTGGTGGGGTATTGAATACTCTGATAAAAGTACATTTTATCCTTATAATACGTCCCAATGTCGTCAACTAGCGTGGATTTAGGCTTTCAAAGTAATCTATTATATGTTATAATAAATTCTATGGCAGAAACAAAAGTTGGTGGCACTGTCTGGCATGTTGAAGATGGTGACTCTTGGAGAAATATAGTCTCAAGCATATTGACTAGAGATGGTCATCAAGTTGTTTCAACTCCAAATGCAACTGAAGCAAGGAGAATGATACCAGACGATCTTCAAGGAGTTGGTGTGTCTATTCTAGATGGAGACTTAGGTGATGGTACTGGTGCAGAAATTGCTGGTTTAATTCGACAAAGCCAACTCGCTATTGGAATAATTGGTTTATCTGCAGGGAATACCCCGTGGGCAGATGCAAGTTTAAGTAAACTATCATTTGATGCTGAAGATCTTAAAGCCACCGTGGATAGGTTCTTAGGTACGCAAGAATAACTTCCTATTAGCTTCAAGATATAGATTGTTGTTGATAATAATTTCTCACATATTTAACCAGCCATTAGAAGCTCTTGAGATTTAATAATGTTGTACCATTTCCAAATGTAGCGTTGTATTTGGTTCAAATCAACTCCCGGCATCTCCACCGCGTCAAACGCGGTTTAACCGAGTCTGAAAGACGAGGTAAACTGCGTTTGTAAATCACGTAAAACCACGTCTGACGTGGTCAAACGTGATTTAAGCGTGTCGCGTCAGACGCGACCGTGAACATATATTTAATACAAAATGGAAACGTTAGACGTTTCAGTCGCATCAATTGCGACAATTATAAATAAATTCTACGTCTATGTTCTTTTTTCATACAAAGACAAAGGTCTTTACATTGGTTACACTACAGACTTAAAGAAACGCCTAATAGCGCATGTCAAAGGTCAAGTAACTTCAACAAGATTAAGAAGACCATTCAAACTAATTCACTACGAATACTTTATTAGCAAAGTTGATGCCAAAGCCCGCGAGAAATTTCTTAAAAGTGGTTTCGGTAGAAAACAACTAAAACAAGCTTTAAAAAGAACCCTGCTCAAGGAAAATTAATTTATTTTCATAATACCACCTCCAAACATCCTCAAATTATCCGCCTTATCCATCTGTATATTTCAGAATATAATAACAAGCTAAAATAATATAATACCAGCAGATATTTATGTCCAATTATTCACTGTAATATTTTTTCTCTAGAATATTTGATATATTTATTTACATGGAAGAAAATCAACAGATTTCCCAAGCCCAACCAATTCCGTCTGTTGAGACTATTTCGCAAAATATAAACAACAAATATTTTTATTCAATTATTATTGTTTTGGTCCTATTACTCTTTGGTGCTTTTGGATATATTTTCCTGTCTCGAGATAAACCTTCCACAACTCAAACGTCAGAAGTTTCTCAATCTTCTATTCAACCCACTCAACTTATTCCGACCGCTCAGGAGATGCAAAAAACAACTGAATTTCACAATGAATCAATAGAGAGCAATGTGTATAGATTAGAGTTAAGATTAAAAACGGGAGCGAGTTTACCTTTAGGTAGTGAACAATCATACGGTTTAGGTAATTATTTATTAGGGATATTGGAATTACCAAAATCGGAAAACTATAGTGATGTTTTAAATATAAGTTACGATACAACAAAAGTTAAAGAATTTAATAAGTTTGAAAATAATAATGATTATTATGTTGTGTTAAAGAAGGGTAGTCTTATTGATAATAAAATTTACGAAGATAAATATTCTACTATTCGAGTGGTAAAGGAAGATGCCAGTCTATCTGCTTATTTACTTAATAGTGATTATTGCAGCACCGATAATGATTGTATACTACGATTCAATTTCTGTTCATATGGGTCGTATAACAATTTTAGTAATTATGCTGATGTTTGGGGTTGTGGTCCGCCAAGTGATGAAACAGGATACACTTATGGCATTTGTGATGAAAATAAAAAATGCATTACTGATGTAAAATTTAGCGGTTCAAAATGTATTGCAAATAAGTGTGTAGGTCAAAATAGAGAAGTAACTTGTAAAGAGAGTTGTAGTGAAACAACAAATCCATAAACTGATTGTTTCACGTTTTGAAGTAATAAATTCAACACCGGGAGTTACTTGGCGCGTCATAAAAGCATAATTAAGTTGTATGTATGTTTTATTCCGTCTTTACAATCGGACAAGGATTAAATTCGCAATTTGGTCCGGATCTTCCCACAGCTGTTCCATTAGGACAGATCTTCGCTTCCATGGTGCAAGCTTTTTGGACAGGAAAATTGGAAACTTCGCCATTTAACATTCTCTGATATTTCATTCCCCATAAAAAGGATATTATTGGAAGAAGGATAAAAAGTATCAATGCCATGATTTTTGAGATATGAGTGACGGTATTTAATTCTCTTGGAACTTCCATGTTCTAAATATATTATAGAATTGTTCTCATAAAGATTCATTGCGTTTTATTTGGTATCTCTTATATATGTTATATTTCAAGAAAATATCAGATAACAAACCTTTAAACTCATTTCTTGGAGTTTTCATAGAAGCGCTTTTTGTCACTAATCTGTGGATTCTAATTTATAAAACGATCCTTAGTTTTTTAAGATCTAATTTTAAACCCGTGATTGGTGAAAGATTTTTAGTTCCACTGGATTTTCCTGAACCATTTGAGATTCCTCTATATTTAGTTCTCTCTGTTCTCTTTGTGATTTTTATATTTATTTTTCATAAATATGTAATCAATCTAACCGAAATTTCCAAAGAGAAAAAAAATAGACCTTTCTATGTTTTGCTTAAATATATTTTTTTTATTGCGATGATCATTCTATTTTTAAATAATATAGGTAAATATCCTTTGGATAGTTTAGCCTATTCTTATACACCACAGGCTCATCAAAATATATATTTCAGTTTTATGATTATCTTCGTAATTAGTCTTTTCATCATAATCATTCAAGCGTTAATCTGGGAGAGGATTTTGAAATACAATAAAAAAATCTTCAATATAATTCTCTTTTCTTTACTCATTGTCATCATTGCTTTTTTTACTTTTGAAGTAAGGTTTCCCATAGGAGGCAATAGTTATTCTTATTACTTAGGCCCAATATGGGAAGTAGCCCATGGCAAGACAATTTTTACAGAAACTTCTTCTCAATACGGATTCTTGTCAATTTTGATTTTCTCAGCTTTTTACAAATTAGGTCTTTTTAATCTTTCGACGTTCCCTGTAATTGTCTGGATTTTATATCTCATCCAATACTTTCTTTGTTTTTATCTGATATATAAAGTGAGTCGCTCTGTCGCTTTTTCTATCATTGGTTTGGTTTCAATTGTAGTACTTAATTATTATTCTTTGTTTGGGATGCTAGAGCAATCTCCCCAATATGTACTAAGGTGGTTGCCGATAATATTAGGAATATTTTTTTTATATAAATTAAAAAAAATAGACTCAAAAAAATTCATACTTATTTTATCTCTGCTCAGTCTATTCTCTGTCGATGCTGGATTATATTTGATTTTCACATTTATATGTAGTTTGTTTTCATTTGTAATGAACAAAACAATAAGTATGAAAAGAGCAGTAAATGCGGTGTTTTTATTGTTTCTAGATTTACTCTTATTATTCTTAATCATTAATCTGACCCACTTTTTATTTGG
The DNA here is from genome assembly GCA_001789395.1 of Candidatus Roizmanbacteria bacterium RIFCSPHIGHO2_02_FULL_37_13b. Taxonomy (GTDB): domain Bacteria; phylum Patescibacteriota; class Microgenomatia; order UBA1406; family HO2-37-13b; genus HO2-37-13b. Next base: position 21,272 of record MFZK01000022.1, on the reverse strand, counting down.
TTTAAAAACAATTAATTTGTTGTACGTTTTTGCCAGACTTAAAATATTTTCACAAGGTGGATTTCTATTTTTACCAATCGCGACGATCACATATTTTTGGCTGGTTATGTTAATTTTTTTTAGTGCAGTCATTTTATATTTTAGAAAGCAAATGAGTAGTGATATTGATCAATTTATTATTTTTACCACTAATGCCACTTTATTTTGCGGATTATATTTTGTCGGAAACAGTAGAGATACTAACTTATTTTCAATATCGATATTTCTGGTCCTCAGCTTTTTTTTGGTTATTGGTTATTACTACGGGAAGCTTCAGTCGACAGGATCGAGAGTCCTTATATTGTTGATATTATTGACAATTTTTGCATTATTTCCCGTCTATATTCGAAAAGAGTTTATAGCCGACATGCTAATAAGTAGGATTGAGAGACTTAAATCTCAAGAGATTTTAAAACCGGAAATCGTTGAAATTATGAGAAAGAAATACAGCGCGGAAATAAATCTAATCAATACAAATCTCAATGGCAATAAAATTCTTATGATATACAGCGATGATACATATCTATTTTATCTAATAGATAAAGAGAATTTATTAGATGTTAACCCACAAATCGGAATTTTGACTGAAGATGAGTTAACCTTTGCTTTACGCGAGGTATTAAAAGTCTGCCCAAAAAAAATAGCAATCGATTGTGATCTTGTAGAAAGATGCTCATTTATGCATCATCGGTCTATGATAAATTCAGTGACATATCCCGTTGATATACAACTACTTTTATTAAATAAGATAGAGTCAGGTTGTCATCTTAAATATCAACCTACAATTTGTACAAATGATCTATGCATAGCTCAAGCTCAATGAGACACGGCCGGATTATTATGGTCTTGTCATTATATTATTTCTTATATTTATTATTAATATCGGTTTCTGCCGGAGTTTTTTTTGTTTTTAAGCCATTTAAATATATCAATCATATCGAGTCGTCAATTTATTGCTTTGATGGTAAAAGATATGGAGCGAACACTATTTTTATGTTTTCCCTCGATGGTAAACTCGATTTATTTAATGACAAAAAGGCTCGTAAACAATGTGCTTACAGTATTATTTTTGACTACTACGACATGTATAAAACTCCAAATAATATAAATTACCGATATGTCCCGGTTTTTTCTCAGGAGTCTAGTCTGATGGAAGCGTTTCTGGCGGCTTTTACATTTTTTTTATCCGGGGCAATGATAATAGAGAAAATATACAAATTGAAGAACAAAATCTTTGCACCATTTCTAATATTATTTTCAATAATAGCTTCTTGTTTTATATTCGTTTTTTTTGTAAAGCCTGTCGTAGTTAAACTTCATTGTCAAAAAAAGATTGAATTTCTTGATAATGATATAAGAAGAGCTATGATTGCCAACGCATTTAAATCAAATTTTGATGATGATGATTATGTGGCAAAATCACTTAAAAGAATATATGACAAATGCATTCACGATGACTTAAATTTGCTGTAAATAAAATCAGAAAGATTTAGATATATAAACGGCAGAATAATTATGAAATATCGGGGGAAGGGTGATTGGGTAAGTAAAAATAAAAGATAACCCACAGACAGTATTGCTAAAAGCTTTTTTTGATCAATTTTCTTAATATTTGGGAGAAAGATATTTCTGATAGTTATCATCAGTCCTATTGGCCAAAGAATGGTCCAGACATTAGAGCGGATAAATTCCTGGTTTCCCCACCACGTCTTTGCATATCCGGTTAAGAATAAAATCACTGACGAGCCTATAAACGGAGTGAAATTATGTTCAAGCCGATACTTTATTGTCTTTAAAATAAAAAAGAAAATATTAAATCTGCCCGCATTATTTACAAAAGTTATTAAGTAGAAAGAGCAATAGATAACAAAAGCAATCATGATCTGCGACATCATATTTTTAAGATTAAATTCTTTTTTATAAATTTGAAAAGCACTTATTACTATCAAAAAATACACCGGTGTTATCCAAGATTTACTGGCAGCAAAAAGACCTAAAGTCAAACCGACGAGCAAAATATTGCGGCGGTAAAAAAGGATGGTAAATAAATAAAGCAGCATAAAAGCAGTTTGCCCAAAATCAAGTAGCGGCAGAGCGGTCATATCTAAAAACAAGGGATCGATAATTAGTATCAGGCAGGCAAATGTCGGTATTTGCCAGTTTTTAAATATCTTTCGTCCTAAGAGAAATGATAATGATAAAATCATGATGCCAAAACCGATCTCGATCGGGAAAGGAGTCATAAAAAGCAGGATAGAGATCCCGTATAAATATTTGATTAAAGGGGGATGATCAAAATTTATTTTTGTCGGATCAAGACCGTTTGCATAAAGATATCCCGAAGCCAGATATATTTCCGTATCGGATAAAAAAAGTCTTTTTCCGGCAACCTCATGTGGTATATCTTGAGATAAATAATATTTGTGAATTAAGTCAGGGTTAAAAACGTAGCTAAAAATACTTTTGTTGGTTGTATATAAAGTAAATAAGTATAGGCAAGTTATACCGACAAGAAGTGCAATCGTTCGATTTCGCTTCATATTTAATATAATACTGTTTATTAATCAATGAAATTACATAAGCAATTAAGGCCATTATATATTGTATTTATTTTGGGTTTATTACTTCGCTTGGCTCTTCTTTTTCTGGATTTCAGCTTTGACGTCAACAATCACATAGTTTGGGCTCATGATTTATGGAGCAGAGGTTTTAGCAATTTTTATTATGTGCCATCGTCCGAAAGCTTTGCCAGTAAATTTCCCAATTATCCACCTCTATCGCTCTTTATTTTTTATTTTATCTACCCTCTACAATCTATAATCTACAATCTAACTTGGTGGTTAAATGTCACATTTCCTATATTTCCTTCGAAACTGGTTTTATTTATCGAATCTCGGTCTTTTCTGGCCGCTATTTTTAAATTACCAGCGATTGCCGCAGATCTGGGATTGGCAGTTGTTTCATACAAGACTGCCAAAAAAATGATTCCAAAAGACAAAAAAATACCTGTAATAATTGCTTGCTTAATCCTTTTTAATCCAGCGTTTTTTTATAACAGCAGTCTCTGGGGTCAGATTGATGTAATTCCTATTTTTTTTGTAATTTTATCTTTTTACTTTCTGTTTTATTTGAAAAGAACTTTATTAAGCAGTATTTTTTTCGTTTTGTCCATATTAATCAAACCCACAATTTTGGTATTTATTCCTGTTTACGTTTTATTATTTATTAAAAGCAACAATTTTAAGAAAATTATTTATGCATTTATTATTACTAATATAATTTTTTGGATTTCTTTTCTTCCGTTTGTAAATTTGAATTATTTATTTGCACCTTATGTTGTTTTTGTTGAGAAGATTCTTACCAAACAAAGTCTGCCATATGTGACCAATGGTGCATTTAATTTCTGGGTACTTATCACTTACTTTCAGGGGATAAAAGACACTGCACCATTCATCTTAAATATTTCATATAGGGCTTGGGGATATTTATTATTTTCAAGTTGTTTGTTGTTGATTGCTCGTAACCTGTTGAAGGGGAAGAAAGTTGGAGTTGAAAACATTTTCTTAGCAGCAGCATTGTCAGGGCTAAGCGCCTTTTTGTTTTTGACAAAGATGCATGAGCGGTATCTGATGCTTCCATTGCCTTTTTTGCTTTTAGCGTCAATTAAAAACAGAAAATTATTAATATGGTTCGTATATTTGTCATTAATTAGTTTTTTAAATATGTATCACAGTTGGCCAGTACCGAAGATTGAAATGTTATTCCAAATGATCAACAATCCATTTATTGTGAGAATTATCTCGATAGGTAATTTAGTAGTTTTGATCTATCTATTTTATGGGATCATGGCCGCCCTTGGAAAAAGGATGACAGCGGATAATTCGTTTAAAACCTAAAATTAATCCTTTTACTACCCCATATTTTTCAACTGCTTGGTAGGTATATTCTGAACAAGTCGGTGTGAAACGGCAAATCCGGTCGGATAAATAAAAAAGCCGGAAAAAATAGTTGTGAAAAAAAGAAGTTTTTTGATAAAGCCTAATTAGCTTTAAAATATGCTTTTTCATAGTACAATATTATCATGAAAATCTCGATAATAACTCTTTTTCCTGAAATGTTGAATTCTTTTTTTAAGGAGAGTATTGTAAATCGGGCAATAAAAAAAGGGTTGGTTCAAATCGAAATTATAAATCTCAGAGATTTTGCTAAAGATAAATATCGTACTGTTGATGATAGGTCGTATGGTGGAGGAGCGGGGATGGTGCTTAAAGTCGATTGCATTAAAGCGGCAATCGACAACCTCAAATCTCCTCACTTCGCATCTCGTTTAACTCAAGCTTCGTGGGGCAAGCAAAATTCAAAAATCGTTCTAACTTCCCCACGAGGTACGGTTTTTAATCAATCACATGCCAAGAATTACTCCAAGCTCGATCATTTGATTATTATTGCCGGGCATTATGAAGGCGTGGATGAGAGAGTGGCGAATTTTATCGATGAGGAAATATCATTGGGGGATTTTGTTATGACCGGTGGCGAGATAACAGCTGCAGCAATAGTTGATTCTGTCACCCGGCTCCTACCTGGAGTATTGAAAAAAAGCGAAGCGACAATTAACGAATCTTTTATTGAGATAACTGTTCAAAAACTAATCGAGATGATTGGAGATGATAAAGAATTATTAAGACTTAAAAAGAAAAATATCAAGAAAGTAAAACTATTGGAATATCCACAATATACAAGACCGGAGATATTTAAAAAGTCAAAAGTTCCAGGCATTCTTCTTTCTGGCAATCATGCCCAGATCGAAAAGTGGCGTTTAAGAGAAGCGTTTGAAATGACCAAGTCAAAACGACCGGATCTTCTTGAAGCTTAGACTTTTTTTTAGTATATTGTAACAACGGAAACATGATAGTCTTAGATAAAATTTCAAAAAAATTCAAAAACAAAACGGTTTTATCTGATATTTCACTAAAAATAGGCGAAGGAGAAATAATCGGTTTTTTAGGTCCAAACGGTGCCGGAAAAACTACGACAATGAGAATAATTGTCGGCTACTTAAAACCATCCAGCGGGACAGTTGAAATTAATGAACAAGATCCAATCAAGCATCGACTCAGTGTTTTAAATCAAATTGGCTATTTGCCTGAAAACAATCCTCTTTATTATGATATGAAGGTCGATGAGTACTTGCAGTTTGTTGTCGATATTAAGAATTCAACAGGTGATTTTTTAAAATCAATAATTGAAGAAACAGGAATAAATGATGTTTTATCTTCAAAGATTGAGGAGTTGTCACGGGGATATAAGCAAAGAGTTGGTTTGGCCGCGACACTTATCGGCAATCCAAAGATAATAATATTTGATGAACCGACATCTGGTCTTGATCCGCTTGAGCAAGAAAAAATCAGGGATTTGATAAAAAAACTGGGTAAAAGAAGAACAGTCATTTTATCAACTCATATGTTATCTGAAGTAGCTGATGTAGCGACAAGAGTCGTTGTCATCAATAAGGGTAAAATTACTTATGACGGGCCAAAACCTAAGACTGATGCCGGTATAGAAGCATTGTTTAAAAAAGCAACAAGTTAATAATAAATCTTATGTCAAAAATCTGGGTATTAGCACGAAAAGAAATCAATTTTTATCTAAATAATCCTTTGGGATATATTGTCGCTGCTATTTTTGCTGTTTTTTCTAATTTTTTGTTTATGAAAGACATTTTTTTGAGAGGTAATACTTCACTTCGACCTTTTTTTGATTTTATTCCTTGGGTTTTAATGATCTTTATTCCTGCCCTGGCAATGAGAATTTTTTCTGAGGAAAAAAGAACTCAAACGATAGAGTTGCTTTTAAGTTTACCAATTGAAGAGAAGAGAATTGTAATGGGAAAATATTTTGGGACATTTGTCTATTCACTTATTGCGCTAGCTTTGACTTTATCAATTCCGATAACTGTCAATTATCTTGGTCGAGTCAGTTTAGCAGAAGTAATCGTCTCTTATTTTGGAGTAATATGTTTAATCGGTCTTTTTTTAGCAATATCTATTTGGTTCTCCAGTATGACAAAAAACCAAATAGTTGCTTTTCTTGCTTCGATACTAGTGTTATTTTTAACTATCGCTGCCAGTGGAGATTTTTTTGCTCCTATTTTGCCACGTGCTCTTCTTGAAATTATTAATATTTTTACACCGCTTTATCACTACAACACTTTTCTAAAAGGAATAATTGATCTAAGATCTTTAATATACTTTTTTTCTGTTTCCTTATTTTTTATTTATATAACCGTAGTTAATCTAAAAGATAGGCAATAATATGTTAAGACGTTTGATAAAAAAAATAATCCTATTAGTCAATAAAAACAGTATCACATTTGTTATTACGATAGGTTTAAGTCTAATTGCTTTAAATTATGCGTTGAGTTTTTTGACGGTCAGGATTGATCTGTCACAAGGTAGAGCCTACAGTTTGTCAAATTCAACAAAAAAACTTGTTAAAGCATTGGATAATAAAGTAACTATTAAATTATTTATTACCTCCGATCTGCCCGCAGCTTTGGGTCCATTGAAGACGGATGTCATTGATCTCGTTAATGAATTCAAAAGGGTAAATCGCAGCAAAATTAGTGTTCAGTATGCTGATCCAAAAAAAAACACCAAGGATCAAGATGAAGCAAAAAAATATAATATTCCGGAGTTGCAATTTTCTCAAATTGAAAAAGACAAATATGCAGTATCGTCAAGCTATTTTGGCATAGTCATTAGTTATAAGGATAAAAATGAATTAATTCCACAAGCTACCAATGTAGACAGCTTAGAGTATGATATTGCGTCTTCCATCTATAAAATGAGTCGGAAAGAAGATGTCAAGATTGGTCTAATTGGGTTCCCTCAAGTTTTAGACCCAAGACAAGACGATTTCTATACTTTAAAGAGTGTTTTAGAGCGTCAATTTATACTGGAGCCTATTGAAGCGACAGATTCCGGACAGCAGAGAATTGACTCCTCTTTTCAAGCGCTAATAGTTGTAGATAGTGACAATCATAAGTTTAACGATGACCAAGTTGCAGTATTGGAAAAATATATAGAAAATGGTGGACAAGCATTAATTATGGTTGATGGAATTTATGTTTCTGATGATCTTACTACTCAAAAAGCTAACAATAATTTATTCAATTTGTTTAAGTACTTTGGTCTTGAATTAAATCAAGATTTAATTTTATCTAAAACAGCTGAGGTAGCTAATTTCAGCACTGGACAAGTCGGTTTTTTTACGGTTTATCCTTTTTGGTTAAAAACTGATAATTTTGATGAGAAATCCTCAGAACTCAGCAGCGTTTCGGCCTTGACTTTTCCTTGGACATCGTCGGTGAAAATTAATAACGGTAGTCAATTTACAACCAGAATTCTAGTCAAAACAACAAAAAATTCTTGGACCGTTCAAGGTGAGAATATTGATGTATCACCAAACAGTATAAAACCTCCGAGTGAAAATCAGGTCAAAGAGCAAAACTTAATTACCGTATCACAGTCGAAAAAAGATGGTCATGTGATACTGATTCCTTCATCGCGATTTATAAAAGAACAATTTCTTGCTCAGGGTAGAGGGAATGTCAATTTAATTCTGAATATTTTAAATAATTATGCATCAAAAGGAGCCTTGTCAGGTATTAGATCACGTTCGGTTTCAATAAACCCTTTAGTGGACATCAACGACAATCAAAAAGATAAAGTAAAATATCTGGCTATGCTTCTGCTTCCCATAATCTTTTGTCTATATGGAGCAAATCGCTTACTTAAAAGAAGATAATGTCTTTATTTAATAATTTGATTGACGTCTTCTTTCCTAAACGTTGTTTTGGGTGCGGAGTTCTTGGTGTTTATATCTGCACAAAATGCCAAAAAGACCTGAAAATTATTGATAGAGATGCTTGTCCCTATTGTCTAAAACCGAGTTTCTTTGGGTTGACTCATCCCGGGTGTCAAAGGAAAACAGGCATTGATGGTTTGAAGAGTCTATTATTTTATAATGCCCTTCTTAAGCGGATAATCAAGCAAATAAAATATCGGTTAGTAACAAGCGCTGTTGAAGATCTTGTCGATGCCATTCCCATAAGTAAACTTTTCGAGTTGGCAACTTTTAAAGAAATCACTGAAAATCCGATAATAATTCCTACACCGCTTAGTACTAATCGTCTTCACAGACGTGGTTTTAATCAGTCTGAAATTTTATCGACAATCATCGCCAAAAAAATCAACATCGATAAAAACTTTACACTTTTAGAAAGACATATTGATACAAAACCACAGGTAAGTTTGAAGACCCCTAAAGAAAGATACTTAAATGTAAGAGGTGCATTTACCCTTGCTAAGGGGAAATGTCGTTTAATTAAAAATAGAGATTTGATTATCGTCGATGATGTTTGGACGACAGGATCAACTTTAAAAGAAATTGCTCGTAAACTTAAATTATCTGGCGCTCGTCGAGTTTATGCTTTGACTTTAGCAAGGTAGCAAGAAAAACTTGCAAATTCTTCCCTTTTTATATATAACTTAAATGAAAATGTCTCAAAAAATAGAAATATCCTCCAGGACAATTATCTTCACGGTTTTTTTTATTTTATCTTTAAAGGTTATTTGGGAGGTCAGAGAGTTAATTTTTGGTCTTTTATTAGCTTTCATTTTAATGAGTGCGTTAAAGCCGGCGGTTAATTATTTGGAGAAGGGGAAAATCCCCAGATTGCTGTCAACTATCATTGTTTTTATTTCTGCAATTTTTGGGGTTTTATTTCTTTTTGCCGTGGTTGTTCCACCACTTCTCGAGGAAAGTTTGATTTTTGTTAAATCGTTACCCATATTGATTTCAAATATCTTTCCGATGGTGTCGGATTATTTTAATATTTCTTCACTTACTTCGTTTTTGCCGGACATCACCCAGAATATTATTCAGGTGATAACAAGACTTTTTTCTAATGTAATATTTATTGTTTCTATCCTTTTTTTCACTTTTTATTTTTTAGTAGAAGAAAAATTCCTGCAGAATTTTTTATATAAATTTCTAAATGAGAAAAAAGCAGGCGAGATTGTCGTTATCTTAAATAAAGCAGAAAAAAGATTATCGGCATGGATGTGGGGAGAGATTGTTTTAATGACTCTAATTGGTTTAGCTACCTATTTTGGATTATTCATACTTCAGATGAAATATGTCTTGCCTTTGGCGGTCTTGGCCGGAATCTTGGAGATCGTACCGATGATCGGGCCGATAATATCAGCAATTCCTGCGGTCTTGGTGGCTTTGGCGATTTCCCCTGTCATGGCGGTTTACACTATCGTTCTTTACATTTTAATTCAACAGCTTGAAAACAATCTGGTTGTGCCAATGGTTATGAGAAAAGCCGTCGGTTTAAATCCGATATTTACTCTGATTGCATTGACAGTCGGTGGTAAACTGGGAGGTTTTTTAGGTATTCTTCTATCTGTACCGATAGCTCTTATCCTTGAGACAATCCTCGTCGAAATCTCCAGGACAAAAGATTAAGTAATAATCCTTCAATAGACGCAAAATCGCCTCAAATTAAACAACAACCTAAGTATTGAGCAACATTGGCAGAAATTTGAATGATATAATAGCCTTTTATGGTAATCGAAACCCTACCAATAAGCCATAGACCAACTAATCCTAAGGCTGTAAAAAGATTCGACATTGAAAAACTATTGGAAATTCGGGAAAAAACTGAAAGACAAGATTGTTCCGTTGAGGCGATTCAACAATACCTGAGAGAAACCATTGGTTTTGAAATTCCTCAAGCAGCAGCAGTTGGTCAAATTCTGAGGACCCAAAGATGGCAGTTGGTAACCGTTAAACCAGAGGATGATATAGCTGCGTTACTATTTATCGCTGGAGATCCAAGTGAACAAGGCCCGATGCCTATCGAACAAGCACATGCAACTTTAATTATCAATCGTTGTCCCTATAATCAGGACGAAACGTACGGAATCGATGATATACAAATAGCTGGTGTTATCACTGATTCAAATGAAAGTCCTCGTATTTTAGCAGTTAGTTACAGAACATTTGGTGAGATGGATGCATATAGAATAAATATTTCAGTGACTGACGATGAATTTCCAGATCCTCCAGAAGATGGTTCATTTGTCAGTTTACTGATGCGTCCTACATTACTCATACCAACAGATTTTGAACATCCAGCTCATGCAGGTTTAATAACAGAGGGCATGATGAAGCGGCAAGGAATTCCATCGCATCATAAAGTTCTCTGTTGTGAACCAAAATCAAATGTTACAGTAATATCACAAAGACCAGCTCCTGATTACTTTGATAGGGCAACGTTAGAGCAGGTTGATTCGTTATATAGAATTAATTTCCATCCAGAAAATGCAAAATCTTTAACATCGTGGAGCCTTGATGTCCCCATCGCACTTGATCCTGTTGAGCCTCATCTCCTTACCCCAAATTAAATTGACTATTCATCCAACCACGTAAGTCAAAGATGCTTAGGTATTCTCCTGAGCGTTGAAGACCAACGGCTTACGGGGTTGAATGAGGAGATGATGTTAAGGCAGTAGAAAAATATAGGTAACAATTCTATAATCTTTAAAAGATAATTATTACATGGAAAGGTTTTTTTAGTTTATAGAAAACTTTATTATGATTGATTTAGAATGGCTGATTCCTGTGTTGTGGTCTATAGCGACTGTTGGTTTATTTCGTTTAAGTATTGGATTTTTTTATTTCATAAAAAAGAATAAGTCAAAAAACGACGAATCAAACAATATTCACACTTTCTTTACAGCAACTATTTCAACTACTGTCATTGGTTTTTTGATTGGTAGTTTTTTTTATTTGTGTGTTCGTTTTTTGGACTGGATTGGGTATGGGTCATACAATTAGGAGAGGTTTATTGGGTGCCCAAAAAATTCACACGGTAAGGATTTCTTGAGTTTTAGCTTCAATTAAAAAAATGCTCCTGTTTTTCTTTATGGTTAACGGTTATGGACGCAATATTGCCATCTATTGAGTTTGAGATGGTGAGAGGCCTTTTTGAAACGCTAAATTAATCTAATTGATGACTATAATCCGTAGAAAAAACTCACTGATATATTTATGATTCATTCTGCATGTTATCAAAGGTTTTATCAGCAGCCACTATCGGTCTAGAAGCGGTATCAATCAAAGTTGAAGTTGATGTGGCATCACGCGGTTTTCCAAGTTTAACAATTGTTGGATTACCTAATAAAGCAATTGACGAATCAAAGGAGAGAGTTAGGACTGCTATTTATAATTCAAACTACGAAGTGCCTGGCTCAAGAATTGTCGTAAATCTGGCACCGGCAGATATTCCAAAAGAAGGATCTCTTTTTGATCTACCTATTGCGATTGGAATTTTGACCTCATCAGGAGTTGTCGACAATGGTTTTTTGAGAAACAGCATTCTTGTCGGAGAACTTTCACTAGATGGTGTGATTCATCCAGTCCCTGGTGTTTTATTAATAGCCTATCTGGCAGCCAAAAAAGGAATTACTAATCTCTTTGTCCCTGATGGCAATGCTTCTGAGGCATCGATAATAGAAGGAGTCAATGTTTATCCGGTCAAGACATTGCTTGATCTGATTCTTCACTTAAATAATCTCAAATTAATTAAAAAACAACCAATGACAGATTTATCAAAAGCCGCTACGATTGAAAAATATGAGAATAATTTCAGTGATATTAAAGGTCAAGAAAACGCAAAAAGAGCTATGGAAATTGCTTCCGCCGGTTTTCATAATGTCCATCTTAAAGGTCCGCCCGGCGCGGGTAAGACGATGATGGCACGGGCTTTTCCTTCAATATTGCCAATAATGCGAGAAGAAGAAATAATTGATGTCACCAAAATTTATTCAGTGGTTAATGGCGGCTATGGATCAACGCTTATAACTCAAAGACCATTTCGCGCTCCCCATCACACCATTTCTCGCGTGGGGTTAGTCGGAGGCGGAAATAAATTGACTCCCGGAGAAATTACATTTGCCCATCGGGGGGTTCTTTTTTTGGATGAGTTTCCTGAATTTTCCAGATCGACCTTGGAAGCATTGCGGCAACCATTGGAAGATGGTGTTGTTACGATTTCACGAGCGCGTGGATCAGTGACATTTCCAGCAAGATTTATTTTCTTGGCAGCTTCAAATCCCTGTCAATGCGGGTTTTTAGGTCACCCAAAAAAAAGTTGTCATTGTTCGCTGCTTCAAATTTCAAAATATAAAAAAAGAATCTCTGGACCGATTCTGGATCGGATCGATATCCATATAGATGTTCCGCCGGTTGAGGAGGATAAGTTAACTTCCGAATTTGTGAGCGAAAGCAGCGAAAAAATTAGAGATCGTGTCATTAAGTCACGACTTCATCAGAGTAAGCGGTTAATCGACTGTAATGTAAAAACAAATGGAGAAATGACTGTAGCTCATATAAAAAAATATTGTCATATGACAGAAGATGCGACTAAATTACTTAAACTGGCTATATCACGATTAGGATTATCAGCACGGGGATATTTTAAAATCATCAAGATCGCCCAAACGATATCGGATTTGAGCTCAAAAGATAAAATTGAGAAAACTGCTATTGCCGAAGCCTTGCAATATCGAAGTAAAGAGAATTAGTAACAAGTATGGTGATTAGCCAGCACATGGTATCCACTCCATGCTCCTAAATCTACAGCCACTTTGTCTAAGAATATTGGTGGTACAAATCTGATTGTATCATCAATCATCGGTAACTGCTGATGTAAAACCACATATGGGGTATCTTTATCAAGGCTGGCGTGTTTACGAATATTGTTGTAATAGTAGATATAATTCATCGCTTCAGTAAAAAACTCTTTTCTGGTGGTGATTGAAAGAATTCTTGGAATGTAAAACTCATCATCATCAGTACGGTGTGACCTCTCAAGATGTGCATTCTCCTGAGGACATTTCTTGTGATTTTGTATGAGTTTACAGCCAAAACCAGATAAGAGTTTTTTAAGGTCAGCAATCTTCCACCAACAGTCTCCACCAAACTCAACCCCGTGATCTACCGTGTAGATGATTTGACTCGTCACGCCGTGACTCCTCAACCAACTGGTTACCCAGAGAAACCAACACAGACCATTTGTCCATGTTTTCTCGGTCGAATAGCCGATAAGTTTGAAACGTGACGTAACATCTAAGGCTCCCCATTGATACAGCGGAAGATCATGAGCATATATATGGCTAATCTGTTTTTCAGAAAGTGCCTTCTGATCAACAATATGCTTCAGATCGATCTGTACAATCTCAAATGCTTTGGCTGTGTACCAGTCAACAAACTGACGAGGAGAGGCTTTTTTAGGTTTATGTCGTTTTGTTTTGATCTTGTCTCTGTTTCGTCTGACAATATTTCTGATGGTGTGTATGGAAAGATCAATGCCTGTCGTTTCAACAAGTTCAGCATGAAGTCGTTCCGGACCATAATTGGTCTTTGTTTTAAGATCAACCACGTGCTGCTCAATATCAGCAGGTGTTTTGTTGATAACCATGTGGGGAGCACGACTGGAGTCGATAAGTGATCCCTCACTCTTTTTACGGAGTGCTTTGTATATGGTTTTTCGGGTAACGGAGAGGACACGAGCGGTTTCGGCAATATTACCATTGGTGCTTTTCAAGATCGAAAGGATCGCCTGCCGTGCCGCTTTAGGAGAGGTTTTTCTCAGTTCTTGATAGTCTAAATGGATGCCAGTTGTCATGGATAATGTTTGGTAACTGATAATAGTCGTACCCAAACAATTCTAGACAACGTTGTCGGTAACGGATATATCTATCTCGATCGGAAAAGTGTATACCATGTGCTGACCTGTGCACAATTAGTAACAAGTATTCACTTGTTTTTTAGAGCTATTTTTGGTATATTATCTTTCACTTGAAAGCAAAAAAGGAGGACATTTCCGGAAATGGCAAAGAAAATAAAAAAAGATACTTCAACAGTCTCTAAAACACCCGATAGTAGTGCGCCGCACCCTAGCAAAAAAAAATCCACGACGATGGAGCAGTTGCTTCAAAAACATTTAATTCATCCACCTAAAAAAGGAGATCAAGTCAAAGCCAAAGTCATCTCAATTGATCGAAAACAAGTACTTTTTGACATAGGCTGGAAATCTTTCGCAGTATTGGGAGAATATGAGACAAAAGAACTAGCTACGTTTTTACCTTATTTGAAGGTAGGTGATTCAGTCGCTGCAAAAGTCGTAGTTGAGGAAGCTAAGGAAGGTTATCCGGTTTTATCTTTACGAAAATTCGTTGAAAAAGGCAAATGGGAGATTTTGGAAGAAAAGCAAAAGAAAGAAGAAGAAATTGAAGTGGTTTGTGGAGATTATGGACGTGGTGGTATTTTTATCGATTTTATGGGTATTCGGGGTGTTATTCCCAAAATCCAACTTACTGAAAGCTTCATTAATGATCCAAACAAGCTATACAATCAAAAAATAAAGGTAAAACTTTTAGAAGTAGATAAAAGTAAAAACCGATTGGTTGTATCACAAAAAGCAGCTGCTTTAGGCATTTCTTATACCAAATTGAAGGAAAAATTTGATGAGGTAAAAGTAAGTGAAAAGTATAAAGCCAAAGTTATTGGATTTTCAGATTTTGGTGTCTTTTGTGAGGTTGACGGGATTGAAGGGTTAATTCATATATCTGAAATATCTTGGTCTAAAATTATTGATCCGTCTAAAAGTCTAAAAGTAGGACAAGAAGTAGATGTTATTGTCGTTGAAAAGAATGCCGATAATTACAAACTGAATTTATCGATGAAACGCCTGACTCCGGATCCATGGATTGGCGTTGAAGAAAAATATCCAAAAGATAAACAATTTGAGGGAGAGTTAATTAGGAAAGAAAAATATGGATTTATAATTCGATTGACTGAAGGGATTGAAGGATTAATTCATGTCTCAAAAATTGGCGGTAGTGAGAATTTGGAAATAGGTACAAAAGTTAAGGTTTACATTGAGAAAGTCGACGTAAGAAACCGAAGAATAAGCTTAATTTTAGTCTCGAAAGAGAAACCCGTTGCCTATCGCTAAGAAAAATATACTCGATTTTGACTTTATGGAATTTATCCGATATAATATCTTTCGCCTTGGTGATCTTGGCATTTTGGAACCACCTCTTCTCATTCCGAACAGAGTCGTGAAACAAAATAGCGCCGACGATACTGTCGCCCAACTCGGTGATGGGAAACTAGGTAATTGCCAAGGCATTTTTGATATAATAGACTCTAATGCCGATCTTATTTGATTCAAATAAGTCAAAAGAGGAAAAAAAGAAACACGGCGAAGATCAATCAAATCATAAAGATAACGATCAACAGGAAACTGCATCGACTGATAATGAATATGATCTAGACACTCTACTCTATTCCCCTTCAAAACATAAACTGTTCCATAGTTTTTGTTTTAAACCTCACACTAAATTTGAAGGGCAAAAAAAAGATGAGCAGGTAATCTTGGTGTTGAGATATCATCCAATTTCTCAATTGCCTTGGGTTATCACCACACTTATTTTAGCAATGACTCCAATGCCATTGGTTTTAATATTTCGACAGCAATTAAATTTCACTCAAATTTTAGGGATAATATTATTTTGGTATGCACTACTTTTTAGCTTTGCTTTTATAAATATCATCAATTATTTATTTAATGTCGGCATTGTAACTACCGATAGGATACTTGATGTAGATTTGCAAAACATTCTCTATAAAGAAGTCAATATTGCACTTTTGAATAAAGTTGAAGACGTTACCACAACGACAACTGGCTTTATCGCATCATATTTTGATTTCGGCTATGTTCATATTCAAACAGCCGGAACGGAAATTAATATCGAATTTACTAACATACCAATGCCAACAGAAGTAGCTAAAATTATTAATGAATTATCTAAAAGGTATTCAACAGCATGACAGATATTATTAACATTCATGGTGTAGCAGAAATAATTATTAAGATCTCAGCAATATTAATCTCCTTATTTTATTTAATATTTGCGTTTGTGATAAGTAAACATTTAAAGTCATTAAAAAAAACTATAGATATTAATGATAAGGGTTGGCTTTATCTTGTTAGTTATATACAATTAATGATAGGAATTATTCTAGTTACATATAGTTTATTTGTCTTATAAAAAAACATGTTTAAATCAGAATACGCGGTATATTTAGGAAAAGACGACGAGGGAAAGCTAGTTGATTTTATCTATTTAGACGATCTATTTATTATTCTATCGATCGTAAATATTCATGAAAAAGAAAAAATCCATTCAATTTTAAAAGGCGTTGAAGAAACCATTATCGCCAAAAAACCACAAAAGTTATTTGAGTTTGAAGAGGTGTTACTGAAAGATTTAATAACTCATCTTCCTTCAGGTTCATCCGTCGCTTGTGGTCTCCATGTTTCCGGCACATTATATCTTAAGACCTATGGAGATGGTGAGATATATCTAAACCGGAAAGATAAACTCGTCAGAATTATTGCTGGTGATTCAAGCGCATCCGGCCATTTGAATCAGGATGATTTTATTATCTTGACAACGCAATCATTTTTTTCGTTGATGACTCATGAGGAGTTAAAAAATCATTTAATTTCAGGTAAGCCTAAAGATATTCTTGACAAATTAACACCGCAGCTTAAAGAAAAAGAGGATAGCGGAAACATTGCCTTATTTATTCATTTTGAAGAAAAACTGGAGTTAGAAGAAACAGGCGTTGATGTTACATCCGATAGTCATCCATCCCACAATGCCGGGATTAAAAATATTTTTAACACTTTTTTGGGTCGAGTAAAAAATCGTTTTATGTTATCTCAACCGGTGACAACCAACAAAAAAATCACTCTGGTTGTTTTAGCAGTCTTATTGATAGTTTTTATTTGGAGCGTTGTATTTGGATTCCAGCGTAGAGAAAGAGCAAGGATAGAGAAATTAACTACCGTAAGTGATGAAATTATTACTCAAAAATTGAATGAAGCTTCAGATATTTCGATTCTAAATTTATCAAGAGCGCAGGTATTACTGGTTGAAGCTAAGCAAGAGCTAAACAATTTAGAGTCGAAAGTTAAGCAGAAAGATAATGACAAAATTATCGCGATAAAAGACAAAATAGTTCAATTTGAAAAAGAGATAATCAAAGCTGAAGAAAAAAAGCCTGAAGTCTTTTACGATCTAAAAATAATAAATGAGGGCGCTGAAGCTTCAGAAATGTTTAAGTTTAAGAGCGGACTTGCTCTTTTAAACAGTATAAAAGGTGAGATCTATTTGGTGGATATTGAAAAGAAATCAGTCCAGAAAACTATAGATCCATCAATCAAAGGATCGAAATTTGTCGCTTTAAATAGCATTGGTGACATAATATTTGTCAATCCGACTCAAGGTGTTTTTAAGATTGAAGATAAAAAAGTTAAAAAAGTTATTGATAAAGATGACGAGTGGAGCAATCTGGCAGATTTTTGGATCTATAACAATAATCTTTATCTTGTTGATGAGGGTAAAGATGAAATATATAAGTATTTAGTCGCTGAGAACGGTTATTCAAGTAAGACGTCATATTTTAAAAGTGGTCAGTCGGTGAAGATTGATCTGCCGGCATCCATTTCAATCGATTCAGCGCTTTATTTAGCATCAGGAAATAAGATTATTAAGTATTTAGCAGGTGTAAAAGATGAATTCAGTCTTGATTTACCAAATGATAGTCATTCGTTTGCTGCGGTTTTTACCGATGTTGAAACAAACAAAGTGTACATATTAGATAAGGAGAATGCCAAGGTATATATACTCTCCAAAAACGGCCAATATGAGAAACAGATAGAATCAAGCATTATAAAAAGCGCCGACGACTTTGTCGTTTCAGAATCGCAAAAAGCAATATATATTTTGATTAAGGATAAAATCTACAAATTAGCTATTTAACGGTCACGCTTTTTGCTAAATTACGCGGCTTGTCCGGGTCCGCTCCACGTCCGATCCCTAAATAATACCCCATAAGCTGACCAACGATAATATTTGGGAATATCGTCAGTCTACCAAAGTCAGGTGTAGAAAGATGATTATCAAATTCACTGGCAGCAAATGGTGCGACGCCAATGATAAATCCGCCACGTGCTTTGAGTTCCGAAGCTGATGAAAGAATTTCTTTTTGAGTGTTGTCGCGGCTTGCCAAGACGATGCAGGGTGTACCTTTTTGAATTAACGTAATGACCCCGTGTTTTAACTCGCCCGATGCAAATGCTTCCGAGTGAATATAGCTTGTCTCTTTTATTTTTAAAGCAAATTCCATAGATGCTGGATAGTTTAGATATTTGCCGATTAAATAGATATTATTATCATCAATAATTTTTTTGACAATTTTAATTAAATCCTCATTGATTTTTGAAGTAAGCCAAACTTCCAACTCTTGGCACATTTTCTCCAGTTGTTTCACAGCCTGAGGGTATTGATTATTGACTGCTTCGGCGATGAGGTATAGTGTGGTGAGCTGTGAGGTGAAGGCTTTGGTTGAAATGACAGCGATCTCAGGGCCAGCAGAAACCGGGATAACTAAATCAGCCATCCGCTCCAGAGTTGATCCGCGAGTATTGACAATTGCGACCAGGAAACTGCCACTTTCTTTAGCTTTTCTTGCAGCATCGATCGTATCGGCAGTTTCACCACTTTGAGATACAGCAATGGTGATGGTTTTATCATCATAAAATCTGGCAAAAGGGGCAAATTCATAAGCGCCGTAAGCATTGCAATTAACACCTGCTTCGGCAAAGAAATATTGTCCGGCAAGTGAGCAAAAGTAAGCGGTGCCGCAACCGATTATGGCAAGTCGGGAATCTTTGATCTTCTCGGCAATCTTTTTAATCTCCCGTTCATTTATTTTTGATGTTTTTAATATCGTATTCGGCTGCTCCATGATTTCTTTGAGTAAGAAATGGGCATAGCCGCCCTTTTGTGCTTCTTCCACTTTCCAGTCAATGATTTCTATTTTAGGCGTAAGGAGAGTCATTTCAGTCAAATCATAAAGTTTGATTTCAGAAGAGGAGATGACAACGCCTTGTTTATTATCAATATAGACCGCTTTTTTGGTTTTCTTTAAAAAAGCCGTCACGTCAGATGCCAGATAGAATTCATTATCATTTAAACCAACAATCAAAGGCGAACCGTTTCGACAGGCGATGATAGACTCGCTGTCAATATCCAAAACTGCGATAGCATTGGAGCCTTCAAGTTGTTTAAACGCTTTAAAAACAGCAGTTTTAATATCGGACTTCTTGGCAAACTCTTCAATCAAGTGGACTATCACCTCAGAATCGGTTTCAGTCGTAAATTTGTGACTCTTTTTATAAAGGTCGCTTTTTAGCGTTTGGTAATTTTCGACAATACCATTGTGAACAAGGGCAATTTTGCCCGAGCAGTCGACATGGGGATGTGCGTTAAATTCAGTGACACCACCATGAGTTGCCCATCGGGTATGGCCGATGCCAATATTGCTTTTGGGGAGAGTTATTTTGGCTTGGGCAATCTTACCGATATGCCGTTCAATTTTAATCGCTCCTTGGTATTTAATAGCAATACCCCAACTGTCATAACCTCGGTACTCCAGGGTTTTTAAACCCTGATAGATATCCTCAGCCGCAGAGTTTTCTTGACTAATCTGAGCGTAGATTCCGCACATGAAGAGAAGTATAATATAAAATCATGAAAATTGCAGTTTTAGGCGGTACATTTGACCCGCCTCATTTTGGCCATTTATTGGTAGCTCGACAGATAATGGAAAATTTCTCTGATATTGATCGGGCATGGCTGCTTCCTGCCAACACCAATCCGGATAAGAAAATCTATGCACCGACTAGCCACAGGCTTAAAATGGCGCAATTTTTAAAAGAAGAGAGAATTGATGTGTGTGATCTCGACATAAAAAGAGGCGGGGAGACTCTGACCATTGATTCAATAAGACAATTAATTAAGATCAGAGATCATAAATTCACCTGGATTATCGGTTCTGATCTTTTATCTACCATCAAGTTCTGGGAAGGATACGGAGAGTTTATTAAACTGGTTCCCTTCATTGTTTTTCCGAGACCTGAGTATCCGATAAAATCAGTCCCGGTAGGTTTTAAAGTATTAAAAGAAAGCCATCTTCTTACGGCCAACTATTCTTCAACTGTGATAAGAGCTCGGGTGCGACAGGGTTTGTCAATCGAAGGTTTGACTCCACACGAGGTTACAAATTATATAAACAAACATCATTTATATAAGACAAAATCAGTCTATGTTTAATAGAGATTATAAAAAAAAAGAGAGTGAGATTGTTTCTTTTATCCAAAAAACCCTAAAAGATGCCGAGGTTAAAAAGATTGTCATCGGATTGTCAGGAGGTCTTGACTCATCAACCTGTGCTTTACTTATAAAAAAAGCTGTAGGGGCAATAAATATTTTACCGGTGATCCTGCCCTATGAAGATTTGCACAAAGGAGCGATAGAGGATGTGAAACATATTGTCTCAAAGCTTGAAATTCCTGCAATAAATGTATATAAAATCAATATCCAAAAAGCTGTTGATGCCATCGTTGATAATGAAAAAGACATGCCGGTTCTTCGTAAAGGCAATATCATGTCGCGAGTTAGAATGATTTATCTCTATGACTTGGCTAAAAAACATCAGGCACTTGTATGCGGGACTGAAAATAAATCAGAATTTCTTTTAGGTTATTTCACCCGATTTGGTGACGAGGCAAGCGATTTTGAACCATTGCGCCAGCTGTATAAGACCGAAGTTAGGCAGCTCGCCCGACACATCGGCGTATCGAAAAAAATAATTGAAAAACATCCCACTGCCGGCCTCTGGCAAGGGCAGACCGATGAGCAAGAATTTGGATTCAGCTATGCTGATGCTGATCAAGTTCTTCACTTAACTTTTGACAAGAAGCTAACCCCGGATCAAATAATCAAGACCTCCGGAATTGACCAGTTAACTGTTAAAAAAGTCCTGGCTCGAGTCGCCAAAAACTCCTTCAAACACGATGTCCCAAAAGTTCCAGTAGAAAAATAGGTAGGTTTGGATTGTTATAGCATCTATAAGACTTTAAAGGTCGAAAATAGTAGATTATGAATAAGTTACGATACATATGAGACTCTGAGGGTATATATTTATGCGGGGAAAAGTAGGAGTTTCAACAAGATATCAGC
>MFZK01000021.1 GCA_001789395.1 Candidatus Roizmanbacteria bacterium RIFCSPHIGHO2_02_FULL_37_13b | reverse complement strand
ACCCCGGGAGCTTTACTGAAGCTAGACATTGGCAAGAGGTATTTAATTGTTTAGAGTAGGAGGGAGTCCCGACTTTACGTCGGGACATCGATGAAACACCTCTCTTTGAATACTTTGCGTCTTATCCCGCTTTGCGGGAGACAGTGTTTGGTGGTCAGTTTAACTGGGGCGGTTTCCTCCAAAAAAGTAACGGAGGAGCGCAAAGGTCAACTTACTCCGGATGGAAATCGGATGTATATGTGCAAACGCATAAGTTGGCTTAACTGTGAGGGTTACAATCCGAGCAGATCCGAAAGGAGGCGTTAGTGATCCCCCGATTGCTTATGATTAGCAACGGGGCTTAACGGATAAAAGCTACCCCGGGGATAACAGGCTAGTCGCGCCCGAGAGTTCATATCGACGGCGCGGTTCGGCACCTCGATGTCGGCTCATCACATCCTGGAGCTGTATAAGGTTCCAAGGGTTGGGCTGTTCGCCCATTAAAGTGGTACGCGAGCTGGGTTCAGAACGTCGCGAGACAGTTTGTAAGTCCAGAGCTGTCCCATCTCTTAGATGTTTTGAATGTGCCTAGATCTTGTTTACATAATCTTTTTGTCTTAAAATGAGAGAATATAAATTTGGCTATATGCTGGAAAACCTTGTTAAGCATGGAATACTGTATCAACTCAGTGAAAATTTTCATGTAATTCAAATTACAGAATTTGGAGCAAGACAATCAGCAGGAAAGACTTTTTGGCTATGGCTTTAAATATATCAGATGAATATGTTATTGGATTTGTCGAAGGAGAAGGATGTTTTTATATTGGTATTGTTCCTTCTTCTGACACCCACCAAAAAAAACAAGTTATTTATTTTTTTAAAGTGGCTCAAAATCCAAGTGGAAAAGTTGTACTTGATTACATTAAGAAACGCTTAGGATGTGGGTATATAAAACCCAATGATAGAAATGATTCCTCTGATAGAAGCTTAGCGTTTGTTGTTCGTGATCTCAAAAGTCTTACGCAATTAGTTATTCCTTTTTTTGATGGAAAACTCATAATAAAGAGAAACAATTTTAATAAATTTAAAAAAGTTGTAGAAATGGTTAATGAGAAAAAACACCTGACAGAAAAAGGTATGAATGAAATTATCGATATTGCGTATTCGATGAATAAACGTAAAAGGAAAATCCGGAAAACAAGAAATTATTAACAACATACAAAAAGAATCCTCACAGACTATACGCCAAACACCGATTAATTTAGGTGAAGATATAGTCGAATAACTGTCGGACTCTATCCAGTACAGGCGCTTTGATTTCTGAGAGAACCCTCTTCTAGTACGAGAGGACCGAAGATGGGGGAATCCCTGGTGTATCAGTTGTCTTATAAAGGCATTGCTGAGTAGCTATATTCCTAGTTGATAAGTACTGAAAGCATATCAAGTACGAAGCACATCTCAAGATTAGAAATCTTTTAGTTCCCCTGTAGATGACAGGGTATATAGGTACCAGGTGTAAGTGCAGCAATGCATTTAGCCGAGGTATACTAATGAACGATTATATATGTTCCACAAATCAGAAAAGTATGTAGTATGAAGTATTTAGTATGTAGTATATTTTTACGAGAGGCAGTTTAAACCTGCCTCTTTTTTGTTGTAAATTTATCAATGTCGAGTATCAAATACTAGATACTACATATTAAATACATTATACTTTTTTAAAATATGGATTTAATTATTGTTGAATCACCAACTAAAGCTAAAACTATCTCTAATTTTTTAAAAAATAAGTCATATGAAGTTGTTGCAACATTAGGTCATATTCGTGATTTACCGGAAAATAAAATAGGGGTAGACATCAAGAATAAGTATAATCCTCAATATATTATTTCTACGTCAAAAAGAAAATCAATAAACGATTTAAAAAATAAAGCCAAGCATGCCAAAACTATTATTTTAGCAACAGATTCCGACAGAGAAGGAGAAGCAATATCTTATCACGTCGCATATTTGTTAGGATTTGTTAAGGAAAAATGGCCTAAAAGTGAAATCAAGCACACTGAGAGACTAAAGAGAATAGTTTTTCACGAAATCACGAAGTCTGCTTTTGAAACTTCGATTAATAATCCGCAATCTATAAATTTAAATCTTGTAGATGCTCAACAGTGTCGTAGAATTCTTGACAGATTGGTCGGTTATACGCTTTCCCCACTTTTATGGAAAAAGGTTGGGAAAGGTTGGCTTTCAGCGGGAAGAGTGCAAACAGTAGCTTTGAGATTTATCGTTGAAAGAGAAAAGGAGATCCTAGCTTTTGAAAGAAATAAATTTTATAAAGTGCTAGCTGATTTTATTACCGGTTCAAAAAAAATACTATCATCGCGTTTGGTCTCATATAAAGGTGAAAAGTATGAAAAGAAATTCGTAATCTCATTATTTGATGGCGATTATACGTATACACAAACCTCTGTAACAAATAAGAATAAGGATGATATTAATAATGATTTAGAAGAAGATAAATATCGCGTTCTAGATATAATTGAAACCATTACAAAAAGGTATCCATCCCCACCATATACGACATCGACATTACAACAAGACGCAGCAAGAAAGTTAGGTTACAGTTCCAAGATGACGATGCGTTTAGCTCAAAATTTATATGAAAGGGGTATTATCACCTATCATCGTACCGATTCTTTCTTTATGTCGGATTCTTTTTTAAAAAACGTTCATAAATTTATAATTAGTGAATATGGCCTGAAATATCAGTTGGATAAATTTCGTATCTATAAAACAAAATCTAAATTAGCCCAAGAAGCGCATGAGGCCATTAGACCAACTCAATTAATCTTAAATTTAGACGTTGCGAAGTATGATCTAAATAGTAGTCACGTAAAGCTTTACAAATTGATTTTCTTAAGAGCGGTAGCATCTCAGATGAAAGAGGCAGAAATAAAACAAACTAGGGTTAAGATAATTAGCAATAAAGAATATCTATTTGAAACTGAATATGAACAAATTGTTTTTGATGGTTTCTTAAAAATCTACGGATTAGATGACAAAAAAAATGGTGGAGTTCAAAGCTTAAAAATTAACGATAACCTAATTTTAAACATTTTAAATTTTAATGAGACAGAAACACAACCACCACCAAGATATAACGAAGCATCATTGATTAAGACGCTGGAAGAAAAAGGCATAGGTCGTCCTTCTACATTTGCTCCTACTGTATCGGTTATTCAGGAACGTAATTATACGGAAAAAAAAGAGGGTAGATTTTATCCAACGCTTCTTGGTACAAAAATATCTGATTATCTGTCGAAAGCATTTAACGTTTTTTTTACAGTAGACTTCACTGCAAAAATGGAGAATGAATTAGATACTATCGCCGATGGAAAAAAACAAATCATAGAAATTTTAGACCACTACTATACACCTTTTAGCAAGTTATTAGAAATTGAAAAAAATGATAAAACCTATATTGACGTTGAAGAAAAAGCTAATGAACCCTGTCCCAAATGTGGTAAAGATTTGGTTTTCAGATTTTCAAAATATGGTAAGTTTTATGCGTGTTCTGGATATCCAAAATGCAAATTTACTAAGCCATTTTATGAGGTTGCAAGTCTGCCTTGTCCTAAATGTAATGGCAAAATACTAATTAAATACACTCGTCGTAAAAGAAAATTTTATGGTTGTTCAAATTATCCAAAATGCGATTTTGCCGCATGGAGATTAGATCAAATACCGACACAAACAAAAGCTATACTTTAATAATTTTGATATAATTAATAAAATATATTTATGATAGTAAAAAAAGCGATGAGCAAAAAAATCACTTCAGTACACCCTGAAACTTCAATCTACGAAATCGCAAAAATATTATTCGATCGCAATATACGTTGCTTACCAGTTTTAGGAGACGATAATAAAATTATTGGAATTATTCGTGATGAAAATATTTTTCAACAGTTATATCCGAATTATCATGAGTATATAGTCGATATATCTTCTCATAATTACAACGAAATAGAACATAAAATGAAAGAAATCGCTAAAAAAAAAGCTAAAGATATAATGTCTAAAACATTCAGTTATGTTCATCCGGAAGATCCAATGATCAAAGCGTTATCCTTAATGATCGTTCACGGGGAGCGACAAATACCAGTATTGGATGAAAATAAAAAAATAGTTGGTATTGTCGCAAAAGGCGATATTTTTGACAAATTATTTAAAACGTATTTAAAAAATGCAACATAAATATATTTTTGTATCTGGAGGAGTTATATCAGGATTAGGAAAAGGTATTACTACAGCAGCTATTAGTTTACTGCTTAAATCCACTGGTCTTAAAGTAGTTCCGATAAAATGCGAAAATTATCTGAACATTGATGCTGGCACGATTAATCCAATCGAACATGGCGATCCGTTTTTATGCGATGATGGAACTGAATCAGATATGGATATTGGTAGCTATGAAAAATTCCTCAATAGCAATATGAGTAAATTGAATTTTGTCACTATGGGTCAAATATATAAAACAGTCATCGATAGAGAAAGGCGCTTTGAGTATGATGGTGAGGATGTTGAGGCCATCCCTCACATAACTGATGAGATTATTCGACGAATCAATGAGGCAATTGATCAATCTAAAGCAGACATCGCCGTGATTGAACTTGGAGGGACTGTTGGTGAATACCAAAATATTTTTTATTATGAGGCTTCGCGAATTTTAACTTTAAAGAATCCTACTGACGTTATTCATATTCATGTGAGTTATCTACCCACACCAAAACATCTGGGTGAACCCAAAACAAAACCTACACAATTATCGGTAAAAACTTTAAATTCATTGGGAATCCAGCCTGATTTTCTCATTACACGAAGTGAGGTTGAAGTTGATAAGAGACGTCGCGACCGTTTTTCCTTATTTTGTAATATGCAGGCAGATAATATCATTTCTAGTCCGGACGTCAAATCTATTTATGAAATCCCGCTCATTTTTGAAAAACAAGGTTTAGTTGAAAAAATTATTAAGAGATTACATCTAACTCCAAAGAAAACTCATCTTGATTCATGGATTAAATTTGTAAACCGTATCAAGGAACCAAAAAAAAATAAAGCAACGATTAACATTGTTGGTAAATATTTTTCGACTGGTAATTATCAAATAAGAGATTCATACGCTGCTCTTTTTGATGCAATAGATCATGCGGCTTGGCAACAAAATTGCTCTGTGACAATTAATTGGATTGACGCCGAGAAAATGGAAAAAATGCCTTCAGAATCACTTTTACAAGATGCCGACGGTATCATAGTTCCAATTGGTTGGGGAATTCGAGGTGCGCAAGGGATGATTAAAGCCGCTTCATATGCACGAGCCAAAAAAATACCCTATTTAGGATTATGTTATGGCATGCAACTGGCAGTAGTTGCGTATGCAAGAGATGTCTTAAATTTAAAGGATGCGAACACTACGGAGAATGACAATAACACTAAGAATCCGGTAATTCATTTAATCCCTCATCAAAAAGAGTTATTGAAACGGCGTGCTTATGGTGGCACAATGAGATTAGGTAGCTGGCAAGCTATAGTATCGACAAACACTTATGCATTCGAAATTTACCATAAATATGGAGGGTTTATTAATGAAAAAAAAGGTTTAACATCAGAACGTCATCGTCACCGTTATGAATTCAATAATGATTATTTGTCGTCATTTGAGAAAGCTGGTTTAATTATATCGGCAAAATCCGTAGTCGAAAATCTTGCTGAAATAATCGAATTACCCAGAGTTGACCATCCTTTTTATATAGGAACTCAAGGACATCCAGAATATAAAAGTCGTCCGTTACAGCCGCATCCTTTTTTTCTTGAATTTATTAATGCTTGTATAAAACAGGCTCAAATGATATAATTTTGCTTTACTAAATATGGCTAATAATATTATTGTCAAAGACGTAGAATGTAAAATTGGTGATACCATTAAGGTTCATTATAGCTTTAAAGAAGGAGATAAATTTAAGAAACAAATATTTCAAGGAATTTTAATCGCTATAAAAGGAAAAGGGAATAATCGAATGATAACTGTTAGAAAACTAAGTCATGACAATCTTGGTGTGGAGCGTATTTATCCAATCATTTCTCCAAATATTGAAAAAATTAGCATCGATAAACACGCAAACGTTAGACGATCAAAATTATATTATATTCGTCAGCTTTCCGAGTCTGAGATTAGAGATAGAGTTTTATCATAAATAAAACGTGCTACAAAAAGGGCACAAGGCAGAGCTTTTAGCATGCAAATATCTTCAGAAAAATGGATTCATAGTTCTTGATCGAAATTTTGCTAGTCGATACGGTGAAATCGATATCATTTGTAATAAAAACAATACAATTATCTTCATAGAAGTCAAAAGCAGATCGAATGTCTCATTTGGTATGCCCTATGAATATATAACGCCTACAAAAATTAAAAAATTACGCCGGGTCATACAATACTATATTAGTAAAAATAATCTGTTGGATAAACTTTTTCGTTTTGATGTCATATCTATTATCCTTGATGTTAATGACGAAGTACGTGATTTAAAACATTTTCAAAATTTGCAAATTAATTTATAATCTAAATAGAGAAAGGGGGTGAAATTAACAAAATATGTTTAAAATAGTCAATGATATTATTAGTAATTTCTTTCTAAATATAATTTATTATCTGCCAAATTTTATAGGTGGTTTAATTATATTTACTATCGGTTTGGTACTATCTCAAATTGTCAAACGCGGATTATATTCGTTGTTTAGCGTCTTTAAACTCGAAGCATTGGCAAAAGCTGCTCATATTGGAACAATAAAACAAATCCAAGTTTGGAAAGAAATTCTAATAGAACTAGTAAGTTGGTCAGTAGTAATATTATTCCTCATTCCAGCCGCTGAAGTTTGGGGTTTGTCCAGAGTAACCGTAGTATTAAATCAATTAATTGTATATCTGCCAAATGTCTTTATTGCAGTTATTGTTGGGTTTATTGGTCTACTATTAGCTCATTTATTTTCAGACCTGGTCAGACACAGTCTTGTCGGGGCTGGTCTAAAACTTGCAAGTAGTCTCGCTGAGATGACGCGATATTCAATAATTTTCTTTACAATATTGATTGTCTTAAGTCAACTCGGTATAGCCCAAGATCTTATCAAGATTCTGTTTACCGGTATTGTGGCAATGGTAGCTATTGCCGGAGGTCTAGCTTTTGGACTGGGTGGCAAAGATTTGGCAAGGGAATTTCTTGACGAATTAAAGAAAAACCTAAACCAATAAAAGTATCTGTAGATATAGGTTATAATGTAGAAAGTATTATTATAGTGGTGGAATGGCCCGTCGCAGAGTCAAGCTCCTCTGACGGTAATCATTTAGACGGCCCCGTCGTCTAGCGGCCTAGGACATCTGGTTTTCAGCCAGAGAATCAGGGGTTCGAATCCCCTCGGGGTCACCCCGCTCAGCGGGGTGAAAGTCCGCTTAGCGGACTCACCTCTCTGATTTATAATGAGCAATTGTTCATGTTTACACAGGGTATACTGATGATTTGAAAGCTCGATATAATAAGCATCAGAATGGCTTTGTTAAAGCAACGAAACATCGAAGACCGCTAAAACTCATTTATTATGAAGCATATGAAGCTGAATTAGATGCCCGAAGACGGGAAGTATATTTAAAAGGTGGAAATGGAAAATCTGCACTAAAGATGCAGCTAAAAGAGGTACTATCATTGATAGATAATAAGGGGTAAAAATGATTAAACAGAAATTAAAAGATCATCACCATTACAAAGGTAGCGAGTTGGAGAAATCTGAAAAAATCGAAAGAAAAGTCATTGAAATGATTTTATCCTCGAAGACGTTGATCGACACAAGCGAAAGTTCAAAGGTTTGGGAATTAAAACATTCTTCAGGTTGTTGCCAGATTGCCAGAATATTGGCAGAAAAGAGAAATCTTAATCTAGAAATTGCCGAAACCGCTGCGATTCTCCACGATATTTACGTAATCGTTGAGGGAAAATATCAAAACCATGCAAAGCTTGGAGCTCCGATTGCAGAAAAAATACTTCAAGAAACAGGAGAATTTTTAGATTGGGAAATAAAAACAATTTCTGAAGCTATCGCCCACCATAGTGAAAAAGAAGTTTATTCAAACGAACCGTATGTTGAACTCCTCAAAGATGTAGACGTTTTCGACTGTTCACTTTATAAAAACGCAGAAGGTTATTACCGTTTACATAAACCGGAGGAGATTGTAAAAGAATATATAAACAGAATCAGGAAAGTGAGGGAGGAACTAGGATTATCAAAGGAATTAGTATTTAGAGAATAATTATGGATATCCCAAAGCCTGTTTTTGAAAAAAAGTTGAAGAAAATTTCATGGAAGAAAATTTATTCTCGAGAATATGGGGTACAGTATTCCGAAATGGCAATTATGTGCCTTAGTTATAAAGCTAAACATCACATTCCTGCCACATCTGATTTTCAAGTAATTATTCCCGAAGGTAATAACACCGTTTTTTATATTGACGATATTTCATGGGTAAAACTAGTTGAATCCTTAAATAAAAGATATACATCAGATGTTAAACAACTTGAAGAGTATGAGAAACAATTTGTTCACGATGGAAAGGCATATCTCAACACGGCCGTCAAGATCGCCAGAATGGATTTGAAGTCGTCATCAAACAATAAGATAAAAGATCTTTATCTAGACTACCAGAACAAATTATTTCATTATTCAGTTTTTGCTTGGACGTCGTTCATTTTGAATAACTATGTTTCCGAGCGAGCAACGGCGATACTAGACGACTACATAAAGAATAGTCAAGGCGTTGATAGACAACTTTTCCTTGATTCATTGTTTAAACCGACACAAAAAGCGGTAGTATTGGAATTACAAGAGGAAGTCGAAAAACACGACGGGAAGCTGTCAAAAGCCACCTTTGAAGGAATTTATGAAAAATACAAATGGTTATCATGTTTGGATATCCACAACAAGCCTTGGACGAAAGAGGAATTTCATCAACACATTACGTCATTTACCCAAACAGTCAAAAAATCTATACTTTCTCTTTCAGAAATTTCTGAAACACTAAAAATTAAATCCTCTGATTTTGATTATCTCTCGATCGCGCAACGGTTTGTGTATATCAAGGATGCCAGGGATGACTATAGAAGGCAAGGTGTTTATCATGCACTTGTTTTCTTTAAAGAACTTGCAAAAAGGATTGGAATTAAACCGGAAGAAATGAGTTATTTACAACAAGCTGAGGTTGTAGCTTTTCTTGATGGAAAAATCAAAATCTCAAAAAAACTGATTTCAGATCGTAAAAAAGGATTTGTTCTTTATCTTGATAAGAATAAAACACTTGTCTGTGTGAGCGGGAGAGATATTACGATCACGCTGAGGAAGTTTAACCTATTATTTACAGAAGAGAAAGAAAAAGAATTACGAGGTAGTGTAGCATCAAGGGGAATGGCTACCGGAAAAGTAATTATAGTTCGAGGAGTAAAAGATCTTCATAAAGTTCAGAAAGGTGACGTTTTAGTTGCTCTGACAACTCATCCAGATTACGTTCCAGTAATGAGAAAATCGGTTGCTATTGTTACAGATGAGGGTGGAATAACCAGTCACGCTGCGATAGTTTCTCGAGAATTTGGAATTCCATGTATCGTAGGTACAAAATACGCTACATCAGTTTTAAAAGATGGGGATTTAGTAGAAGTTAATGCAATAGACGGTTGGATAAAAAAACTGTAGTATAATTCAAAGTAATTTATTGGGAGTTCGCGTGTTCACGCACGGGCGGGCGGGGCAAGGACAATTCTTTCGAACGAAGAGAGGAAGAATAAAAATCGCGCGCGGAACGTCAAACGTTCCAGCCACGTTTGACCGTGGCGGGTGGGGTCACCGAGCAAACACGATTCTTTGAAATGAGTTCGAATTTGTTCCAAAACGTTCACCAAAGGGGACAGTAAGGTTTTAGTACTATAGATTAGCTTGTAGTATAGCTTTAATTTAGGTGTTCGAATAATTATATATATGTCACCAGAAACAATCACTTATACATATACAGGATCAGTTGAACCAAACAATGTTAATAACACCATTACTTGGATAAATAATCAAATTAATACAATAGTAGGTATAAAAACTCTTTATTTTTACCTTTCATCAACGGGAGGAGATATGGATTCCGCTATTAGACTTTATGATTTTCTTAAATCCATACCCGTTAAGGTTATTATGATAGGCTTTGGACAAATTGATTCTGCTGCAAACACCATTTACCTTGCAGGAGAAGAAAGAATTGCGGTAAAAAATTGCCGCTTTTTTTTACATGAAGGAACATTTACTATGAATCAAGCTTCAGCGTTACACGTACATGAAGAGACACTTCTTTTTCTTAAAGAAATACTTAGACGAAGTATAGAAATAATCTCAGCAGAAACAAAAAAGAGTAACAATCAGATAAAAAAAGTTTTGAAGGACGGTACTTTACTAAACACAATAGATGCTCAAAAATTTGGCATGGTTCATAAAATAGTTAATAAACTTCCCCGTTTAGCATAATTTCTTTTATCCCTTTGTGAATCAGTATTTTGCATTTGAAATCCTCCTCTGACAGTTTTCCAAACTTGATTAGTTGCAACAATATTGTGATACCCCATGCAATGGTACATTTCATGGTATATAAGGTTGGTTATATCATAAGATAATATTGTTTGATTGGTATCTAATACGAACAATGTGGTTCTTGGACGTTTGATATTGAAGCTACGAGGGCTGTTAGCCCTCGGACTTATTGAGACTTAAAGCTGAAATCCCGCGGAGCGAAAGTCTTAATTACCGCTTTATCCGAGAGTTAATAAGGTTTCGGTTTTCGCGGAGCGGGAATAAATAGATTATAATGATAGTGCGTGTTTATAGATTTTAGCTATTTGCCCCATCTTTTTTGGATCAAAACCTCCCATATTCAGCCTGGACGATTTTGGACCATGTATTGCTTGATCTTTTAAAAAACTCATTTGATTTTGATTGAATCCACCAGATAATAATTTTAAATATAATCCTCTTTTATTTTCTATCCATTCGTATCCTGAACCCAGACTTTCAGATAAATTCACCCTATTGGCAAATAATAAAGTTTGTCTAACGTCGTCAATTTCCGCTTTATATAGTTTTAGCAAGGTTTGATCGTGAAAAATTACGGACATTGTTTGGGCTGGAAACGCGTTTGGATTAGAATAATCACTACGAATGATTAGATTCGATAGATTTCCTTGGATATTATCGGCAACATCTTTTTTAAGGTTAATTATATAAAGCGATCCCAAACGAGAATTGTATGACACATTTTTTGAATTTGAGACACAAATGAAGCTGATAAGTCCCGATATCGCTAATTTAATGACCGGATAATTATCGACCTGCCACCCATTGACCAAACCATTATATGCAAAATCAACTACTACCAAGTTATTTTGATCAACCAAAATATCTATTATTTCGTCCCACTGTTTTGTCGATCTATCAGAACCATCATCATTATAACCACAAGCTTGTAATACTACGATTGAATCTTTTGGCTGACCTTTTAATGTTTTAATATAAAGTTCATGATTATACTTACGAGTAATTGGATCCTCATGGACATAGGTGGTGATATTACAATCGTGGAAAATCTTAAAATAGTTTGGCCAGCCGGAATCCAGGAGTAAATTGCGTTCATTAGGCGGAATTGACAATGAGATCAGTTTTGCAGTCAAATTGATAGCTTTTGTTCCGCCGATGGTTTGTGCCCAAACGACAGATTCTGGTCGATAGTCAATTTTATGTTTTTGATAAAAGCCCTTCCATATATCACTACTAAATACCAACTCACTTGCGTGTGAATAAAGGTAGCCAAGATGACCTTCAGAAGGCAAATATGCATTATTTTCAAATGCAATTTCCTTCCCGATCTTTCTGATAGCTGTTGGCACAAATGGCTTTCCGCTTTGTGGATCCATAATCATACCAACCCCAGCATTAATCTTGTTGGGTCTTTTGTCACTAATATATTCCAGATTTACATTCATTATGGGATCAGGTAAATAAGCCTTAAATTTGTCGTACCAATTTTGAGTCATAATTTTGTATTATGTTAATATAATAAATTCACTTTAAATTATAACATTTAAAATATGATTAAAATTTTTACAGGTGATGATCAGGCTGTATCAAGAAGCAAATTTAGTTCTTGTATTAGGATTTACAAAGAATCAAATTATTTTACCATCAATATTACAAGCGAAAATTTACCATCCTTAATTCAGGTTGATCAAGATAAAGGACTCTTTAATCAAGGAACAATATATTATGGTGAAAATTTACTATCAAAAAAAGAAACGAGAGAAATTATTAATAAAATTTCTGATGAAAATAGAAATTTAACGCTAATTTTATGGGATGAAGGTGATAATCGTTTTATAAAAAAAAGCATACCCAAAGCTGAGATAATCGAATCACGACAGCAGGTAAACATATTTAAATTTTTAGATTCAATTACTCCGGGTAATTTAAAGGGTACTTGTACTTTATTTAAAAGTCTCAATGTTACGGTTGATATCAATATTATTTTTTTTATGCTTTTTAAGCGTATCCGAGAATTATTATTAATTGATAATCGTGAATATCAAAATGATAGCCTTGCACCTTGGCAAACCGCAAAGTTATTATCTCAAAAACAGAAATGGAATATCGATAAGCTTTTGTCTTTTTATGATGGACTCTATAAAATAGAAGTTAGAAATAAGACCAGTGACTCTTATTATTCACTCAGTCAAGCGTTAGAAATTTTATTTAGTTTATATTTATAAAAGATGTTTAATCTAGCTTCATTTCGTGACTATGATATTCGTGGGATATATGGAGAAGATTTCGATGATCTAGATTTCTTTAATCTTGGCAAAGCACTTGGTACCTATTTTAAATCAGGCACGGTATCAGTTGGACATGACATGAGATTGTCATCACCTTCCCTATCCAAAAATTTGATATCAGGATTAAACGAAGTTGGAATTAATGTTGTTTTTTTAGGAATGATTTCTACTGAGATGAATTATTTTGTCTCTGGTACATTTGAATACGACGCTAATATAATGATTTCAGCCTCTCACAATCCACCGAAATTTAATGGAGTAAAAATAGTTATGCGTAGTGTTGTACCTCTCCACGGGGGTCATGGTTTTAACGAGATTAAAGATATTTTTAAGAATAAGACTTTTCTATCATCTGAAAGTAAAGGCCTAGTTTCATACAAAAACATTTTTAATGAATGGATTGATCATATTTTATCTTTAATTAATTATACCGATATTAAAGGATTGAAAGTCGTGATTGACGCTGGTAATGGAATGGGTGGACCATCATGGAAAGAAGTTATCAAAAGAATGGATAAAAACGATTTTTATCCGTTGTATTTAGATCCTGATGGTAATTTTCCACACCATTTAGCCGATCCGCTAAAAGACGAAAATGTCCTTGAGTTAAAAAAAATGGTCGTAGAAAAAGAAGCAGATTTAGGTATTGCGTTAGATGGTGATGCTGATAGAATTTTCTTTATAGATGATAAAGGTGAAAAGTTATCAGGGACAATTACAACAGCATTACTTGCAGATCTATTCTTAAAGAAAAAAGCAGGACCGATATTGTATGGTTTAATTTGCGGTAATATCGTGCCTGAAACTATTCAGGCGAATGGCGGCATACCAATTAGAATGCCTGTCGGACATTCTTTTTTTAAAGAAAAAATGAAAGAAACCAAAGCGGAATTTGGAGGCGAACATTCTGGTCATTTGTATTTTTCTGATAACTTTGGTGCTGAATCATCGCTACTTGGAGGATTAAAAATGTTAGAGTTATTATCTCAGAGCAAGCTACCTCTTTCTCAGTTGAAAAAAAAATACGAAAAATATTTTCAAAGTGGAGAACTTAACTTTAAAGTAACTGATATGACGGGTATTCTAAGGACGTTGGAAGAAAAATTTGGATCCGATTGTAAAATCGATCATCTGGATGGATTGACATTTATTCATAAAGATTATTGGTTTAACGTCAGAATCTCTAAAACTGAACCGCTTGTCAGGCTTAATATTGAAGCTTCGACCAAGCAAATGTTATCGAGCATAAAATTGATGATTACAAGTTTGATTGTTCAACAAGGTGGAATCTTAAAATAATATGTTGGCCGATTCTGTTTATAAATCTATAGTCCATCTTCCGGATCAAATTAACCAGGTTCTAGCAGACGTTGAAAAAATAAATATTCCAATTAATTACATAAAAGTCACAAATATCGTCATATCAGGAATGGGTGGGTCAATTTACAATTACTATGTTTTAAAATCACTTTTTAAACAAAATCTTAAAATCCCAATTTATAAAGTAAACAATTACGAAATTCCGTCGTTTATTAATGAAAATACACTTTTTATCGGTTCATCTTATTCAGGAAATACAGAAGAAGTTGTTCAGACTACGCAGGAGGCTATAAGACGACGTGCTAAAATTATAACCATATCATCAGGCGGTGCTTTAGGTCAAATATCGAAGGATAACAATCTTTGCAACTATCAATTTTCATCAATTTATAATCCTTCAGGCCAACCGCGATTAGGATTAGGCTATATGATATTTTCCCCAATAGCAATATTATTGCGACTTTCACTACTTAATATCAATGTCAATAGCTTCGCAACAAATATTAGGTATCTTTCAGATAACAAACAGGATATCGAAGCAGAAGCCAAAAAGACAATAGAGAAACTTAAAAACAATATAATTATCCTAGTAGCTTCAGATCATTTATCGGGAAATGTACATGTTTTTAGAAATCAATTAAATGAAACAGCTAAATGTTATGCGGAATATCATCTGATTCCTGAATTAAATCATCATTTGATAGAGGGATTAAAATATCCGGAAGATAAAAGAATTATTTTTGTAATTTATGAATCAAATCTATATTTTAATCAAAATAAACGACGAATCTTGATAACAAAAACACTTTTAGAGAGACAGAAATTTCCTTTGATATCAATAAATATGCCGAGTCAATTAGATAATATAGGTCAATTTTTATATCTTTTGCAATTAAATTCATTTATTTCTTATTATTTAAGTCAGCATTACAAAGTTGATCCAGTTGCTATACCGTGGGTAGATTTTTTCAAAAAAGAATTACAATCATCACACTAAATAGGTTATACTGATTTCTTAATAGTTTGTAATAAAAAATGAGAACTAAATATATTAAATGGTTTGAAGAAGTTGGCAAATCTGATGTTTCAATTGTTGGTGGCAAAGGGGCAAATTTGGGGGAAATGCTTCAAGCTGGATTTCCTGTACCATATGGTTTTATCGTAACGTCGGCTGCATATTTCTATTTTGTCGAAAGCAACAAGTTACAAACCAAGATCCAAGAAACTCTAAAAAATCTGGATCATGAAAATGCTGGAGAATTATCCTATGCTTCTAAAACTCTAAGATCGGCCTTTAATGAGGGCAAAATACCGAACGATTTACTTAATGGAATTGCCGATCATTACGAAATACTGAGAACTAGACAAGAGGAAATTTATAAGAAATTATCAATAGTTGATCATACGACCCTAGGCTTTAAGTCGTTAATACACTCACCCCTTGTAGCTGTACGGTCATCAGCCACGGCCGAAGATCTTCCAACGGCATCATTCGCCGGTCAGCAAGAATCGTATTTAAATGTCCAAGGTGAGAACCATTTGATAAATAAAATTCGAGAGTGTTGGGCATCTCTTTTTACTGAGAGGGCGATATATTATCGCCACAATCAAAAATTTAACGATCTTAAAGTAGGGCTTGCAGCAGTAGTACAGTTGATGGTTCAATCAGAAAAATCAGGGATAGCCTTTAGCATAGACCCTGTCACAAATGACAAATCATTAATTACTATTGAAGCTATTTTAGGACTTGGTGAATATATAGTACAAGGTAAAATTACACCTGATCACTTTGAGGTAGACAAGAAAAACTTAGCTATAAAAAAAGTTCAAATCCGACACCAAGACGTAGCTCTGGTAAAGAAGGGTAACCAAAACATAGAGATTCGGATCTCAAAAAAAGCTGGAAATAGTGTGAAAATATCCGATGCTGAAGTCATTCAAATTGCGAAATTGGTCAAAAATATTGAAAAGCATTACTTTTTTCCTCAAGATATTGAATGGGCGATAGAAAATAAACATGTCTACATTGTCCAGTCAAGACCGATTACTACAACAGGTAAAGCTATGTTCAAAGCTGAGACCGATATAAGTCTGGATAAATATCATCTGATAAAAGCTGACCCAGCTTCACCGGGTGTCGGCTATGGTCGTCCGGTAATATTATCCTCACCTGCAGAAAACGATTTAATTAAAAAGGGAGATATATTGGTTGCTCGATATACCAGCCCGGATTATGTCCCTGCTATGAAACGAGCTTCTGCCATTATCACTGAGATGGGAGGTCGTACATCACATGCAGCAATTGTTTCTCGAGAATTGGGAATTCCCGCAGTTGTTGGTGCTCTTAAAGCAACAGCACTATTAAAACACGAATCTATTGTGACCGTAAATGGTTCAACAGGTTTGGTATATCGTGGAAATGTGTATAAAACTGCGTCTCAATTTATGAAGAAGATTACGCCGTCAAATCATCATCTTAAAACATTGACGAAAGTTTATGTAAATTTGGCTCAGCCTGAAGCAGCGCAACGGATATCAAAATTCAATGTCGACGGCATAGGTTTACTTAGAGCTGAATTTATAATGGCAGACATCGGAGTTCATCCAAAATTGGTTATTAAACAACACAAACAAAATGATTTTATTGATAAGTTGGTAGATAAATTGCTGATGTTTGTTAAACCATTTTCTCCTCGACCGATAGTATACAGAGCAACAGATTTCAGAACAAATGAGTATCGTCACCTAAAGGGAGGGGAATTGTATGAACCACATGAGGAAAATCCCATGATAGGTTTTCGAGGAGCAAGTCGATATATAGCTTCATCTGATGTTTTTGCGATGGAACTTCAAGCTATTAAGAAAATTCGCGCGAAGGGATATAAAAATCTACATTTAATGATTCCTTTTATCAGAACGCCTTATGAACTTAAACAAATTCGCGATATATTAGATCAGCACGATTTACTTAACAAACCTTCATTTAAACTTTGGATTATGGTTGAGGTGCCATCATCAGCAATAATAATTGATGAATTTATCAAAGTAGGTGTAGATGGAGTATCAATTGGAACTAATGATTTGACTATGTTGATACTAGGAGTCGATAGAGACAATCAGGAAATAGCTCATCTTTATGACGAACGAAACCCCGCGGTTTTATGGGCTTTGAAACGTGTAATTGATGCTTGTAAGAAATCAAATATTACCGTGTCAGTTTGTGGTCAAGGACCTTCTGATCATCCGGATTTAGCAGAGCAATTAGTCGCATGGGGAATAACAAGTCTATCGGTTACACCGGACGTTATAGATAGTACACGACAATTAGTTCATGATATTGAAAAGAGATTATGGCCAAAATTAAAAAAATAGTCGCAACAGAAGTTTTAGATAGTCGAGGTTATCCTACTATAGAATGTCTTCTTGAATTAGATAATGATATGTTAATACGCTCATATGCTAGTTCAGGAGAGTCTCTCGGGAAATATGAAGGAGTTGAGCTGCGTGATCAAGACCCGACTAGATACTTTGGCTTAGGGGTCAATAAAGCTATTTCTTATATCAATGAATTAATCGCTCCAAAATTAATTGGTATAGATCCACTTCGACAATTTGACATTGATCGTTGGTTAATAGAAGCAGATGGCACACCAAATCAGGAAAAAATTGGTGTAAATACCATATCTTCAGTATCGCAGATTATACTAAAAGCAGGAGCCCAGGCATCAGGGATTCCGCTTTTTGTTTATATCAACAAAATATTTAATCAGTTTTATGGAAAAACCACTGTAATCGAAAAGATACCAAATCTTATCGTGACATTAATTAATGGTGGTAAACATGGTACTAGAAATTTAGAAATGCAGGAATTTCAAATTATCCCGGCGACATCAATGAGTTATAAACAATCATTACAATTTGCAGTTGAATCGTATCATAATCTTAAGCAGGTTTTAGATTATCGTAATGCTGGAATAGCTGTTTCCGAAGAGGGTGGATTTGCTCCAAGTCTTCTAACAAATATGGACGCCTTGGAAGTTATCAAGGAATCACTCATTCAACGTAAAGTTAAACTCGGAGTAGATGTTCATTTAGGTCTCGACTTAGCAGCATCACAATACTTTATTAATGGTCGCTATTCAATAAAAGACAAGTCCCAAAGTTTACGAGTTGAAGAATATATAGATTTTCTTGTACAAATTAGTAAAGACTATGATTTGTTAATACTGGAAGACCCGATTGAACAACAAGACTTCAATAATTGGACCATTCTAAATGAAAAAGTTAGTAATAATATATATTTAGCAGGTGACGATTTTATCGCTGGAAGAAAGGATAGATTAGAGCGTGCTGTTAAGAATAAATGTTGTTCTGCAGTAGTTATAAAATTTAATCAATGTGCAACAATGAGTCAAATATTGGAACTAGTTGCGCTTTCTAAACAAAACAATCTTAAGGTAATAATCTCACATCGTTTGGGAGAAAGTAACGATAGCATCTTGGCTGATTTTTCCGTTGGCATACAAGCCGATTTTGTTAAATTTGGTGCACCTGTCAGAGGAGAACGAATTGCGAAATATAATCGTTTACTTCAAATAGATTCGCAAATTACAAAAGTATGAATTCGGCAATTTTGGTTATTTTAGACGGATTTGGAATCGGACCCGTCGGATCGGGAAACGCCATCAGTCAGGCTGTTCCTCCTACAATTAATAGTCTCATACATTTATATCCAAATACACAACTGGTAGCCTCAGGAGAATCGGTTGGATTACCAAAAAATGAAGTTGGCAGTACTGAAGTTGGACACTTGAACATTGGTGCTGGTCGTATTGTCTATCAAAGTTTACCGCGTATCAATTTAGCTATAGCCGATGGTTCTTTTTATCGAAATGAAGCCTTTTTAGGTACGCTTGCTCATGTGTCTAAAACCGGCGGAAATATTCATTTAATCGGACTTGTAGGTTCAGGTACAGTTCACGCAAGCATTGATCATTTATATGCTTTGATGTACTTCTTTAAAGAGAATAAATTTGATCGTATTAATATGAACATCATTACTGATGGTAGGGATTCTTCGCCGAGATCAGCAAAAAATTATTTAGAAAATTTAGAGATGAAAATTAAGGAAATGGGTATCGGTAAAATAATTTCAATCATGGGGCGTTATTATGCTATGGATCGTGATAAGAGATGGCCTAGAATTGAAAAAGCCTATCGCTGTTTGACCGAAGGTATCGGTAAAAAAGCAATGTCATGGCGCGAAGCTATAGACATCTCATATTCTGAAGGTAAGACTGATGAATTTGTGGAACCAACAAATATTGTCAATGAGTCAGGAACACCACTGGATTTAATTAAACCAGGTGATGCTATTATTTTTTTTAATTATAGGATAGATCGTCCAAGAGAATTGACAAAGGCATTTGTTCTACCATCATTTGAAACAGATGCAAATCAAGTTTCTTATGACCCATATGCCACAAAATATGAAGGTTCTCATATTGTGCAAAAAGCAGTATTTGAACAACCATTTACTCGAGGTAAAAAAATTGACAACTTATATTTCGTAACGATGACAGAGTATGAGAGAAATTTACCGACCATTGTTGCTTTTCCACCTCATATCATTCATATGCCTTTGGGAAGAGTATTGTCTCAAAGGCAAATGCCTCAACTTAGAATGGCTGAAAGTGAAAAAGAACGCTTTGTCACATTTTATTTTAATGGACTGCGAGAGATAAGTTTTCCCTATGAAGATAGAATCATTATACCTTCTCCGAAGGTGGCCACATACGATTTAAAACCAGAAATGTCGGCGACGGAGCTGACTGAGATATTAATTAAAAAAATATACGAGGATAAATATCGCTTTATTTTGGTTAACTTCGCAAATCCTGACATGGTGGCTCATACCGGCAATCTTAAAGCGGCAATTTCTGCAATTAAATCGATAGACACTTGTTTAAAATCATTAATCGATTGCGTCCTTAATACCAGCTATACTCTATTTATAACTGCCGATCACGGAAATATTGAAGAAATGATTGATCCAAAAACCGGCTTAGCATCTACAGAGCATAGTGGCAATCCAGTGCCGTTTTATGTCATAAACAGTCGGCTGAAAGGCACAAACTCAGTATTACAATCCGGTATTTTAGCTGACATTGCTCCAACAATATTATCATTGCTCCATATTCCTATTCCATCGGATATGACAGGAAGAAATTTATTAGAAGATATTCATGCCTATTGAGCGCCTATTTTTGAAATTACTCGCCCCGCATAATCCGTTGCCTGTGACATAGAAATCTCAATATTCCCTGTTTTAAAATATCCATATATAAAACCACTTAAATATGCATCACCTGCTCCGGTCGTATCGATAATTTTTTGAATTGCTGCTGGCGGATGAAAATACGATTTGCCTTTGTAGTATAA
Organism: Candidatus Roizmanbacteria bacterium RIFCSPHIGHO2_02_FULL_37_13b; assembly: GCA_001789395.1. Classification (GTDB taxonomy): domain Bacteria; phylum Patescibacteriota; class Microgenomatia; order UBA1406; family HO2-37-13b; genus HO2-37-13b. The sequence goes on along the minus strand of MFZK01000021.1, from coordinate 58,894 downwards.
ATAGCTTCCTCTATTGCCATCAGTTACTATTATCCTACATCTATTTGTGTTCAACATTTTAAATCCCTGCTTAAAATCAATATCACTATATTTTTTTTGTACAAGCTCAGCAAACTCATGTGTATTTAATGCAAAAAAATCGGCTAGTTCAACCAAAGAAAGTACATCCTGCCTGAAATTCCGACAATCATTACTACCCACTGTTAAAAAAGATGTGATTTTAGAGCGCTTGGCTTGAAGTAAAATCGTCTCTTTTATTTTAGCTTTAAGATGGGGTAAATTACCCAGGTATAAGAATTTAGTTTTGTTGATGGAAGAAATAAAACTTGTTGTTGGGATAGCATCTAAATTATCTTGTACGTAATGAATAATACTTCTATCGCCATTTTTTGCAATTAAAACTGTAGAAATATTAATAAAATCTCTAACATAGATTAGCTCCCTAATTGATACCTGGCTGGAAATTATTTTTTGTAAAATAATTCCTTTAAATGGATTATCGCCTATAACGCTAACAATGCCCGTACTTAAACCAATGTTAGCAGTGCCAACTGCGACATTGGCTCCACAACCACCTAACGAAAAATAAAAATCTTCAACACGATATTTACCTCCAATTGCAAGGGCAAAACGATCTTTATCTTCAGTTAAACTTTCGCCTTTAAAAAACAGGTCCAATGTTATATCTCCTATTGTCAATAGATCATACATAATAATTACATTAACAAAATATGGGAATTGTCGCAACTTTATTTATTTGTTGACAATAAAATGAAAACTAGTTAGCATTTGATAGTGGACACAATTCATAAAGATAAATATCTAAAATCGCCGCCTAATTTACCTGATTACTCAAAAGCAGTCGAAGGTTTTCATTATGATAAACATATTAGTGAACTAGTTTGGTTTTCCCCCCGTCATATCAACGCTGCATATAATGCTATCACAAAAAACGCTCTCTCTGATAGAAAAAATAAAGTCGCACTTTATTATGTTGATGAAAATGAATCGGTAAATAAATACACTTTCTTAGACCTTGAGCTATCTTCTAATAAACTGGGAAATTTCTTGAAAGCAATAGGTTGCAATAGGGGTGATAGAGTATTTATTTTTTTACCAAGAGTACCTGAATTGTATATATCTTTTATTGGAATTCTAAAAATAGGAGCCATTGCTGGAACAATGTTTTCAGCTTTCGGTCCTCAAGCAATATTTGACAGACTCAGCCAATCTGAAGCCAAATTTCTAATAACTAACTCTGAAATGGCAACACGTCTTAAATCGATTCGAAATAAATTACCAAATCTAAAAAGAATTCTTTTAATTGACAAGGGTTTAATGACAGAGATAGATAAATATTCAGACGTTCTAAATACCACTGAAACAGACATGACAGATGATGCTTTTATGCTCTATACTTCAGGAACCACAGGTAAACCAAAAGGGATTGTACATCAACATAAGGCAATTATTCATGAGTATTTAACCGCGAAATGGGTTTTAGATATTAAAGATAGCGATATTTACTGGTGTACGGCAGATCCGGGTTGGGTCACGGGAATTGCCTATGAAATATTAGGATCATGGGCTTGTGGATCGTCAACGGTCGTTTTTCCGGGTCGATTTAGTGCTGACGGTTGGTATAGAATCATTGAAAAACTTAAAGTCACCGTGTGGTATACAGCTCCTACAGCTATTCGCATGCTGGCTTCCCAAGGACTAACCAAAGTAAAAAAATATGACTTAAGCAGTCTTCGATTTCTTGCATCTGTTGGTGAACCCCTTAATCCTGAGCCTATAAGATGGGGTTTAAAAGCATTTAACTTACCCTTCCATGATAATTATTGGCAAACTGAAACGGGTGGCATTGTCATTGCTAATTATGCAGCATTACCGATTAAACCTGGTAGTATGGGCAAACCTTTTCCGGGTATAAAACCACACATTATCGCAGAGAGCGGTGACGAAGTTGGCGTTAATAAGGTTGGCAATCTCACACTTGAGCCAAATTGGCCATCATTGATGAAAAAAGTCTGGCGACGACCAAAAAAATATCAGTCATACTTTTTATATTCCAAAGACCTCAAAAAGAAGCTGTATATTACGGGAGATTTAGCATATAAGGATAGGGACGGATATTATTGGTTTGTCGGTCGAGCAGATGATGTTATAAAGACTGCGGGAGAACGAGTTGGACCATTTGAAGTTGAATCCGCTCTAGTCGCTCACGAGGCAGTCGTTGAAGCCGGCGTGATAGGTAAACCAGACCCAATGCGTGGCGAAATAATAAAAGCCTTTGTCGTCCTTAAACCCACCTTTAAACAATCAGATAAGCTTAAAGAAGAATTATCAATGTTTGTTAAAAAGAATCTTGCGGGTCATGCTTACCCAAGAGAAATTGAATTTGTAGACCATCTACCTAAAACTCGATCTGGAAAAATAATGAGAAGAATATTGAAAGCAAAAGAATTAGGTCTTCCAATAGGGGATACCTCAACTCTTGAAGAGTATTAGATTTATCAAAAGGAATTATGATTTAATTTGAATCACCACTGTTAATTCACCCTTATAATCTTCTTTTTTTAAGTTTTTGATATCTCCTCTGATTATTTCTTCGAATTTCTTAGTCATCTCACGACAAACAGCAATACTACAATCGGGCAATATTTGATAAATTATCTCTAGAGTTTTTTTTATCCTGTGTGGTGATTCATAGAATACAATGGTTGGTTTGATATTTATTAACTGCGAGTGTGATAAATTGTTTATCAAATGTATTATTTGTTGTTCTTTTTTAGGTAAAAAACCTAGATATATGATATGATTTAGTGGAAATCCCGACATAACGGCAGCTGTGGTAAATGCTGTTGGACCAGGAATAACAGAATATTTTATATTCATTTTTATTAATCGATCAATGAGAATATATCCTGGATCCGAAATTGTCGGTAAACCGGATTCAGAAACAAGACTAATCAGTTTGTCCTCTTTTAATAGTGAAATACACTCAGGAATTTTTAAAAATTCATTTTCTTTATGGAAATGAATGATTTTTTGATTTTCTTTTGCTGTAATACAAAAAATACTCTGAATTCTTTTATAGTAGCTATCAAAAGTAGCGGTATCTTCAACTAGGAGAACATCACTTTGAATTAATGTTTTGACAGCTCGAAGGGACGTATCTTCAATATTGCCAATCGGTGTAGCTACTATATATAACATTAAGAATAGATTTTTGGTATTTTACTTTTTATAAATTTAGTTATTACTCTTCGATTATTTGGATTTTTAAGTATGTGTACTGTCTGTGGAAGTATTGAGAGAACAATAATTGTAGCAACTATCGGTAATAAATACTTATCCACATTAGGTATTGAATTACCTAATATATAACCCCCTCCAGTTAAACCAATAGCCCATAGAAAGCCGCCGATGATGTTGTAAACTATGAACGTTCTATATTCCATTTTCCCGATACCAGCAACTATCGGTGCAAACGTTCGAACAATTGGCATAAAACGAGCTAGTACAATTGTTTTTTTACCATGCTGTTCGTAGAATCGTTCTGCCTTAAGAAGGTGGTCTTTGTGAAAAAACACAGAATCTGTTTTGTGAAAAAGGCGTCTACCTACTTTATGACCAAAGGCATAACCAACACTATCACCCAATATCGCTGCGATGAAACAACCTATCGATAAATATCCAATATGAAAGTTGTCTTGAGATGCTAAAAAACCAGCAGTAAATAAAAGACTGTCTCCAGGCAGAAAAAAACCAATTAAAAGTCCGGATTCGGCAAAAACAATCGCAAAAATACCGACATAACCTATTGTCGGTAATATCGTTTCCAGATTCATGACTATACATTATATCGAAAAATTAGTACAATAAAAAGTTTCCAATGAATATATTTAATCTCGAATCCAATTTTTCCGCAACCGACGATCAAACACAAGCAATAGCCAAGCTTGTTGACGGAATTAAATCGAACATAAAAAATCAGGTGCTTTTGGGCGTTACAGGTTCCGGAAAGACATTTACCATGGCCAATATTATAAAACAGAGCAATTTACCGACTTTGATTATCTCTCATAATAAGACGCTTGCCGGTCAACTTTTCCAGGAAATGAGAGATTTTTTTCCAAAAAATAGTATATCCTATTTTGTCTCTTATTATGATTTTTATCAACCTGAAGCCTATTTACCCGCGACAGATATTTACATTCAGAAGGAGGCAATGATTAATGATTTAATCGACAAAATGCGATTAAAAGCGACAAGCAACATCATGACTAGAGACGATGTCGTTGTCGTGGCATCCGTCTCATGCATTTACAATATTGGTTCACCTCGTGAATATGGACAAAACGTATTGACTATCGATAAGTTTCAACCGCTATCGAACAAGAATTTAGCCAAGAGACTCATTGAATTACAATATGAACGTAGCGAATTTGACTTCTCTAGAGGTACATTTAGAATTAGAGGCAATAATATTGATATTTATCCTGCTTATGAAGATACGGCTATTCATCTTGAGATTCTCGGTGATAAACTAAGGAATGGATATTTTATTAATCCTATTTCTGGGGAAAAGATTGCGGCAATTAGTTTCAATGATCCGCTTGTAATATATCCCGCTAAACATTATTTAGCAGATCAAACCGAATATCTAAACGTTGAATCAAAAATTCGACATGACTTAAAACTTGAGTGTGATCAATTACTTCATTCCGGTAAATTGATAGAAGCGCAAAGATTGTTAAGAAAAGTCAACTATGATCTTGAGATGATTAAGGAGGTGGGATATGTAAATGGTATTGAAAATTATTCAAGGTACTTTGATGGTAGAGCAATTGGTGATCCACCGTTTACACTTATAGATTACTTTTCACACCGCTATAAAGATAAATGGTTAGCAATAATTGATGAATCACATATGACCATACCTCAGATTAGAGGAATGTATCACGGTGATAATTCGAGAAAAAAGACTTTAATCGATTATGGATTCCGAATGCAAGCAGCTCTTGATAATCGACCATTTAAATTTGATGAATTTTACGTAAAAGTACCAAAATTTATTTATGCATCGGCAACTCCTGATGAATGGGAACTTAATAAATCAAAAAAACATGTATTTGAACTTCTGACGAGACCGACAGGTATTATAGATCCTGAAGTAATAATAAAACCTTCAAAAAACGAAATTATGGATTTAATTGAAGAAATCGAAAAAACTATTACCCAATCCTTTAAAGTCCTAGTATCGGCTTTGACAAAACGCATTGCTGAAGATTTGACAAAGTATTTAAGTGAAAAGAATATAAAGACAAAATATTTGCATTCTGATATCAAAACATTAGAACGCACAAAAATACTTATAAGTCTTAGACGCGGTGAGTTTGATGTACTTGTTGGTATAAACCTTCTTCGAGAAGGATTGGATCTACCTGAAATAGGATTGGTAGCTATTCTTGACGCTGAAAATGAAGGTTTTTTAAGAAGTAAAACTGCGCTTATTCAAACCATGGGTAGGGCTTCTCGAAATATCAATGGAAGAGTGATAATCTACGCGGACACGATGACAAAATCAATTAATCAAGCGATAGATGAAATCAATCGACGAAGGAAATATCAGATTGAATATAATAAACGCCATAATATCACTCCTGTTTCAATATCTAAGTTAATCAAGGATGATATTGTTGAAAATTACCCACAAACGCAAGAAGGACTATTCATTATCCCACAATTCATAAGCGATTTAGATAAGATTAAAATTGATTCTATGACCCCACATGATATAAAAAAAATACGCCATCAACTTACACGAGAGATGAAAAAACAAGCAAAAGATTTACATTTCGAAATGGCAATTGCAATTCGTGACAAAATAGAAGAATTAAATCACTATGAATGACTATTTAATTATCAAAGGGGCCCGTGAGCATAATTTAAAAAATGTTTCTCTTAAGATTCCTAAGAATAAAATGATAGTGTTTACGGGTATTTCTGGTTCGGGTAAATCTTCCATGGCATTTGATACTATATTTGCCGAAGGACAAAGGCGTTATGTCGAATCACTTTCTACTTATGCTCGTCAATTCTTAGGGATGTTGCGTAAACCCGATATGGATTCAATTGAAGGATTATCTCCGGCAATTTCAATCGATCAAAAATCCGTTTCTCATAATCCAAGATCTACCGTGGGCACGATTACAGAAGTTTCTGACTACTTAAGATTGCTGTTTGCACGAATAGGTCAACCATATTGTCCAACATGTAATATTTTGATTTCTAAAATGTCAATTGATGAAATAGTTGATAAAATTATCACTTACATTAATCGGCAACTTACACTAGAAAAAATTAAGCCACTTATTTTTTTTCTTCTTTCTCCTGTTGTGAGGGATAGAAAGGGTGAGTTTAGTGATCTTTTAAAGAATTTATTAGGCAAGGGATTTCATCATGCTTTTATTGACGGGAATCTGATCGATTTAGAGACTGACCTCGGCCTTATCAAAACCAATCGTCATAATATAGATGTGGTTATTGATAAAATTTCTGTTTCTTACAGGGATTTCAAAAATAAAGTATATGTTGAAAATTTAAAATTGCGAATTTTTAATTCTGTTGAACAATCTCTAACTTTAGCTAGTGGTTTATCAATATTATTTGATCAAAATTCAAACCAACGTATTTTATTCTCAGAGCAATTATCTTGCCCTAATTGTGGATTATCCTTACCGGCAATTGAACCTAGACTCTTTTCGTTTAATTCTCCAACCGGAGCTTGCATTCAATGTAAAGGTTTGGGATACGTCTTGAAAATTGATCCAGATTTAGTGATGAATAAAAAATTATCGATTAATGAGGGCGGCATATTACCCTTGAGTAAAATTTTTTTACAAACAACCTGGTATTCAAGATTATTTTATACATTTATTAATGAGAACAATATAGATTCAAAACTTGCGCTTGGATTGTTAAACGCTGATAAAATACGTTTGCTTTTTTTTGGTAATGATAGAGTATATCAGGTCGAAGGTAAAAATCGATTTGGACATGATACGAAAATTCAGGAAAAATTCATGGGAATTATTGGTGAACTTCAACGTCGTTACTTCGAGACAGATTCAGAGTATGTCAGGCAAGAAATTGAACAGTATATGCATGAGTCGATATGTGACAAATGTCATGGGCAACGCTTAAAACCCGAAGTGTTAGGAGTCAGAATCAATTCAAAAAATGTATTTGAGGTTGGTAATCTTTCAATTGACGAGTCTGTTGCTTTCTTACTTGAAACGATGGAGCTTTTATCCGAGTATCAAAAAAAAATATCTGGTGAAGTAATGAAGGAAATTATAAAACGGTTGAATTTCTTAATTGATGTTGGCTTGGATTATCTGACTTTGAATCGTTCAGCAAGAACTCTTTCAAATGGTGAATCACAACGTATTAGATTAGCATCACAAATTGGCAGTGGTCTAACAGGTATTCTTTATGTTTTAGATGAACCGTCTATCGGACTTCATCCGAAAGATGTCGGTTCATTAATTAATTCGTTAAAACATCTTCGAGACATCGGCAATACTTTAATAGTCGTTGAACATGATCCGGAAACGATTATGGCAGCTGATTACATAGTTGATTTCGGGCTTTATGCTGGTAAAAAAGGAGGTAATATAATTTATTCAGGAGATATAAAAAATCTCAAATATGATCAAAAATCTTTAACAGCAAAATATTTATTCAATTATAAGACTAAATCCCGACTAAACAATAATTCAAATATCGGCGATTCTTTCATCGAAATTAATCGTTGTTGTCAATATAATTTAAAAAATATAGATGTTAAAATCCCACTAAACCGTTTAAGTTGCGTCACGGGTGTCTCGGGATCGGGGAAATCAACTCTAGTCGTCGATACATTGTATAAAGCTATATATCAACAACTCGGCGGTAAGATATCCGGAGTTGAGGGTAAACATGATTCAATCAACGGGTCCGGCTATATCGATAGAATCTATTTGGTAGATCAATCGGCCATAGGCCGCACCCCAAGATCTAATCCGGCAACTTATGTCGGTATTTTTGATTTTGTTCGTGATATCTTTGCACAAACTTCCGATGCTAAAATTCGTGGGTACAAAAAAGGCCGTTTTTCATTCAATGTTAAGGGCGGTCGATGTGAAAAATGTGGTGGAGCCGGCACTTTAAAAATTGAGATGCAGTTTCTTCCCGACGTATATGTCAACTGTGATATATGTGAAAGCAAACGTTACAACTCACAGACTCTAGAAGTTAAATATAAAGAGAAAAATATTTATGATATTTTGAATTTAACTGTATTAGAAGCCTTGGATTTTTTTAAAAACCATCCTCAAATTTATACGAAATTACGAGTTATGGCTGATATCGGTTTAGACTATCTCCAATTAGGCCAACCAGCAACGACATTATCCGGGGGAGAAGCACAGAGAATAAAACTATCTCATGAATTAGCAAAGAAGGAGACGGGAAGAACGCTTTATATATTAGATGAACCAACGACCGGTTTACATCTTTACGATACTGAAAAGCTTATCGTCGCGTTAAAAGCATTGGTTAATAAAGGGAACACTGTGATAATTATTGAACACAATTTAGATGTAATTGCCCAGTGTGACTACATCATTGATTTGGGTCCAGGAGGAGGTAATAAAGGCGGACATCTGCTCTATCAAGGTAAATTAATAAATATTATTGAAAATAATAAATCTTTGACAGGACAATATCTTAAAAAGTATGAAAAAAAATCTTAAGATATTAGCTTTTGCTGGATCGTTTTTCATGCTACTATTTCACTGTCCAGATATTCATGCTGAAGAATATACTACGAATTATGAGACTATTTATACTCTCAATGAAAATGGCGACGCATCTGTTCAATTATCAGTCATTCTTAACAATCAAAAAAAAGCAACTTATATAAAAGAATTTACTCTTTTTTTTCCTGACGAAATTGAAGTTAAAAACGTTAGATCAAAATCAGATTTATATAAAATACTAGAAACAAAGCGTGATGAGAATGGTCAATACCAAATAACAATTGCTTTTTCGCAATCCAATTTTGAAAATAATAAGGATACTCACTTTACCATATTTTTTGACCAATCAAAAATTATCAAAAAAGTCGGTAGAGTATCCGAGATGTTTATACCATTAATAAATGATAGTCACCAGAGAACAAACACTGTAATAGTTAACAAACTAGATCAATTGTCACCTTTATCAATTTCCAAACCTCCACCATCTTCATATAAGGATGGCGAAATTAAATGGACTGATGTTAAACAACAATTTATTTATGCTATTTTTGGCAATCAACAATACTATAAAATTTCTACTGTCTATAATTTAATAAACACCTCACTGACACCTGTCGAGCAGACAATTGCTTTACCACCTGACACCCAACACCAAAATGTCCTTTTAACAAGTATTAACCCGTTGCCAATTAAAACTTTTAGTGATATCGATGGCAATTTTTTGGCAAAATATACAGTCAAACCAAATTCAAAATTGACTATTAATTACGAGGGTTATGCTATTTTAACTACTTCATCTTCAAACGAATATCAAAATTATATGAAGAATCATTTTTCCAAACAAAAATTATACCTTTTAAAAACCGAAGATTATTGGCATCTAGACAGTGACAATAACATGTATAATAAAATAAATAGAACGAATCCTCAAACTATATATCAGTTTATTATTGATAATTTTGACTATGATTTTGAACGTACTAAGAATCCTGTTATCAGGCTGGGTGCACAAAAAGCCTTAATAAATCCATTGAGTTCTTTATGCACCGAATTTACCGACACATTTATTGCTGTTTCACGAAAATCAGGTTTCTATGCTCGTGAAATTCAGGGATTTGGATATAGCTTCGACGCTAAATTAAGACCGTTGACATTAACTTCAGATGTTTTGCACTCTTGGCCAGAATATTATAGTGAACAAGAAAATAATTGGCAAGCTATCGATCCTACTTGGCAACGGACTTCTGGACTAGATTACTTTTCATCATTTGATCTAAACCATATAGCTTTAGTTATCCATGGACAAAATTCCACATTTCCTAAGGCAGCTGGAACATATAAAACAGAAAGATCCAAAGATCTAATTGTAACTGCAGTTAAAGAAATACCGCAACAATCAAAAACTATTGAAATTAATCATAATTTACGTCAAAATATTCTTTCACAAAAGAACTATAGCTTAGAATTACAACTTAAGAATCAAAGCAATGTCATTTTAAAAGGAAATAAAATAAACTTGACCGCTCAACATATAAAATTACACCCTGCAGAAATTGTCATAGACTATTTAGTCCCTTTTGAGAATAAAAAATATATAATTAATTATCAAGGCAATCCTTCGTTTGATTCCGCAGATAATCTTAAAATTTTTTTTGATGGCCAATTAATGCAAAGTAAAGAGATCAATATTAAACAAACGACGTTGATGTCGACGGTTCTTCTGATCGCTGGACCTATAATAGTATTCATTGTGGTAGCGCTTGTATTTAACAAAGCAAAATATTTATGATGTCGGTTAAACAAATTTCGACGATGCCATCTACTACCGGCGTTTATATATTAGCAAATAAACAAAGCATTATATATATCGGTAAGGCAGTTAATATCAAGGTCCGATTACGATCTCATTTGCAAAATCAATTACAAGACAATAAGGAAAGATCATTGATGTCTGAAACCACCGATATAAGTTATTTTACAACCATTTCAGAGTTTGACGCACTTCTATTGGAGGCTAAATTAATACAAAAGTATAAACCAAAATATAACGTCGTATGGAAGGATGATAAAAGTTTTTTGTATATAAAAATATCAATTAAAGAAAAATATCCTAAGATATACCTTGTCAGGCACGAAAATGATTCAAATAGTAGATATTTCGGTCCATTTCAATCCACAAAAATAGGTCGTAAAATTTTGAATTTATTAAGACAAAGCATTCCTTTTTGCCAAGCGTCGAAAATTAGCAAACGCGCGTGTTTTTATTCCCAGATCAATCTGTGCAATCCGTGTCCAAATTACATTACTAAATTAAAGAAATCAGGCAAAACACATGAGGCCTTAATTTTAACGAATAAATATCGAGCTAATATAAATATGATTATTCGAATTCTGGAATGTAAATCCGATTTAGCAATCAAAAAGATGGAGAATGAGTTGAGCGAGTGTATTGATAATCAGAATTATGAAAAAGCCATAGATTGTCGTAATTCGCTATACATTTTAAAAAGCCTTGCTTCGAGATCATTTTCCGAAATTGACGGCTATAACGCCACTCGTTCAATTAATTATCAACAACTTATTGGTGAATTTTTAAATAATTATTTCCGCTTTAATGGGGATAAGAAACACTTCCGGATCGAATGTTATGATATTAGCAATCTATTTGATAGAGATGTCGTAGCTTCACGAGTGGTATTTATAAATGAAGAGAGTGATAAAAAAGAATATCGCCGATATAAGATAGATAATTTTCCATCAGACAGTCAGCGGCTTCTATCAGTTATTAAAAGACGATTCTCGAAAGAAAAAAATCTTCCCGATCTCCTTATTGTTGACGGAGGTAAACAGCAATTAGCGCCGATAAAAAAATATCTTAATCATTTGAATATTAACATACCGTTAATAGGTATTGTTAAAAATCCCGATAGAATCATTTCATCAGAGAACTTTACACAAATACCTTTTTCATCAAATGATCTTTTTTACCGACTAATTCAACATATAAGAGATGAATCACATCGTTTTGCAAAAAAATACCATCTACTTCTACGTAGAAAAAAAATCTTGATATAATATGAGTATCTTGTATGGAAAACATACTTTTAATACTAAATATCATAATTGGACTTATTATTGTCGTTTTGATTTTAACGCAGGGTGGTGGAGCCGGGCTTGGAAGCGCGTGGGGTGGGGGTGGCGAAACATTCCAAACGCGTAGAGGCATTGAAAAGTGGACACTTAGACTAACCGCCGCTCTTATTATCGCTTTTTTTGTCATCTCAGTAGCTAACTTGCTGACATGAATTTAATTCACAAAAAGGCACGTTATTATTATTGGCTGGTAGCGTCCTTTATAAGTAAAAAGTGGGTTTATCTTATCGTAAGTGCTGTTTTATCCTTTTTTTTTATTTCATTTTTCATAAATAGCTATCCTGTTATAAATTCGCTTTTTTTGAAAAAGAAAGTAACTGTAGGAATCTTAGGAAAATATTCCCTCCAATACTTGCCTTTAGAAATTACCACGCTTGTATCTAGTCCACTGGTTGCCGCGAGTGAAAAAGGTGATTTAACACCAGTATTGGCAAATCAATGGGAGTTATATAACGATAATAAAACATACCGTTTTCACTTGAAAACAAATCTTTATTGGGATAACGGTAAGAAATTTACAACAAAAGATCTAAACTTTAACTTTGAGGGCATTGAGACGAAAGTCATTGACGATAATACAATTGATTTTTATCTAAATCAGCCGTTATCAATCTTTCCCGCATATTTATCTAAACCGGTAATAAAATACCCTCTTTTGGGAATAGGTGGTCTATATCAAGCGCAAAGTTATAATTTAAAATCCAAATACTATGTGACTGAAATTAATCTATACCCAAACAAGAAGGATCTACCTTATAAAACTTTTAAATTCTATGATAATGAAAATGATCTTATTATTGCATTTAAAAAGGGAGAAATTACTGAGTTTCAGACATACAAAAAAAATTTAGCTGATAAATTCAGAAATTGGAAAAATATAAACTATCAAAATCGAACGGATTTTTCACAAATAATGACTCTGTTTATTAATACTCAATCAAATAAACTTAATTCAAAGGATCTTAGAAAAGCATTGACCTATGCAATTCCGAATTTTAGCGACGTAGGAGTCCGATCTGTTGGACCGATCTCCCCATTATCTTGGGCTTATGATGACAAGTTAAAAGCATATACTCGAGATAAAGAAAAAGCCAAGAAAATGGTTAGCGATGAAATTAGTGCAACTGAATCCGCAGAACTTAATTTTTATACTTTTTTTGACTATATAAATATTGCTGAAAGATTGAAATCGGAATTGGAGGACATTGGTTTTAAGATAAATTTACATATTTTATCGTACATACCTCCTGAATTTGATATGTTGCTAACTCTCTGGAATCCACCAATCGATCCCGATCAATATTATTTTTGGCACTCGACTCAAACTAATCAGAATATCACCAATTTAAAAAATGTTAAAATCGATAAACTTCTTGAGGATGGTCGAAAGGTGACGAATATTGAACAAAGAAAACAAATTTATGTCGATCTTCAAAAAGTGATCGCTGATGAGGTACCAGCCATTTTCTTATATTACCCTTATAGCTATACCGTCAGTCGAAAATAGTATAATATAATGAAACTATCAATCTCATGCCCAGGTGGCGGAATTGGTATACGCGCAGTCTTGAGGAGGCTGTGCCGGCAACGGCGTGGAGGTTCAAGTCCTCTCCTGGGCACAATATAAGGTCGCTTAGCTCAGCGGTTAGAGCACTGCGTTTACATCGCAGGTGTCGGGGGTTCAAATCCCTCAGCGACCACCCATTTGTGAAAAAAAATTCTATAGCTATTATAATATTCTTAGGTCTGGCTTTTTTTTTATATCACCAATCTCTCAATAACATAATTTCCAGTTTTTTTTATTCGGTTAATCCTGAATTTAAAGATTATCAAATTGAACATGTGCAAATCGGCTCTAATAGATATCACTTATATGTGGCGGACGATGATTCTAAACGAACAAAAGGATTATCATATAGCAAAAAACTAAATAGTGATGAAGGAATGCTATTTATTTTTCCAACGGCTGGTAAATTCGGATTTTGGATGAAGGATATGAATTATTCTCTTGATTTTATTTATTTAAATAACAACCAAATAGTTGATACTTTAGTAAACATTACACCCAATACTTTTCCTAAAGTATTCACGTCTGATAAATCAGCTGATAAAGTAATTGAATTAAATGCCGGTGAAGTAGCGAGATCTAAACTTGAAATTGGCAGTAATATTGATCTTAATAAGCGTCCTCGGCGTGAATCGAACACGCAACCTACTCCTTAGAAGGGAGTTGCTCTATCCGTTGAGCTACGAGGACATGGAGCCGTCCATCGGACTTGAACCGATAACCTAACGCTTACAAAGCGTTTGCTCTGCCATTGAGCTAGGACGGCTTACAATTTCCTATACAAAGCGGATCCTCCTGCATGAAAGCAGGTGGATCTACCACTGAGCTAAGTCGGCTGTGCCTTATCCCAACTAGTTACTTTCGTTTCAAGAGAGTGCCGCGGGAGAGAGTCGAACTCTCACAACTTATGCAGTTACAGGATTTTAAGTCCTGCGTGTCTACCATTCCACCACCGCGGCGGTATCTTAATTAGATTATATCAAACCAGTGCTTGTTGTGGATCGACTAAGGCAGTGGGTATGGTAAGATGAAGATGTTCATATGCTTTATTTGTTGCGACACGACCACGAGAGGTTTTTTTAATAAATCCCGTTCTAATTAAATATGGTTCAATATATTCTTCCAATGTTTGAATATCGTCCGACATGGCAGTTGCTAAGGTTGAAACTCCGACAGGTCCACCACTAAATTTATTAATTAGAACATGTATATACTCATTATCTACTTCATTTAGACCCATTTCATCTATTTGAATAATAGAGAATAATTCTTCAAGTGATTTAGCATCTAGTTTATTTAGTTTCTTGACTTCATAAAAATCTTTCACTCTCTTGACAATTCTATTTGCCACCCGTGGGGTCCGTCTTGATCTTTGCGCAATCATACTCGCCATTTCTCGATTGATAGGTATTTTTAAAATCTTGGCAGATCGCAGGATAATCTCAATCATTTCACTGCTACTATAATAATCAAGTCTAAGTACCATACCAAATCGATCACGGAGAGGTGCAGATAGAAGCGCGACCCTTGTCGTAGCGCCGACTATGGTTATATGAGGAATTGGTAATCTAACCGTTCTAGCAGATGGTCCTTTTCCAATAATAATATCCAAAAAAAAATCTTCCATAACAGGATAGAGAGCTTCTTCAACTGGTTTAGGAAGCCTGTGAATTTCATCAATAAATAGGACGTCATTATCTTTCAAATTTGTTAATATCGCAGCCAAATCACCAGTTTTCGTCAATGCCGGTCCTGAGGTTATTTTCAAATCACCTTTAAGCTCCTTTGCAATAATATTAGCTAAAGTTGTTTTACCAATTCCTGGTGGTCCATATAATAAAATATGTTCAGCTACTGTACCTCTATCTAAAACGGCCTGTACGAAAAGTCTGATTGCCCTAACCACTTTTTGTTGACCTATATAATCAATAAATTGCTGCGGTCTAAGTTCGGTGATAGTATTTATTTCAGATGCTTTTTTTCCGTTGACAACAATTTTCATATTTATTTGTTAGTCATTTTTTTTATAGCGTGTTTAATTTTATCCTCTACGGAGAACGTTGGTTCAAGCTGGCTTAAAGCTCGATGAGCACTGCGCCTATCAAAACCAAGTGAAAGCAACGCTTGTATTACCAAATTGTCATTCTCGGAGAGAGTCATTTTATTTATATTAAATTCGCTATCAAATTTACCCGACAATTCTAATAAAATTTTTTGTGCAGTCTTTTTGCCAATCCCGGGGATTGCGTTAAAATACGTTACATCAGATGTCCTTATGGCAGTCTCGATGTCATGCGAATTTGTGAAGGATATGATCGTGAATGCAAGTTTCGGACCAACACCATCAACTGATAACAATAGTTTAAAAATGTTATAGTCAGATTTATTGGAAAATCCAAAAAGAGTATGCGCATCTTCTTTTACTTGAAGATAAGTATAAATATCGATTTTTTCTCCTAATTTACTATTTAAAATTACCGATGGGGGAAGAAATACTTGATATGAGACACCACTTGATGTTTCTATCAAACTTTCATTACCACTAATTTCGATTAAAGTTCCTTTGATTTTACCGATCATATTGTGCTTAACAAAGTGAGATCAAAATTTTTTTAAATAGCAATACGCCAATCCACATGCTATGGCATCACGGACATCATCCGATTCCGGTAAATTATCAATATTTAATATTATTTTAAGCATCTTTTCAATCTGTTTTTTATCAGCCCGACCATAACCCGTCAATATCTGTTTAATCTGTAGCGGCGTCAGATATTCAACCTTCACTTTCGCCTTTGCGAGGACAGATAAACATGCTCCTTGAGCCTGTGCAACCGAAATAATAGTTTTCTTGTTGATATTAAAAAAAATTTGTTCAAGAATAGCAATTTCAGGTTTGAATTTGAGTAATAACTTTTCAAGCGATGTAGATATATTAAGTAATCTTTTCTCAATTGAAATATTTTTTTCTGTTTTGATCAATCCAAAATCATCAATAGTGATTAATTCCCCATTCTTACTTATTATTGCGTATCCGGTTCTTTCTAAACCCGAATCCATGCTGAGAATCACCACAAAGTCCAGTATATCACATTAAGGACATCTTTGAAGTATAATTAAGGGTTATGAAAAGGGAAAGTAGACAAGATAATCCAGACGGAATCCGTATTGAACTATCAGAATATTCCGACTATTTTTTAAAGTCATTATCGGAAATAAAGCAGAGGAATATCGATCCAGACGCTCAAACTCTATCTGTTTCACAAACTGTTTCGTTCTTTGCGATTTTGTACGAAAAAATTAGGAATGCAGTTGAATTTAGAGAAGAACACCTGATTAGACGTGCGGCAATTGAAAGAATTTTAAGTCGACGTTTAGCCTTAAATCCGAGTGGTCAAAATGAGGCCGAAAATTTGATTAGAGAATTAATGTGGGCTCGATATATTCCTCCGGATTCAATCACCATAAATGAAATAGATGATTATCAATCGATAATAGACCGATATCTGGATTTAAAACACCAAGTCCTATCTGGTCGAAGTTTAGGTTTTAAGCAAAGATTAGCTCAATATATTAATGACTTTTTAACTTGTGAACTTGAGGAAGAATTGAATACTGACAAAACTCAAAAAAAAGCAGCTTTTTTACATTATTTTTATCAGGTTTTGAATAAAAAAATTGCTATTGATGGGATAACGGACGAAGAGTTAAATTCCTATTTTTATGTATCTTGTGAGGCTGCCTTTGCTAAAAATGATATTGCCTATACCCGCTATCATTTAATGCAATTACAATTTGATCGTATAAATGAATTGAGTCGTAAACAATATGAACTACTTGTTCATAATTTCGAAAATATCGTCACCCATATCGATAAAATCATAAACAATCCATTTCACGATCGACTGAACCGATTTACAAAAAGACAAGTCCCACCTTTTTTAATTTTATTTTCAATTATCGATAGATATCCAAAAAATATTAGACAGATTCTTACAAACAAAACTGAATTGTGGAATAAAGTTGATGAAATTTGTCGCAGTAAATATCAGGAAACTAGTCTTAAATTGAGGAATGCAGCGATAAGAAGTATTATATATATATTTTTAACCAAAGCTGTATTTGCACTTTTACTAGAATACCCTCTATCAAAATGGCTATATGGCGCAATACATTGGTATCCACTTGCGATAAATTCCATATTTCCAGTTCTCTTGATGGGCCTTATAGTATCTTTTGTCAGAATTCCCGGATCAAAAAATACCAAAAAAATAAATGAGAGAGTAGTTAATATTTTAAACAAAGATCCTGGATATGAGACATCAAAGAATTTTATTGCAAAAAAAGCAAAACAACGTAGACCATTTTTACTATTGGGTTTTACCACTTTTTATCTATTCACTTTTGGTGCCACATTTATGACTATATATATGATGTTAGCTCAACTTGGTTTTAACCCTATAGGGATGATTGTGTTTATTTTTTTTGTTAGTTTGGTAGCATTTTTCGGTTATCGAATACGTCAAACAACTAAGGAATATACACTTGCAGATAAACCAGGTGTATTATCACCAATTGTTGATTTTTTCTTCGTACCAATTCTTTTCCTCGGTAAATTTTTAAGCAGTGAAATCGCTAAACTTAACGTTTTTATTTTAATATTTGATTTTTTTATTGAGGCGCCATTTAAACTTATTTCTGAAATTGTCGAAGAGTGGATAAACTTTGTAAGAGCTAGAAAAGAAGAGATTCTTTAAATCTTTCAACTTCTTCAGGTGTCGGAAGATTATCTATACCGGTCTTTATTAATGTTCGACTGATTTTACATGCAGCATATAAATTACCAAATTTAACAGAATCCAATATATTTCTTGTCTCAAGAAAACTGATTATAAAAGCTGCTGCAAACACATCGCCGGCACCAATTGGATCACTTAATTTGTTTCCTATATCATACGTATCGACACCACCAAAATATTTACCATTGGTATAAGTGTCAGTTTTCTTATCAGCGTTTGTGATAATAAGAAGCTTGGTATCTCTAATTAAGCTATTTAACTCTTTTTCTTGAACCTTCGCTTTAATCATTAAGTCTTCATAACTTAATATGGTCACTTTTACTTTTGAAAATATCGATCTATCATTCATATCAGTAAACGTAACCAAATTCTGATCAATAGTCTTCCTAAATAGACCTTGAGCAATCAAGTATAAATCACATTGATTATAAAAATGAGAAATAATATTCACATCGATTTCATTCAAAATCGGCGCTAAAACTACCGGTCGGCTGATTATTAGTTTTTTATATTGTTTTAAATCTGATAATTTAATAGATTTGGCTATTTTATCCACCATTTGTGTTCTCAATCCTTGATCATTGAATGAATTGTTAAATGATGTAATTTCAGAATTTTTATCTCTTTCTAAATTGATAACTTTAATATTCAGTTTGGATAGTTTTTGAAGATATGGATGATTTGGAGGAGCTTTAGTTATAATTGTCGTATCGAATCCGAATTTTTGGAAAACTATGCCTGCATAGGTTACAGAACCTCCCAAATGGGAAGAGGGGAGAAGATCATCACTTATATGACCAATTAAGGTTACACTTTTCATGTAATGAAAAAAAACGAAGTTCTCTTTTGCATGCAACTTAACCCATGCCCTTCGCTTCGCTCAGGACAAAAATCTTCTAGGACTCGCTTACGCTCGTCAAGAAGCTCTAATGTGAGTCCAGGAGGACTCGAACCTCCAACCGACTCCTTAAGAGGGAGTTGCTCTGCCAGTTGAGCTATGGACCCGATCTCAAATATTTTATGCAAATTGGAGCGACATATCAAGAGCAGTTGCAGAATGTGTAAGTGCTCCAATTGAAATAACGTCTGCCTCAGTTTGCTTATATTTAGCTATATTTTGCTTATTGATACCACCGGATAATTCAATCACAATATTATTAGATTTTATTTTCATTATAGTTTTATTTGCATCTTGAATGGAAAAATTATCAAGCATAATAATAATAGGTTTAAGAGCATAGAGGTAATGCCACTCGTCAAGAGCAAAGATTGCTTCATCACTCGATTCCACTTCAATCTCAATTAATTTCCCCCGACATGAATCTAAAATCATTTTAATGGCTTTTTTTCTTTCTTTAGATAATAGGTCAATATGATTATCCTTCACTAATATGCCATCAGCTAATGAAAGCCTATGTGTTAAACCGCCACCGATAGAGACGGCTTTTTTATCCAACCAACCCCAGTGTGTTTTTCTGGTTGCGGCTATACGCATACTAAAACTTTTTGTGACTAACTTATTTGTTTGAGTTGCGATTCCTGATAATCGTTGTAAAACATTTAATATTAATCTCTCATACTTCAAAATTTCTTGCAAAGAACCATGCAATTCACAAATACAAATACCTTTATTAATTTTACTGCCATCTTGCAATTCATTAATAAATTTAATCTCGGTTCTTTTTTCAATATAATATTTAATTTCCTCCATTCCAGCCAAAAGTCCAGACTCGTTAAATATAATCTTAGCTATACCACGCTTTAACCCAAATGACAGGATGCGACTCGTGATATCGCTTTTGACATCATCGAAATCCACTAATGAATCAAATAATTTCGTGAAGTGTTTAATATAATTGGCATTTTTTAATGTGAGCAGTCTTGATTTATCAAAATATGATTTAATAATGTGATTTCTCATTTTTTTATTTTCGAAATTTCATACATTCTTCTAATTGGAACATAGGCCTTTGTTGCAACTTTTTTTTCAACTTTGACTTGATATTGTAGATATTTTAAACTGTCGCGCAATTTTGGTAAATTGATCATTTTCATATATTCACAAATCATATCACTCCGAAGAGGTATAAATTCTTTTTCAGGATTTTCTTTTCTAAGAGGATAAAGCATACCTACCTCTGTAGCGACGACAAATTGCTTTTTATTAGATTTTTTAGCATGTTTGACCATACCACCTGTTGATAAAATATATGTCGAGTTTGCATCAAGATCTCCTGAAGCTAAATGATGCATGCAGTTAGTGACACAACCACACTCGGGATGGATCAGAAAATCACTATTTGGATAATGTTGTATTTTTTTTTGCATATCGGAAAATCTGACCCTTGCATGGACATGACACTCTCCAGGGTAAATGATAATATCACGACCTGTGATTTTCGCTACATATTGCCCTAAGAACATGTCTGGGATAAATAAAATTCTTTTTTCTTTTGGTATAGCATTAACGATATCAACTGCATTAGTCGAGGTACAACAGTAATCAGACTCTGCCTTAACTTCAACACTGGTATTAACATACGAGACAACAACCGCATCGGGATACTTTTTTTTCCATTTTTTAAGCTCACTTACATCAATTGATGCTGCCAATGAACATCCTGCTTGTAGATCGGGTATCAATATCATCTTTTCAGGTGAAAAAATTGCAGCTGTTTCAGCCATAAAGTGAACTCCACAAAATACAATAATTTTTTTGTCAGATAAAGCAGATTGTCTCGATAAACCTAAAGAATCACCAACGTAATCGGCTAAGTCTTGAATTTCAGGAATTTGGTAATTGTGAGCAACTATTAAGGCGTCATGCTGCCTTTTAAGACGCTTGATCTCACTTATTAGACTTGCCTTGTCATATTTTGTTTTAGATATTCCATGTGTTTGACTTGTCATATATTTTTGGCTGTATTATTATATAGTTCTTATCTATGGAAAACAATTATGATGCATTAATCATAGGATCGGGAATCGCCGGTTTAACGACGGCAATCAATTTAAAAAAGAAAAGTAAATCCGTTGCTATTTATACTAAAGCTAAAATTGATGATTGCGCGACTTCACTCGCACAAGGAGGCATTGTCGCTGTCCTTGGTAATATTGACAGTTATAAAGCTCATATCGATGATACTTTATCGGCTGGTAAATTTATTAATGATAAAAAAGCAGTATCCACTCTTTCTCATGAAAGTAAAAAGGCAATTGACTTTTTGGAAAATTCTGGCGTAGTTTTCGATAAGGATGCTCATAATAACATTATCACATCTCTTGAAGCAGCCCATTCAGCTAAACGAATTGTCCATTCATCGGATTTTACTGGCCAAAATATTGAAAAAGCTTTAATCAATACTGCGAAAAAGATTGGTATAGATTTTTACAGCGAAGTTTTTGTAACTAAACTTTTAGTGAAGAACGGAATTTGTTTTGGTGTCACGTATATAAACCTTAAAGATAAAAGCCGGAAAATTGAGATTCAGTCTACAAATTCAAAATCAATAGTCTTAGCCACCGGAGGTTTGGGACAGCTTTATAAATATACTACCAATCCATCTGTGTCTACGGGTGATGGTATTGTACTTGCAAATTCTGCAGGAGCAAAGATCAGTAATATGGAATTTATACAATTTCATCCGACAGCACTAAAAGGGGACATATCACCTCTTTTTCTTCTTTCAGAATCTCTTCGAGGTGAAGGAGGGTATTTAGTGGATAAAACCCGAAGACGAATTTTTATAAACAAATTAAGTCGGGCGGAATTATCGCCCCGCGATGAACTAGCTCAGGCGATCTATCAGATGGAAATCACAGGTAAAGAAATATTTTTATTGTTTAATCATCTCAACTGTGAAAGGTTGAAAAAACGCTTTCCAAATATTTATCGTGAACTTAAAATTAGGGAATTGGATCTTTGCCGTAGTCTAATTCCTGTAGTTCCGGCAGCTCATTATCTTTGCGGAGGTGTTAATACCGATCTCAATGGTCAAACAAATGTCAAGAATCTCTATGCAGTTGGGGAAGTTGCCAATACCGGCGTTCACGGAGCAAACCGATTAGCATCGAATTCACTCCTTGAAGGAGTCGTGTTTGGCACTCGTGTAGCTCAAAATATATTAAATAAAATGTCTACAACTAAGCATTCTATTAATAAAGATCATTTTCTACCCATACCACTTTCAGACGGCCGTCTGAAAGTGGTCAATGTAAAAAAAGTAATATTTACAAAAAATGACCTGCAAAAGGCTGTTAAGATCAGACGTCGTCTTCAGGACATTATGTGGCAAAATGTTGGCATAATCAGGCATCAAAACCTATTAAAGACAACTCTGTATGAGGTCGACAAAATGATTACACTATTTAAGAAGAAAAAACATGGATATTTATTGGATAAAGAGGTTTTACCATCGGATCTAATATACTTCATGGAGACATTGAATATGCTGCAAGTTGCTAAGTTAATTACTCAATCGGCTATCTCCCGAAAAAAAAGTCTTGGATGTCATTATATTCTCTAATGCCCTTCGTCGCGTCATTATTCGGCGACTCAGGACAAAGAGCCTCTATAACTCGCTATAATTCTCTAATGCCCTTCGTCGCGTCACTATTCGGCGACTCAGGACAAAGAGCCTCTATAACTCGCTTAAGCTCGTCAAGAGGCTCTAATGGGTGACTGACGGGATTCGAACCCGCGACATTCGCCTCCACAGGGCGACGCTCTACCAACTGAGCTACAGTCACCAAATTTTTCTACTATATTTCAATATCTTACCTCCTAATTTTATATGATATCTTCTCAATGATCCCTTGTCGTTATCACTCTAAGGGACCTTCAGTTTATCGCAACGCGATAAACCTTCGGGCTACAGTCACCAATAACTAGTCCTTAAACTCCCTTTGCTTCATTTAAGGACACAAGAAACTGTATTTCCGACTGAGTCGCAAACAGTTTCTAGTGCCTCCGGAGGGAATCGAACCCCCATCCCATGGTCCGAAGCCACGTACTCTGTCCATTGAGCTACGGAGGCATGATTTATGTATAATGATTATACCAAAGCAGTTTTTTTATGACTATTTTTGTTTTAATAATCGTATTTATTCTCTTTCTTTTTTTAATAATATTTAATTTGTTTCACTGGTTTGGTATCTATGCTTTCATCAAAGGATCTCCTTTTGTACCTACTTCATCGGATTGGTGTAATAAAATCTTAAAGGAAGCCAATTTAATAAAAGGCAAAATTTTCCTGGAAATGGGATCAGGTGATGGCCGATTATTGAGATTAGCAAACCTTAGATACGGAGTTAAATGCATTGGTCTAGAAATTAATCCAGTCTTGATAATTTACTCCAGAATTATTACAAAATTTTCACATCTTAACAATATTTCATATATTATAAAAGATTTTTTTAAGTATGACTTGTCTTCTTGTGACTATGTTTATGTATATTTATTACCTAAAACAATTGCTAAATTGACTCCGAAATTCATCAAAGAATGCAAACATGGCACAATAATTATCTCGCATCGATTCACGATTCCTTTTTCACCTGATAAGCTCATCAAAGTTATTACTGTAAATGACTCGAATACTTACTATTATCGTTTGTAGACAAGGCTAAAACTTGACATAATCTTTGTTTTTTGGTTATATAAATAGTAAATGAATAAAATTCTGCTGGCTGTATTATTTATTATCATCTATATTACGAATTTCATGCTTGTCGCTAAGATTACTTATGCTAATTCGATATCACAAAAACAATCATTGCTTCTTAGCGAGATTGATAAGGCTTCTCTAGAAGCAAATCAATTTGCTTTTTCTGCCGCACCTTTGGTCCTTGGATCGATTGAGACTGAAGTAAAGACAGCTGATAGCAGAGCTCTTAACCTAATGAGTTTCTTCAGGCGATATAATAGCGATTTGTTTCCCTATGCTGACTTAATAGTCCAAGAAGCTGATAAACATGGCCTTGACTACCGGATCTTGCCTGCAATTGCTATGCAGGAATCGACTCTCTGCAAGAAGATTCCTGAAAACTCATATAATTGTTGGGGATGGGATATAACCGGTAGCAACGTTCGAAGATTCAGTGGTTATGAAGAGGGTATAAAGGTAGTATCTGACGGAATTAAGCGATTATATGTGGATAAAGGGTTAACCACGCCCTCTGAGGTCATGGCAAAATACGCGCCGCATTCTCCGGGGACCTGGTCCTTTGCGGTTAATCACTTTATGAGCCTTCTTGAATAATTATTCTGATATTTATCGTAAAGATATTTTACCCATTATGATATTTGACAAACCTATAATAATATGTTATAATCTTATCAGATCCTAAGGTTCTTCTAGAAGTCTCTAGATTGGCTTTGGGATCTTTTTTATATATGACAAAAAAAATAATTTCCATCATTTTTCTAGTCGCTCTGTTCCATTGCACATCATCTGGTATTAGTGCAGTGGAAATGATTCACACCGGTTCAGCATCTTTGAAATCGGCATTAAATCAATCTCGTGAATACTATATCCAAAAAAAGGCGATGGAAAACGTTTTGGCTAAAAATAATTCGATATTAAAATTATATACTCATGATTACTTAACAGCGAGTTATGCCTATAATATCGACCCATATCTATTGGTTTCCATATCCGGCCTGGAATCGTCCTTTGGTAAAAGAATGAAAGAAAATACGTTTAATGCCTACGGATGGGGTGGAGGCCACTTATCTTTCGAAAGCTGGCCTCATGGTATCTTCACTATCAGCCGATCATTAAGATTTAAATATTATGACCGCGGTGCTGAGACAATTTCTGACATCGGACGGAAATACGCAGCTTCACCTACATGGGCTGCCCGTGTCAATAAATTCATTGCTAAATTTTATCAGGAGGAAAATAGGTTAAAACGATTATCTTATCTTCTATAAATCAATTATAATTAGCGGTAGGCGAAACAGGCCGCGGAAGCATTCGCATGAATTTGCCGCGATGCTGAAATTGGTAGACAGGCACGGCTTAGGACCGTGTGCCTGAAAAGGCATGGAGGTTCAAGTCCTCCTCGCGGCACCAAGTCATACTTGGTTGCCGAGATTGACTCGGCACAATTTCAGGGAGGAAGTGGGTAAAATATAATTATGACAAATTCAATAAAAAAAGATCTCGGTAAAAACACTTTTCAATTTGATGTTAATGTGACTTGGTCACAAGTTCAAGATAAATACGATGCTGCATTCGATCAGATTGCAGCAGAGACTCAAATCGAAGGTTTCAGACGCGGCAAAGCACCGAAAAATATATTATCAAAACATATTAAAAAGGATCTTGTTTATAAGAAATTGGTCGAACTATTAATACCGGAACTTTACTCGGATTTGATAAAACAAGAAAATTTACAACCGTTAGTACCACCACAAGTGTCACTTCTAAAGGCAAAGGAAAATGAAGATTGGAGTTTAAGAATTATAGTCGCCCAAAAACCGATCATTAATTTAAATAATTATCAAGATGAAATAAAAAAAGCTAAGGCAGAATTAAAACAGGACGATATATGGGTTCCCGGTAAAGACAAACAAAAAGAAACTGAAGATCAAATTAAACAAAAACAGTCAAAGACATTAAATAAGATTCTTGAAGTACTTCTAAAAAAAACCATAATAGAAATTTCTGACATTATCATTGAACAAGAACTGAATAAAAAATTATCTCAATTGGTGGATGATGTCAGTAAAATTGGATTAAAAATGGAAGCATATCTACAATCAAAGAACGAAACCATGGAATCAATCAAAAACAAGTATAAGACGGAAATTGAGGAAACCTATAAATTAGAATTTGCTCTTGAAGCAATTGCCGAAGAAGCAAAAATAGTCGTTGAAAAAGCTGATTTAGAAAGTTTATTTTCTCAAATAAAAGAACCTGAAAAAAGAAAAGAAGCTGAAAAAAATTCTTATTTTTACGCATCATTAGTGCGTCGCCAGAAAACACTTGATTATTTACTTGGCCTGTAGTATAATAATATTATAATTTAACCATGAAAACAATGGGTAAGTGGCAAGATCCAAATAAGAAAAATGATATCGAAAAACTACCAAGTTGGCGAGGTAGTTCTGCAGAGTCAAAAACCAATCAAATTTCTAACGAAAAACCAGTCTCTAGATTTAGTCAACGACTGGAATTTACAATATTCAGTCACCAAAAATACCAAGAAAATGAATTGATCCCAAGAGAAATAGAATCATTAAAAGATGAGATTAGAGCAGAAATCAAGGCGTTGAAATTATCTCAAAAGCAACTAGTAACACAAGCTGAAGAAATAGAAAACGCTGCGTTTCAAACCATATCTGAAAAAGGTGGTATCTACCACATTCATTTCTTGGAAATTTTACTCAGCTTAATTCGCGATCTTCGTGCAAAAGCAACTGAAGCAAAAACCTGGCTGTCAGCAATGCAGACAAAAAAGAAAAAACGGGGTTCATTATTTGCTGTTTTATCAAAAAAGAAAGGCACTCAATATTCTCTTTCTCAAGAACTTCAAAATACTCGCTCGGTAATGTAAGATAGTCTATAATATTTATATATGGCGGATACTGCTCCGGAGATAGAAGGAGTCGAAGTAATAGCTAATGGAACTCCAAATCGAGAACCTGCAATTCCATCACCTACTTTTAGGGATGAAGGAGATAGACCTATGGTTGATTCCGATCCTGATCCGACAGCAGATGACTCCGTACGTGTAGGTGCTGAAAGCGTAATCCGAGATGCACTACATACTCAACTGTTAGAAGAACACCCAATAATTGATATGTCTAATCCCGTCGATACCCATCAAACTCAAGCCCAACCAGCTGCCCGTCATCATCTACCACATTTTTTCAAAAACATCATCCACGCGCTTAAAAACGTCGTCAGTAGAGCATCTCATCTCTTCGTCGGTAATCGAGCAGCGCCTCCTCCTTTTGAAGATACTGCGATGTAATGATAAAATTTAATTCTAATTATGCCACCCACCTTTGATTCTTTTAGTTTTGGATGTCGAGTAAATATAGCGGAAAAAGAAGAAATTGATCGACAAATGATTATCAAAGGTTTTAAACAAACTACTGTAGAGCCTGATATATATATCATTAATACCTGCTCTGTCACCCAAAAAGCAGAAAGGGAGGCCAGACAACTTATCTACCAAGTTCGAAAAAAACAACCTCAGACCAAGATAGTCGTCACCGGCTGTTGCAGCACATATTGGTTAAAGTCTGGCAAATATACCGATTTACCCGTTGACTTAATTACTGATAATCTCCAAAAAGAATACTTAGTCCAATTAATTAAAAATAAACTGTTAAAGAATATACCACTTTTAGACGGCCGTCCGAAAGTGGTTGATATACTATCCGACAAATTTTTGTTATCTGGAAGATTATTGGTCAAAATTCAGGATGGCTGTCATCGATTTTGTTCATTCTGCATTGTTCCATATTTACGGGGTTTACCAAAGTCTATACCAATCAAAGAAATAGTGAATACCATAAATCATTCCTCAGACAATATTAAAGAAGTTGTTTTAACTGCTATAAATACCGAAGCATTTGGCAAAGATTCAAACGAAGGTTTCATAGAACTTATTAAATCGGTGTTAAAAAATACGAAGGTTCCTAGATTAAGTTTTGGATCCGTTCATCCTTGGAGTATAACAAACGAATTTATCGATTTTTATCAACAAGAGCAAATAAACAATCGCTTAGTCAATTTTTTTCATATTCCTCTTCAATCCGGTTCAAATAAAATACTCACCCTAATGAAACGATGTCATACAAGAGAAGACATGATAGATCGAGTAAAACGACTCGCGTCGATAAATAAAAGGATTTTTATATCAACAGACATTATTGTTGGGTTTCTCGAGGAAACAGATAATGATTTTAAAGATACTTATAATTTTCTTGATAAATCGCCAATTTCAAAATTTCACGTATTCAGATTTTCCAAAAGAGAAATGACTGCCGGTTATTATTTAGCAAAAAGACTGAAAGAACCTGATAATAAAACTAAAATTGAACGTTCTCGATTGCTTCGAGAATTATCAGATGAAAAGTTTGAAGCGTTTCAGAAAAGTCTTTTGGGCTATAAAAGTAACGCATTGTTTTTAAAAAATACAGACAGCATACAAGAGGTTCTCTTAGATAATCAAGTTCCAGTGTATGTTGAAAAAACATCGATAAGACCGGGAGATATCAAAAGAATTGAGGTTATCAAGTATCAAAAAGACAAGTTATTTGGTAGAATAATTAAATGACTTGACCGCTTAGCTCAGTTGGCTAGAGCGTCACATTGACATTGTGAAGGTCAGAGGTTCAAGTCCTCTAGCGGTCACTCAAATAAAATGGAAAATAAAAACGACTATCTTCAAAATCTTCGTCACTCATGCGCTCATTTGCTGGCAAAAGCTGTCAAGGATTTATGGCCAGGGACACACAATGCTATTGGTCCAGCTATTGAAAATGGATTTTATCAGGACTTTGATTTTGGTAAAGTAAAAATCTCTGAAGAAGATTTAGCAAAGATTGAAAAGAGAATGAAACAGATTCTTCCTCAATGGAAAAAATTTATATTTAATGAAGTCACACTTGATGAAGCACGGGCGCTTTTCAAAGATAACCCATATAAAATTGAACTGGCAAAAGAATTTGCTAAGGATGGCAAACAGCTTCAAACTAACGATCCAGGTGACTTTCTTGATTTATGTAAAATGGGTCACGTTGATAATCCGTCGCATGACTTAAAACATTTTAAACTTCTGTCAGTCGCCGGTGCTTATTGGCGGGGAGACGAAAAAAACAAAATGCTCACCCGAATTTACGGAACATGTTTCCCATCAAAGGATGAACTTGATAAATATCTTTGGCAACTTGAAGAGGCAAAGAAACGAGACCATCGAATATTAGGGAAGAGTCTTGATCTTTTCGTTATTGACGATAACATCGGTAAAGGATTACCTTTACTTACGCCAAAAGGTTATATTATCAGAAAATCTATACTTGACTTCGAATACGAGTTGGAATCTAGAGCGGGATTTTCTCATGTTTGGACCCCTCACATTGCTAAAACTGAAATTTACCGCCAGACTGGTCACTTTCAACATTACAAAGAAGTAATGTATCAACCATTCGGAATCGATAATGAAGAATATGTATTGAAACCGATGAACTGTCCACATCACTATAGCATCTACAAAAGCAAGCCGCGAAGCTACAGAGATTTGCCGATTCGATTGACCGAACCCGGCACCTGCTACCGTTATGAAAAAAGCGGTGAGGTGGCGGGATTATTGCGAGTTAGAGCGTTGACTATAGATGATAGTCATATTTTAATGAGAGAAGATCAGATTGAAAGTGAATTTGAACTATGTTTGAACTTGATAAAAAAAATGTTTACCGCGTTTGGTTTACACAAGTATTATGTACGATTATCTCTGGCAGATCCTTCTGATTCTATTAAATATATCGCAGATAAAAAAACTTGGGATGATGCATCACAGATTCTGCAAAACATAATCAATGTTAACAAACTAAACTTTAAAATAGCCAAAGGCGAAGCTTCATTTTATGGTCCTAAGATTGATTTCATTGTCCAAGATTCACTAGGACGTGATTGGCAAATGAGTACGCTCCAACTGGACTTATTCATGGCGAAAAAGTTGGGACTAATCTATACCGACGAAAAAGGTAACCCTCAATATCCCGTAATAATTCATCGCGGTTTAACGGGATCATTAGAGAGAACTCTAGCTATTTTGATTGAGCATTATGCTGGAGCATTTCCTCTTTGGCTTTCTCCGGTGCAAGTTATGATAATCCCCGTCTCTGATAAGTTTCTCGATTATTGTCAATCTGTATATAACTTATTAACTGCAGCAAATATTAGAGTAATCATAGATAAAGATAATAAACCGCTTGGCGCAAAGATACGTCAGGGAGTATTGCAAAAGATACCATATCTTTGTATAATTGGTGAAAAGGAAGTAGCAGCTAGTAAAAATAACGACATCATAGCATCAATACGTAGCCGAGAAAAAGATTTAGGACAAAGTTCAATTAATGAGTTTGTAAAGACTTTATTAGATCAAGTTGATAAAAAAATTTAATCGGGAAAGGAATAAAAAGCACTTTCTTCTAAATTACCAGATTACTGCTTCTCAATTGAGATTGATTGATGATTCTGGTAAATTTCTAGGTATCATGGACAAAGATAAGGCCTTGAATCTCGCCAAAGAATTTGGCAAAGACTTGGTCTTAGTTTCGCCGTTAAGTCAACCACCAGTTGCAAAGTTAATCGATTTTAAAAAGTTTTTATATCAGGAAAATAAGAAGAATAAAGATGCAAAAAAAGGGGCAAAAAGAGGAGGAACAAAAGATATTAAACTCTCTTTGTTCATAGGACCTATGGACAGACAACGTATGCTAAATAAAACAAGAGATTTTATACATGACGGCCATCAAGTAAGAATATCGCTACCGCTAAGAGGACGAGAATTAGGCAAAAAACCTATGGCGCAAGATTTAATAAATAGTTTTACAAATGAATTGAATGATGTCGCACAACGATCGGAAATAAAAATGCAAGGTAAGATAATGTTAACAATCTTAAATAGAAAAAAATAAATATGAAAACAAAAAAAGCAGCCAGAAAAAGATTTAAGCTAACAAAAAATGGTAAATTATTGCATCGCGGTCATGGTTCTAGACATCTTAAAAGCAATAAATCTAAAAAGAGATTGCGAAGTTTAAAAACAATGAAACATTTATCTGGAAAATTAGGAAAAAAGGTTAAAAGTATGTTAGGTAAATAAATATGGCTAGAGTTAAAGGCGGAGTGACAACGCGGGCTAAACATAAAAAGATCTTAAAGCAAACAAAAGGATATTGGATGAGTCGGAGTAAACAAATAAAAAAAGCTAAGGAAGCCGTTCTTCATGCCGGAGAATATGCTTTTTTTGGAAGGAAATTAAAGAAAAGACAATTCCGCAAACTATGGATTATCAGAATTAATGCAGCATTGTCGAACCTCGATCTAAAATATGGTAAATTTATCAATATGTTAAGCAAAAAAAATATCATTATCGATAGAAAAATATTGGCTAAACTGGCTCTTGAACATCCGAAAATCTTTTCCGCTATTGTAAAGAGAGTATCCGACTGAATATACTTATAATATATGAGTCAAGATATTGATGAAATTCAACGTTTATTTAATATCGAACTTCAGCAAATTAAAAGCCTTCAAGAATTAAAAAGTTTGGAGGTTGTCTATTTGGGACGCCGTGGAAAAATTAACCTCTTATTAAAAAAGGACTTATCTGGGAATCAAGTTGATAGAAAAAAGTTAGGTAATGAAATTAATGAATTAAAAAAAAATATATCAATCAAACTAGTTGATTATAGAAATAAGCTCATTAAAGCGCCGGACACTAGTCCATTTATCGATCCAACACTCCCCGGTATAAGTCAGAAAATGGGAAGTTTACATATTGTTTCATATGCGATTGAACAAATTAGTAAAATTTTTGCCAGTTTAGGATTTATTAGAATGTCTTACAGAGAAATAGAATATGAGTATTTTTCGTTTGATTCCCTTAATATGCCGAAAAATCATCCTGGTCGCGATGACTTTGAGACTTTTTTTTTAGACGGAAACACCGATAAAAAATATGGTAAAATGATACTTTCACCGCATACATCATCCTGTCAAATAAGAGAAATGTGGCGAACACCGCCCCCCATAAAAATGATAAATATTGCAAAATGTTACCGCCCAAATTGGGACGTGTCCCACACTCCAATGTTTCATCAATTTGAATCACTTTGTATTGATAAAAGAATTAATATGACTAATTTGAAAGGCACAATAGAATTTTTTGTTAAAAATTTCTTTGGCAAGAATCGGCAGATCAGACTTAGACCGCATCATTTTCAATTTACTGAGCCTTCTTTTGAAGTCGATATCACCTGCGATATTTGTTCGGGAACCGGTTTTAAATCGACATCAGAAAAGTGTCGCGTCTGCAAATCTGGATGGTTAGAACTAGCAGGTGCAGGCATGGTCCACCCAAAGGTCCTACAAGAAGGAAAGATTGATTCCAAGATATTTTCAGGATGGGCATTTGCTTTTGGATTAGAGAGAATCATGATGATGAAAGAAGGTATTAAGCTCGATGACATGAGACTACTTTATAGTGGTGATATAAAATTTCTGGAACAGTTTTAAAATATGAATATAAAAATTACTTACAATTGGTTACTTGATTTTATTAAGACTGATGCTGACCCCTATGAAATCCAGAAGTATTTATCACTCTGTGGTCCAGCGGTTGAACGGATTGAAAAAATTGGAGATGATTTCGTATTTGATATTGAGATAACATCCAACCGTGTTGATTGTGCCTCTGTTATTGGCATTGCCAGAGAAATGGTTGCAACTTTACCGCAATTCGGGAAATATGCTAAGTTCACCTCAAATCCTATAAAACAATTTAGCATCCCTCGATTTACCCCTGTTTATGGAAGTGATAATTTTGAAGTATCCATTATTGAACCTGATTTAGCTCAGAGAATTTTAGCAGTTGTTTTAGCCGACATTGAAGTTTCCGAATCCCCGAAATATATCAGATCTAGACTTGAGATGTGTGGAATTAGATCGATTAATAACATTGTTGACATTTCTAATTACTTGATGCTTTCTCTTGGCCAACCAAATCACATATTTGATTTTGATAAAATTGCTGGTTCAAAATTTATTGTTCGATCATCTAAGGCAGGCGAACGGATCAAAACATTGGATGACCGTATGATTACATTATCTGGAGGAGATATCGTCATCGAAGATGGTGGTGGACATCTCATGGATTTAGCTGGGATCATGGGTGGATACGATTCAATGATCGATAACAACACCAAAAAAATTCTTTTTTTTCTTGAAACATACAATAAAACTAAAATAAGAAGAACTTCCATGTTAACCGGACAGCGTACACAAGCAGCAACATATTTTGAGAAAGGTTTAGATTGTGAGCTTATTGGACCAGTCGTTGATTTTGGAGTTAAATTACTAAACAAACACGCCAACGCCAAAATTTCATCCAAAATTATAGATATATATCCTGATCCAAAAAGTAAAAAGACAGTTCAGCTTGATTACAAAAAAATCAATGATTTGATCGGAGTTAAAATTGAAGAAATTGAAGTTAATCGAATTTTAAAGAATTTATCATTTGATATTAAGACTCACCAGGGGAAAAAGATTGTTGAAATACCGTTCTTTCGTGATAATGACATAGATTCAATCGAAGACTTGAGTGAGGAAGTAGTACGTATATACGGTTTGCATCGGCTCCCGGGCATCATACAACAGACGGAAGTTGTTCCACAACCTACCAAATCCGATTTGGAATTTGAAGTAAAAAATAAGATTCGCTACTTTTTAAAATCAAACGGAGTTAATGAAATCTACAACTATTCGATGATATCTGAAAAAAATTTGCAGTCATTTGGGCTAAAACTCAGTGACCATTTAAAAATAGTAAACAGCATCTCTCAAGATATTGAATATTTACGGTCAAATCTTTACTTTTCGCTCGTTAATAATATTAAAGAAAATGCTATTAATAATGAAAAGTTCATTTTGTTTGAAATAGCGAAAGTTTATCACAAGAAATTTGAGGGCTTACCTGACGAGAAAGAAATGTTCACCATAGCTACGACAACAGACTATCATAATATAAAAGGTTTGATTGATAATTTATTCAAATTCTTAAATATTAAAATTAATTACGAGATTTCAACCAATTACAAATACCTTGATCCTCGATTGCAGATAAATATCTTGATTGACAATCATAAGTGTGGATTATTGGGGAAATTAGATTCTAAGTATCAACTTGAATTGGGCATTTCTCAATCAATCTTTATTTGCGAAATTGAGTTAGATGTATTTGTTAGAAATTACAGACTCTTATCAGAGTATGTTAAAGCTTCAAAATATGCGACAATAATTCAAGATTTGACCTATCAATCAACACCTCAAAACATTTATGAGAAGATTACTTCTACCATGATAAGTCAAAGTAAAATGTTAAAAAAAGTTTATTTTATAAATAGTTTTAAAGATAAGATCACTCTCAGATTAGAATTTAACCTACCCGACAGAAATTTAACTGAAAAAGAAGCAATTGGGGAACTTTTACGATTAAAGGAAATGCTTAAACTTTAAGGTGTGACTATCGGGGTTATAAAAACTTCATCTTTATATTCTTTATTAACACCTATTTTAACCACACTATCACCAGCTTTTCCTTTAGAATTTACGGCCATTACTCGAAGAATATAATAGCCATCATCGAGAGTTAAATTTTCATCTATCTCTTTTTTATCTTCGCGATAAGTTTTAACAATAGATCCATTGACAGAGATCTCAATGTTAGTCACAGGATCAAGGGACGCTATACGAGCCCTCAAATTAACATTATTGCTATTTTGCGTCTTATCTCCCGGGTTTTTTATTTGAACTGAGATATCATCAACTTTGGCAGTAGAAGATTCTTTAGGCGCATGATATTTTTCATCTGATTGACTCGCACTCCAGGCGTCAATTGCTTGTTGCCACCTATTAATTCCATCTGTAGAAATCGGATCAGCTTCTTCAATCACTATAAATTCTTTTTCATCAAAATCACCAAGTCGTATTTCAATTTCATTAGCCAATTTACCGGTACTTTTTGAAATCTTCAGACGTTTATAAAAAGGAGAGATTTCTTTTGGTTGGGTTCCATCAATAAAGTATTCAGAACGCGTAGGAGATCCTTGTCTTGGCAAACCTCCTAAAATAGCATCAACTTCTAAAGCAAGAACATTATCTGGTTTATCGATGATTCCATCGGATTTCTCTTTTAAAAGTAGAGCCATTACTTGACTCCAGATGGGGGATGCACCGGTGACACCTGAGGCAATTTTTGAATTCATCGGAGAATTGTCATTATTTCCCACCCAAACACCGACTGTTACCGATTTTGTAAACCCTACTGTCCAGTTGTCTCTTAAATCATTGGTCGTACCTGTCTTTACCGCAACGGTTTTGCCTGGGATATTCAAATAGCTTCGTAGGCCAAATACATCAGCTCTCGCATTATTATCAGAAAGGATATGTGAAAGTATGAAAGCTACATCTTGATTTATAGCTTTTTTTTCCGGACTTTTTTTTGCTTGATATAATTTGTTATTTTTATAATCTGTTACCTCAAAAAGCGATAAATAATCTTTTCTTATTCCTCCTCTGGCTATTGTTGCGTAGGCCGAACTCAAATCAAGAAGTGTAGTTTCTCCTCCACCTAGAGTAATTGCTAAACCAAATCTTTTTAAATTTTGAGTGGTCGGCTCAAAACTATTCAAACCAAAATCATAAGCTTTCTGCAGGAAATTTCGAACACCACCCATGGCCAATAATTTTACAGCTGGAATATTGATTGAATTTCCTAATGCAAATCGAAGCTGTATAGGTCCACGGAATTTACCATCATAATCCACAGGTTCATAATCTTTACCCCCTTGATTTGGAAAAATGGTTTTTACATCCATTAAGACTGTCGATGCCGTATAACCCTTTTCTAAAGCAACGGCATAAGTAATCGGTTTAATGGCTGAACCAGGTTGACGATGCGCAAGTGCTGTATTGAAACGCCCAAATTTTTCATCATTATAATCATAAGAACCAACCATTGCTAATATTTCACCAGTGTCATTATCTAGAACGACTATAGCACCATTTGTAGCATCAAATTTCTTAATCTTTTCGATTTCTGTTTTAACAATTTCCTCTACTTTTTTTTGAAGATCTAAATCGATTGTCGTTTTTATTTTTACTCCACGATCCATGATATCTTTACCAAACATTTGAGTTACTTGATCGGCAACATAGAAGACAAAATGAGGAGCGTTTATAGAACTATATGCTTTTTCGAACTTAATATTAATTAATTCATTCAAAGCTTTCGATTGTTGCGGAGATGTTATCACATTATCTTCTTTCATTCTTCTTAGAACATTTTTTGCCCTTTCGATGTATGCGCCGGGCTTCCCGATAAATGGGGAATAATAAGAAGGTCGTTGTGGTAATCCTGCTAATATTGACGATTCGACTAATGTTAAATCCTTAGCAGATTTACCGAAATAGCCTTTAGCTGCTGATTCTATACCAACATATGTTCCACCGTACGGTATCTCATTAAGATACATCTCTAAAATTTCATCCTTAGTATACCGTCTTTCTATTTCAGCCGCCAAAACGAACTCTTTGATCTTTCTTGTAAATGTTCTTTCTGATGAAAGAAGAGCTGTTTTTACTAATTGTTGCGTTAATGTCGATCCACCTTCAACTCGACGATGAATCAATGAACTCACAAAAGCTCGCAAATATCCGCGTAATGAAAATCCACTATGTCGATAAAAATCCTTATCTTCAATTGATACCGTTGCTTTTTTCAGAAAGACTGAAATTTCTGATAATTTCACTGGTATTCTATTTTCGTCCTTGTACATTTCAAATATGATCTTGTCATTGCGATCATAAATTACCGTTGAATAGCCACTGCTTCTTTTTACTTTTCCGGGCTCGGGTAAATCTTTTGAATACCATAAGAACATAGCAAAAACCAGAATTGTTGCGATTAATACGGTAAAAAAAAACAAACGAACGATACTTGTAGTCGCAGGGATACGGATAAGCCGTCGACGTCTACTTCGATATCTTATTAAACGCGGAACGTTCATAAGTGATATTATAATATATAATGAATAGTTAATAGATTTTCTTTATAATTCACCCCATGATAAAAAAAATCTTAAAAAATAAAGAAGTGCTATGGAAATTAATCGTCGTTGTTTCTGGTATCCTTCTGATTTTTACATCGCTAGCACCGGTCTTTTTGATACGTTAAAGAATTATTTATAAGCAATTGAAATGTCTCTTTTTTCAAATATAGATTTTCTACCGAAAACTGCTTCCCAAACTATTCATCGATTAAAAAAGATAGGAATCCTAACGTATTGGGATCTGCTTAATTATTACCCATTTCGCATCCAATTCTATCCAAAGCCCCAATTAATATCCAAAGTCGTTGTACAAGTCAATAATGAAAATTTGTTTACCAACGAATTCAAGCTTAGTAATCAGATAACCATAAGAGGAGAAATTACTAAAATACTTAATGTTAGCACCAAAAATGGACGCCATGTGCAAAAAGCAACGTTAAAAGATGAAAGTGGGCAAATGAATCTTATTTGGTTTAATCAATATTATCTACTTTCTCTAATTAAACCGGGTAGTCTCATTCAAATATCGGGTAAGCTTGATCAAATAAGAGGCACACGAAGCGTACTTGTAGAAAGCTATGAATTATTAAATAATTTATCTGATGTTGGTATTCATACAGGTGGACTTATTCCTGTCTATTCGGAAAAAAACGGATTATCTTCACGGCTTATTCGTGAAAAAATCTATCATTTATTAAAGGCATACATTGATGAAATATATGATTATCTGCCTCAAGAAATTATTAATAAATATCAATTGATAGACTTACGTCACGCTATATCGAATATTCATACTCCAATCGATGAACATAATTTTGAATTGGCGAAACATCGACTTGCTTTTGACGAAATCTTTATTCTTCAGCTAAAAAGTAAGATTCAAAGAGAACAACGCAAGCGTTTAAAAGTGAAAACACAGATGGTGGAAACTAATGAAATAATCGATAAACTTAATCAGTTTGAAGAAGAGCTACCATTCAAACTGACCCACGATCAAAAAATAGCGGTAGGAGAACTAGTTTTAGATCTTAAAAAAAACGAGCCGATGAATCGCTTGCTTCAAGGTGAAGTCGGTAGTGGTAAAACAGTTGTTGCGCTTATAGCGGCTTATTTTTCTTATTTGAATGGAAAAAAAACATTAATATTAGCGCCAACGGAGATTCTTTGTCAACAGCATTTTACGACTTTAACTAAATTACTGAAAAACAAATTGAAAATATTGACCTTAACCGGATCGAACAAAACCAAAAGTGGTGACATAAAGGATGCAGATATTATTATTGGTACAACGGCCTTGATATTCAAAAAGAAATATCCAAATGTAGGACTAATCGTTATAGATGAGCAACACAAATTTGGAGTTGTTCAAAGAGCTAAGTTAAAAAATATTGCTCAACATCCGCATTTATTAACGATGACGGCAACGCCAATACCTCGAACCGTCCTCTTAACCCTATATGGACAACTTGATGTTTCACGAATAAAAGAACTACCACAAGAAAGAATAAAGACTAAAAGTTTCTTAGTACCATATGATAAAAGAGAAAAAGCATATGAGTGGATTAGAAAAAAAATAACAACTGAGCACATTCAAGTTTTTATTGTCTGTCCATTAATCGACCAATCAGATGTTGAAACGATGAAAGATATAAAAGCGGTTAGTCGTGAGTTTGAAACTTTGAAAACGCAAGTGTTTCCGAAGTTTAGATTATCACTGCTTCATGGCAAAATGAAATCTGCAGAAAAAAAAAGAGTTATGACGGAATTTACACAAGGGACAATAGATATATTAGTGTCCACACCTGTCGTTGAGGTAGGCATTGATATTCCAAACGCAGCAATAATAATTATTGAGTCTTCCGATCGTTATGGGTTAGCGCAACTTCATCAGCTTCGTGGTCGTGTCGGTCGCGGTAGTATACAGAGTTATTGTTTGCTATTTAGTGAAAACCGAAATCCGACTACACAAAATCGACTTAAAGTATTTACATCAACCGTCAATGGTTTTGAACTGGCAGAATATGATTTGAAGAATAGGGGAGCCGGAGAAATATTTGGCACCAAACAACATGGAATTCCGCATCTCAAAATAGCTGATTTTTCTGATTTTGATCTTGTAGAAAAGACCCAAGAAGCAGCCGATTATGTAATGTCACGTCCATCACTTATTAAGTCACCCGAAATTACAAAAATGTTAAATAATCTTTCAACGGATTTATACTCTCAGGATTAATAGAACAACAATATCAGTACACGCTATTGATAAAATCATTACAAAATAGTAAAATTTGTTTAATATATGGCACCTCTACCAAAACGGAAGCATTCAACAAGACGCAAAGGACTACGATTAAAAACTAGGCATTTTAATCTAGTAAAATCGGTTAAGTGTAAAAATTGTGGTAAATTGAAAATTCCTCACCGCCAGTGTAAAGGTTGTAAAAAGTAAATCTAGTTCATGGATGTACGACATCGCAATCGAGTAAAAATTGTTCAAGAATTATTTTCGTACGAGTTTAAAGCTAAGATAAAAAAACCTCTTTTAAAAAAAATAGTTGATCAATTTCCCCATTTAGATAATGAAATATCAAGTGCTGCTCCAAAATATGAAGTAAGTAAAATTGCAAAAGTTGATCTTTCCATACTTCGATTAGCCACCTTTGAACTGCTTATTTCTAAACTTCAGCCAACTAAAGTTATTATCAATGAGGCCATAGAACTGGCAAAAGAATTAGGTAGTGAAAAATCACCCGGATTTGTAAATGCCGTTCTCGGTAAAATCGTTATTAAAAATAAGATTAAAATATGAATAACAGTCAAATTGATAATATTCAAAAAAAAATTGGTATCGCTATCAAGAACAAATCACTTCTACAAACAGCTTTTGTACACCGATCATACTTAAATGAAAATAAGAGTTTTAAATTACCCTCCAATGAAAAACTTGAATTTTTGGGCGACAGTGTACTATCTTTAATTACATCAATCTATCTATATACCAAATATCCGGAGTTATCCGAAGGTCATTATACTGACATAAAAGCGTCAATAGTTAAAACGGAGAGTCTCTATGAGGCGGCGTTAAAATTAAATTTAGGAAAATATTTATATCTCTCAAAAGGAGAGCAAGATAATAATGGCGCCAGCAATACCTCAATTCTCGCTGACACATTTGAAGCAGTGGTTGCCGTCATTTTTTTAGATCAAGATTTTACCAGTGCCTATAGCTTTGTAAGCGAACATTTGTTTGCAAATAAGCTGGATGCCATAATAAAAAATAACTTATATCTATCCGCAAAAAATAAATTACAAGAATATCTGCAAGATAAATTTAAAAAGCTACCCACTTATAAAGTAATTGAGCAAAAAGGTCCGGAACACAATAAAATTTACAATGTAGGAGTCTTTTTTGAAAATAAACTTATTGCTAAAGGTACCGGTCATTCAAAAAAGCATGCCCAGGATGATGCTGCTTCTCAAGCTTTACAGACTTTAAAGATATGATATAATGTTTTTTATGGCCGTCAAAATTAGACTAACAAGAATTGGCAAAAGAAATCAACCGAAATATCGTATTGTGGCCATTGAAGAAAGTAAAAAACGCGACGGGGGCTATATCGAAAAAATTGGTTTTTATGATCCCATACCGCTGAAACCTATAATCAACATTGATAAGGAAAAATTAACTAAGTGGTTAAAGGTCGGCGCCAAACTGTCTGAAGGTGCTACAAAACTACTCAAAACGGAACTATCAAGTCTAAAAATTTAAGTTTTGTCTTATGGATAAATTTCTACAATTCTTAATCGAAGAAATTGTTGACGACGTCTCAGGCATTCATATAATCAAAAGCGATGAAGTTGATGCTCAAGTATTTCATATTACTTTAAGTAAAGACGACTATGGTAAAGTAATTGGAAAATCAGGAAAGACAATTAATGCTATTCGAACATTACTTAATGTTTACTCACTTAAAAAAGATGTTTCTGATCATAAAAAAATAGTTTTGAAGGTTGAAGAAGCATCATAAAGCCGAATTTATTTCTATTGACCAAAAGGATTACTTCGAGCGGGATAATTAAAATCTTGAGGATTAATTTTCTCTTCACTACCGATACTTTTCGTTAATGATTCACCAATAGCCACAAATTTATCAATACGCTTTGCATCGAACCTGATACCAACTGAGGAATCTGATTTCATTGACTTGTAATTATAAAAATTTATAGCTAAATCGATTTTTGTGGCATTTGGGCTATATTCCAAGCTATTTATGGTTATTAATCTTCCTCCGCTATGATGGTATCCATTTAGAAAATTTACTATTGAAGTAGTGCTACCTGTCCCTGTAATTTGAATCGGAATCAATTGTTTGCTTATATCCGATAATGATATTCTGTAGCTTGTTATTGAAAAACCAGTCTGAGACGATAATGTTTCAATTGCTCTGATTATGGAAAAGTAATCCTCACTACTCGGAATTAAGGTATTCAGCGTTTGAATCGCTTGATCAAGTTGATTAGCTTTTAGATCGATTACCAAATTTCTTTTATCCTTTAGTTCATTTAATTCAAGGTTCAATTTACTGTTTCTATCTCCCTGTATATACAATCTATTTATTTGCATCGGAACAATAATTATTAGAAGAATAATAAATATTAGTAATAAAATGATATAAATGATATTATCTTTAAGAAGTCGTCTTGTATATATGTCAATTTTTCTTGGCATATTATCAAATTACAATTTGCTATTAATAGGTTTTACTTTTCCTGATATATTAACGTCATAGTAAATCGGATTTAATTTGATGGTAAAGGACTCGAGTGCAAGTGCTCCAAACGTTTCATTTAAACTCGAATCTTCAATATGTTTTAATAAATTCATAAGTCCAGATTCACTGAAGACTTTGATCGTAACTTTAAAGTCTCTTTTATTATCTAAATTAAGATTTACTAATAAAGCTGATGGAGAAGAATTATCAGAGATCTCTGGAAGAAGAGCTCTCTGAATTTTATTATAATAATTGCCAAAATTAACATCAGTTGCCAGGGTCTTGTTATAGAAATCGGATTTGTCCATAAAAGATATCATTTTTTTTTCTTCTTGCTGTTTATTGATAATCTGTTTAAGTATAAATTCTTTACTAAATAGCAATCGTTCATATTCACCTTCAGACTTGGAATTAAAAAAATATAATCCCATCAGTAAGAAAAGAGTAGATACTCCAATAAAAGATGTTAATATTCTGAGACGACTAAATATCATCTCTTTCTTAATATAATCCTTTCTTTTTAATAGTAAGTTTATTCTCCTTGCCA
The DNA here is from genome assembly GCA_001789395.1 of Candidatus Roizmanbacteria bacterium RIFCSPHIGHO2_02_FULL_37_13b. Classification (GTDB taxonomy): domain Bacteria; phylum Patescibacteriota; class Microgenomatia; order UBA1406; family HO2-37-13b; genus HO2-37-13b. The sequence continues at coordinate 16,384 of MFZK01000021.1, read as the reverse complement.
TGAATTTAAATTATTTCTGAACCTAAAATTGGCACAAACAATGGAAGATCTGCTTTAAAAAAGTCAGATACGTTATTTTTTGAAAGATTTCCATAGATGTCAATTAATTCAGTTTTAATTCCCAGTGATCCAGATAATTTTTGATGTAAATCTTTAAGTTTAAAACCTTCACCGAAATAATTAATTTCACTAATAGGTAATCCAAATTTAGATTTGGCTGATACGATGAATTTTTCTATTTCAGAAACTAATTCACTATACGCGGATGCTAAAACTTGGCTTAAATCATAAGTACCGGATTGAGATCCTAAACCGATTGTCTCGATTAAATTCTTAACTTCTGAGTCACTAATGTTGTAATTATTCTTTATGCTCTTTGCCATCAATTCATAGCCAATAGCAAAATTATGAATATCTAATGGCAAATCACGAGTAGCATCATATATATAGAGAGATGTCGAACTAAATCCAAAATTCATTATTAAAAAAAGACTTCCTGTTTTTGCAGTTTTAGACTTGAATATAGGATTTAAATATGAGAGCAATTTAAATGTACCACTTGATTCATTTTCAATCCGCTCAGGAAGAAGACCAACTGATTCTGCAATATTGACCACTTTGTCAACTACGCTTGAAGCGGCAGCTACAAGCAATATCAAAGATTTTTTGTTTTTCTTGTCCGTCAATAATACTTCAACATCCAAATTGACCTTGTCAATGGGAATTGGAATAAATTGGTCCGCTTGATATTTAATTGCGGATGATAATTCTCTATCGGTCAAAAGTGGCATTTCAATTATGCGGCTGTAACTTCGACCATCGGGTATGATTATATTGATTGATTTTTTTTTAATTCCCGAATCGTTCATCAATTGTGAAATAACCTGAAGCGTTGATTGATGAGGTTTATCTGCTTCTGTCAAGTAAATATTATATCCGCTTTCTTCATAAGCTAATGCAGTCGTCTCAATAAGGTTTCCTTTCTTGATTACTTGTCCAATTTTGATATATTTTTCTCCGATATCCAGACTAAATGATGTAGATGTCATATCTTTTTTTAGTATGGCGAAATCATTAATTGTTGTCAAGAGAGGAATGCATTAAAGATTACGCAATTTCACTTTTGTTTGATATCGAAGAGTGGCTTTTTCTTCGCGTCGCAATTTACCCTGTCCTACAGAAAGGGTAAAATCAATGGTTACAAGAGGCGGATCAAAATCTGTTAGTCGTGTACAACTCATCGAAAACGTGGTATCATCGGCAACTACATCTTCAGGGGTCAGATAATAAACCATTGTTCCTGAATACGACGCAATTCTTCCGTCTTGAATAGCAAAATTGAAAAAATGATCGGTATCATCTTTGAAGTATAGTGGTTCCACCGCTTCATCTCCTGCAGATGAACAGATCTGATTTACCGGAGAAATATCACCAATTGAATAGATTGAGTTAGCATATTGACGAATAAGAGATTGCATTACTGAGAGAGTATAATCACCACTTTGTTTCACACTCGCAAGAGCTTTAACACGTTTTTGCGACTGAAAACTGAGAAACATCAGACTAAATATTGTCGGAATCGTGATCGAAATAACACCTATAACGACAATCATCTCAATTAAAGTAAATCCTGATTTCTTTTTCATAACTCATACAGAGAAAATAAAGCTTTCTCGTCTATCTTATAAAATTGAGAGCCTTCAAACCATTCAGTATGGATAGAGATTAGCACTTTATTACCATTTTCCTGACTCGTCAGCGTTACCGTTCTTTTGAAAATATTGTTATCAAGCGTATAACCACAACTCGGATCAGATGAAGAAATCCAACTTGAATAATCATCTGGAAAGGCATGACTATTGAAACACCAACTGCCATTTTTTGCTACAAACCCATCAAAATCAGCTTCTTTTTGACCTCTTAACCATTCCCGAAGTTCTTCAGTGTTGTGCGAGGCTAATATTTTATGTTCGTTTATTTTAGACCAGCGGATAGTTGTCGTTGTCAAAGCTGCAAAAGTGACAAAAATCACGGATATTAAACTAACAAAAATTACAACCTCTATCAGCGTGAAACCTGCTTTTCTAATTTCCATATCAACAACTACAATTTTGAATTAACTCACTAATATTGATATCTCCTGAACTGTCAATGACAATTTCCCGGCACTTATTTATTCGAGCGCTACGCAGCTTGATCGATCCACTTATTGCTCCTAAACCAAATTGTTTAAATGTAATCGTGCCTGATTGACAAAGCTGTATTTCCGATGGCAGCGCTGCTTCACCGATTAATTTATCACCATTGCATATAGCATGCTGAGAATATTTATTATTTTCAGATGAATAAATGACGCTATACCCAGTTAAAATGCAGGTTTCTGTAGCAAATTGACTTTTATCGCCTGAAGCAGCACTTTTTCTCGCTTGTCGAAGGGTCTCAGCGAGATTTTCTGTCTCTACTTCCAATTTCTTAAGTTCATTAAAGTCATTAAAATACCGTAATGAAATCCCAAAAAAAAGTATTATAGCCGAGGCGACTACTAATATCTCTATTAGAGTAAAACCCTTACCGGCCTTTTTATTTTTCACCATATGGACCGAGGCAATAATTGCAGGTGACATCTAAATCAGAAGGGTCACATTTAGTCGTGGAGCATGAGGGAGGAATCGTTGTCACACCTTCAAGAAGCCCGCCTAGAGTGTAATCATTCCCGTCAGATGTATAAAAATAACTTTTTGAATTTTTAGGATCATTTGGAATTTTTGATAGATAAGTATTGCTGCCATCGGTCAATGCACCTGAACCAAAAGATAACCCGAATGTCCCTATTGGCAGTGGATAAGAACCGTTATTACTACGGTATAGTTCTAATGCCGCTCTGATTTGTTCAATATCGGCTTTTCGACGCCCATCACGTGAATTTTTGTTGAATGATGTATAAGATGTGATTCCGATTGATGCCAGAAGAGAAATAATGGTAATTACAACCAACATTTCTAGTAACGTAAATCCTGACTTTTTTTTATAAAGCATATTTGTTTTATTGAGCATTGGTAAGACAATATGTCTGCGGTGTTTCAACTTCCAAAGTCGAACATAATTGATACTGACTGTCAGAACAAGAAGTACAAGGATAAGGTGAAATGGTCAAAGGATCAACTGGTACAGTGGGCATTAGCGCCAGACTTGGAGATAAACAGGTAAGACTTGAAAAAGTATTATTTGCTAAGGGCGTTGGATAAGCAAAATTACAATTAGCATAATATTGTTCGAGCCCATTTTGAATATTATGGAGGTCGCTTTTACGACGGGCATCACGGGCTCGTTTTTGTGTAATCAAATAATTACCGGTTATCAATGCGGCCATTATGCCAAGAATTGACATAGCAATCAGAATTTCTATCAATGTAAACCCAAATCTTTTTGATGTCATTATATAAAAGAATAGTTATTTTTATAAAACATGTCAACCCTTTAGTTGTACTTTATCCGAATCTTTTGAGATTGTTTTTTTGATAAAGATAATTAAATGGTCCAAGGCCAACTGTGGATTCAAATTGTTTTTATCAAGAAGACGACGTACGTTGATTACCTCTTTCAAAATATCAGAATAGATTTTCAGTTTTACAATGTTTTTTTTAGAGAGATCTATAAATCGTGCTTTAAAATATGATATCAACCTATCACATTGGGCAATGCCTTCAATCTTATCTCTTTTTTTTAAGGTCATGCTAGACAACAAATTAAAGAGAGATAAATTGAAGTCGAAATCTACTGAATCAACTTCACTTTTATTCAATCTGAATATACGACAACGAGAATGAATTGTTGGTAACATGGCATTTACGTCCGTAGTCACTAAAACAAATTGAGCTTTAACGGAAGACTCCTCCAGGGTTTTTAAAAAAGCATTTTGAGTTTCTTCTTTAGCTGTTTCGAAATTATGAACCACTATTATTCGCTGCATTTTTGAGGCAAATTTAAAAAGAGACGTTATTTCTCTTATTTGGTCAATGGTTATAATATTTGGATCTTTTTCAAACTCATGAACTAAGGCTTTAGGGTAATATTTTTTTTTCAAATAATTAATATATTTTTCTGTCTCTTTCCGATTTGGTGAAATTAAAATTATAGGCAACATTCTAGTTGCATTTTAACACGAGTTTCATATATATTGAAATATATGGTCATTCCTGCTAAAAGTTTTCTAAATGCCTTAGTTATTGATGGTGCTATAACTCAAGAAGAAGCTCAGCACTATGAAATAGAATCTCTTCAGAAAAATATACCCATTGATGAATATTTACTTACAATCTCTAAAATTAAAAAGGAGTCGATATTAAAAGCTAAAGCACAAATTTTAAAGGTTGACTATATCGATGTTAACACTTCCCCGATTGCTCCTCAAGCTCTAAATTTAATACCCGAATCTATAGCTAGTAAATATGTATTAATCCCAGTAGAACTAGATGATAATAAAAACACGCTCAAAGTAGTCATGGAGAATCCTTTTGATGTTCAAGTTAAAGAATTTTTAGAAAAAAAAACAAGTAAAAGAATCATTACGACTTTAGGATTAGCTGATGATATAACACGTGCTATTGACATTTTTTATACAAAAACTTTTTCACCTGATATTGTTGCGGCGTTAAAAGAAGTCGAACCAGCGATTAAAACAGTAAGAGTAGAGAATCTAGGCGAGCTTATTAAAGAAGCGCCCATTGCTAAAATTGTTTCTACGATACTTGAATTTGCCGTAAAAGGACGAGCGTCTGACGTCCATATTGAACCACAGGAAAATCGGACTAAAATTAGATATCGGATTGATGGTATTCTTCAAGAAAAGCTGACACTTCCAAAACTCATCCATGAATCCTTGATTTCCCGAATAAAAATACTGTCGGGGCTTAAAATTGATGAAAAAAGAATTCCTCAAGATGGTCGATTTAACTTTAAAATAGGAGCAGAAGAAGTAGATCTGCGTGTATCGACGTTGCCCACGATAAATGGCGAAAAAGTCGTCATGAGATTATTAAAAAAAACGGGTGGGTTACCCTCTCTTTATGATTTGGGTTTAAGAGGACCACAATTGAAAGTACTTGAAGAAGCTATAGAAAAGCCCTACGGTATTATTCTTGTCACTGGTCCCACAGGTTCTGGCAAGTCAACAACGCTTTATTCCGTACTGTCAAAACTTAATAAGCCAAGCGTTAATATATTAACTCTTGAGGATCCGGTTGAATATCAAATTTTAGGAATCAATCAAGTACAAATCAATCCGCAATCTGGTCTCACTTTCGCTACGGGACTTAGATCTTTTTTAAGACAAGATCCTAACATTATCTTGGTTGGTGAAATTCGCGATAAAGAGACAACTCAATTAGCAATTCAAGCGGCATTGACAGGCCATCTAGTTTTTTCAACACTTCATACTAATGATGCATCAACTGCTATTCCACGACTCGTAGACTTGGGTGCTGAGCCATTTCTAATTGCCTCTGTATTAAACGCCGTCATTGGTCAACGTATCACTCGTACGCTTTGTCAATATTGCAAATTAAGTTTTAGTCCTTCGCAAGAAGCATTAGCTAATATAAGCACAGTTCTGCAAAATTTTCTTCCTAAAAAAATTCAAGAAAATCCACAATCAGTAAAAATATTTAAAGCAGTGGGTTGTGAAGAATGCAACCATATGGGATATTTAGGCCGAATTGGTATTTTTGAAGTTTTAAAGGTGACACCAGAAATAACTAAATTAATAATTAGTCATCCATCTGCAGACGAAATAGAAAAACAGGCTAAAAAGGAAAGCTTAATCACGATGATTCAAGATGGTTATTTGAAGGTTCTTGAGGGAATCACCACAATTGAAGAAGTTTTACGAGTAGCTGAAATATAGTTTATTTTTATTTATTATTAAAGTATGGACATAAGCCAACTATTAAAATTAACGATTGAAAGAGCAGCATCTGATCTTCATATAATTCCTCAATATTATCCGACGATTCGAGTCAATGGTGATTTAATACAACTCCGAACTCTTTCTATCATTGATAATCAAACAAGCGAAGCCATGCTACTTACTATTTTGAATGATGAACATAAAGAAAAGCTTCACGTAGATAGAGAACTGGATTTTGGCTATAACTTCCTCAACCATCGCTTCAGAATAAACATGTACTATGTCAAAGGTGCAGTAGCAGCATCATTTCGACTAATTCCTGAGAAAATTAAGACCATCGAAGAATTGGGTTTACCAACAATATTGCATCAATTTATAGATTTAAAACAAGGTTTTATTTTGGTGACAGGCCCGACCGGAGAGGGAAAATCAACTTCTCTTGCTTCGATAATTAATGAAGTAAATACTAAATATTCAAAACACATATTGACCATTGAGGATCCAATTGAATATATCTATCCACCGATTAAATCAGTAATTTCACAACGTGAAATTGGACAAGATACTCATACTTGGACCATTGCATTAAAATCGGCTCTGCGAGAAGATCCGGATGTAGTCTTAATTGGAGAAATGCGGGATTATGAGACAATTCAAGCTGCTTTAACTATTGCTGAGACTGGTCACTTGGTTTTTTCTACGGTTCATACCAATTCGGCAGCACAAACCATTGACCGGATTATCGATGTTTTCCCTGCCCATCAGCAAGGTCAAGTAAAGATTCAATTATCATCAGTCTTAAAAGCTGTTGTGACACAAAGATTAGTTCCTAATATAAGTAATGATGGTCGTCTACCAGTATGTGAGATACTTCTCAATACATCGGCTGTTGCTTCCATAATTAGAGAAGGAAAAACTCATTTGATCGACAATGTAATTCAAACTTCAGCCAACGAGGGTATGATTTATTTTGAGAAGGATTTATATGGTCTTTATACTCAAGGAAAAATCAGTAAAGATGTCGCGCTTGCGTATTCGATCAGACAAGCAGAGATGAAAAAACTAGTTGGTTAATAAGTTTCTCTGTTTAATCTTATGAAATTCACCTATAAGGCTCTGAAAAACAATGTCCTGATTAAAGCAAACATAGAGGCTGATAACAAACAAAAGTTGATAGAATATCTCAAAGCAAAAAATTACCTCATTGTTGATATATTTGAGCATAAAAATTTATTCAATGAGATGCAGAATAAATATTTCGCAAGCGTTGGTCATTCAGATATTGTCGATTTTACTCGTCAACTCGCGATTATGTTTAATGCCGGATTGACGATAATCGATGCCTTAGATATTTTAAAAAAGCAGACGACTAATCCGGCAATGCTCAGGCTTATCAATAGTTTAGATGACAGCATTAGAGCAGGAAACAGTTTATCCTTAGCGATGAGTCAATATCCGCATCACTTTAACAACCTCTATATTGCATTGGTCAAGTCTGGTGAGGCATCTGGCAAACTTGATGAAATACTTGTCCGCCTAGCAGATCAGCTCGAAAAGCAGCGCACATTTAAAGCTAAGATAAAAGGAGCATTAATATATCCGGTGATAATTATTATCGGGATGATTGGAGTCATATTTGTTATGATAACCTTTGTCATCCCAAAATTACTCGAATTGTATAAAGATTTTGATATAGATTTACCGATAACCACCAAAATTCTAATTGTAATTTCTTCTTTTTTCCAGCGTGCTTGGCCGCTTGTCATAATAATTATATTTGGTGCAGTAGTTTTGACGAAAAGGATTCTTCACACTAAACGAGGTAAGAAATTGTTTGATAGATTAATATTAAAAATACCGCTTTTTAATAAGATCATAAAAATGTCGGCATTGGTTGATACGACTCGAACTCTCTCAATACTGATGAAATCAGGAGTATCTATTATTGAGGCGTTATCTATCGCTGTAGAAACGTCCAGCAATCTGGTTTTTCAGGACGCATTTGCCACGATTAAAAACCGTGTCGAAAAAGGGGATTCTTTGGGAAAAAGTATGGGGCAACTGGAGCTCTTTCCGCCAATATTGGTGCAAATGACCACGGTAGGTGAGCAAACTGGCCATTTGGATGAAGTCTTATTTAAAATGTCGGTTTTTTTTGAAATGGAATCAGAACTGGCGATCAAAGCATTGACCACTATGATTGAACCTGTGATATTAGTAGTATTAGCTATTGGTGTCGGATTTATTGTCTTTTCGGTGATAACGCCTATCTACAACCTAACTAATGCATTTTGAGGCTCCTGCCAATAGACACCGGGACACATTTTACTTTTATCAAAAGAGCCGAAATCCTGCCGAAGCGAAAAATGGTTTTTAAGTCTTGCAATCTGATGATCAAGATTTTCGCGAAGGAGGATTGAAAATTGCCCTTGACAAACCCAACTGCAAGTTATTATTATTAAAATGTAAGTTAAAAAAATCTTATGAAAAAAAAATTTCTTCACGGTTTTACATTGATTGAACTTTTAATAGTAATTGCTCTTTTGGGTGCTTTAGCAGTTGGACTGTTGGCTGCGCTTGATCCTTTTGAACAGCTTAAAAAAGGAAATGACACAAGTGTCAGAAATCTTGTTTCTGAAGTCCATGGATCAGTCATTCGCTATTATGCTTTAAAAAGTCTTATGCCTTACTGTGATGATGCAGCATGCACGGCTGATACATTACCATCCGGAGATACACTCACAACGGTTGTTATGTCTACTGCAGTATCCAGTATTGTGACTACGGGAGAATTAAAGAGTAATTTCCAAAGTTTGGCAGGAAATAATCTTCAACGTGTATTTGCAACGGGTACAAGCGACTCAATTAGGGTATGCTTTCAGCCAACGTCTAAGTCGTTCAGATGTGATCCAAATACAAAATATGATGTATACGGTGTTGATGATGCGACCTGCCCGGGAGCAGCCTGCGGAACATCAACAACCTGTTACTGGTGTGTCCAATAAGATACTAATCTGCTAAAAAGAATTGTAACAATTTGTATTCTGAGTAGTGGTTTTTTAATCAATGTTTTTTTTCAAAGCTACAGCATATATGGTGGAGATGGGGGAGAGCTAGTCACTGCCGCCTATCTTTCAAGTATTCCACACCCACCAGGATTCCCACTTTATCTTTTAATATCATCGTTTTTTGTTAAATTTATACCATTTGCTAGCATCGCATGGAGAGTGACTTTACTGTCTTCTTTTGCAATCGCCATTACACGAATTTTTCTATTTCTAACCTTACGGAAATTACTTAAGTCTGATTATTTAGCGCTATGCGGTGCATTTATTTTCTCCTTTCTATACCCGGTATGGCTATTTTCATCGATTCCTGAGGTGATTACAATGGTCATATTATATTTAGCTATTCTAATGTACTTAGCTTTTGGAGCTAATATAAAGACGGCTCTGCAAATGCGTATTTTCTTTTTTATCTTAGGACTTGCAACTTTTCACAATTATCTGATACTTTTGGTAATACCCGGCATTTGTTTTTATCTATACAGGACAAAGACTATTTTTTTTAAAAAGATCCATGACCGACTGATACTCTTCCTTTTATTCTTTTTAGGTGGAACACCTTATTTTTATTACCTCTTTAGGGCTGGTACGGTAACACCCCTTGAGACAACTTTTCCAAGCAATTTAGTCGATTTACTTCGATTGATCGCACGGAGTGATTATGGAATATTCCGATTATCACGCACAACTTTTTTTTCACTATCGGCAGCGACAACGTCATTACTCAATTTTTTTAATTTTATTTTGACTGATTTCAAAATAATTGGCACATTCTTTATAATTGCCGGTTTTGTGACGATATTAAAAATGAAGGATGAGGCCATGAAGAAATTTTTTATCATTCAGTTTATTATTTTTGTTGTTTTCTTTTTCTATACCTCCTTTCCGCTAACAATTAATTTTACAATCGGAACTTTTGAAAAATACCTTTTAATACCTTACTTTTTCTTAACAGTTGCATTGCTTTTAGGATTTAAAACAATTAATGGACTGGTAAATAATAGACTTCACAATAAAACTCTTAAAATCGCTGGAGCTGCCGCCTTTTCGATATCATTGTTAATTTATTGTCTAATACTTTTTATCAATAATTCTCCTCGTATTCTTCTTCTAAAACAGGATTTTACGGCTGAAAATTTTGGGTTTGACGTATTAAATAGTGTAGAGAAAAACTCAATAGTAAATCTGAAAGGTGATACTATTTCTTACAATTCTCTGTTTGTAAAAGAGGTACAACACCAGCGTCGTGACGTCAAATTTATCAATTTTCTCCGGCTGAATGATGCTAAATATCAGGTGAAAATAAGCAAACTTTATCCGAATATAAAACTACCCGCAATTAATAGTAATTACGATATCACTGTCCATGATTTCTTACTTTTTAATAGCGAAAGATTTCCTATATATAGTAATGAACCCCTGAACACAAAAAATTCTTCCTGGTTACCCATGGGTATTTTATGGAAATATTATTCAGAAGGAAAATCTTTGCCTGATGCAAAAGGATTAATCGTCAGTAACATTCTTCTTTGGAATAAATATCATTCACCAATGTCCGGATCTTTAGCTAAATTCAGAAGTTTGCTTTTATCTGACGTACTTAGAACTTATTCATTGGGCCATTGGACCTTTGGGGAACTCCTATTTAAAGACAAACAATATGAATTTTCAAGTAGTGAATATGAACAGGCTTTTAATTTATGGCCGGATAATACTATAAATATTTTAGCATTTGCCAAAAGCCTCATAAAAGTAAAACAATGCAATAGAGCAAAAGAAATATTAGGCCCCTCGGAAAAATATCGAGTTGATTTAAAAGAGGTCTATAAAATATATATTGATCTTTATGCCAATTGTTATAAAGACAGCAAAAATGCAGAAGAATTTATGAATAAGTTTAAACAGCTAAACAAACCATTATATTGAAGCTCCGAGGGCTAACAGCCCTCGGATTCATTGAGATTTATAGCTGAAATCCCGCGGAGCGAAAGTCTCGATGACAGCTTCATCAAGCGGGTTAATAACCCATCGGTTTTCGCGTAGCGGGAATAAGTACCAATGTTTAATAATCCTATTTATCCATTATTGTTATTACTTATCGCTTTTGTGCCAACGCAGGGATATTTTTCGTATTACGGCTTTATATTAGTGACCATTGTCTTATTGTATTTTCTGGCTATTTTTATCAGAAAATCGTCAAAGAACGAGATATATCAAACCCACCCTTTCTTTTTTATTGGCATTCTTTTTTTTTCTGCAATTTCTTATCAAGGAATATTTCATAACATCGACGCAAGAGTCATGGTAAAGCTATTGGTTTTAGGACTAACCGGATATATTTTTATATCTCAGTTTATTTTGAAGAAAAATACCTCGATTATTTTCTTACTGCTTGTTTACATATTTATTTCAGTATTTGTCGTTACCAATTCGCCTGATCCCAAAATTGATGTCTATTACCTTCTGAAAGAATCACCAATGGCATTATTCCAAGGAAAGGATCCCTATGCAATTCATTACACCCAGCTTTATCCTAATACAAGTAACGATCTCGGTTATTTGCCCTCATCGCTTATTTATTTATTCCCCTTTGTCGTTATCTTTAACGACCCTAGATTCGGTCTGATATTTGCCAATGTAATCAGTGCGCTTATTTTATATAAACTGCTTAAGAAAAACGGTTATTCAAATTTATTAATCAGTTGTTTTCTTTTTTTTCCCCAAACATTTAATATTCTTGAATTTTCTTATTTAGAACCTATGTTATTAATGTTTTTACTGTTATTTATATACTTTTTCATAAATAGAAAATTAAAGTTTTCTTTTATTTTCCTCGGTCTTTTCTTTTCTTTTAAACATAATTATTTTATATATCTACCCCATATACTTTCAAAAATTGTCCGCCGACAATCTATTAAAGCAATTTTTTTATTTTTTATTCCTTTTATATTTACGTTTATTTTTCTATATCAAAGTTCTGCCATGTATAAAAATATAACTCCCCCTTTCATAAATCGAATCTTGATTCCATATCTGCCGGAAAAGTTTGCAACATTGGCTTCTCAAAATACAACACCCATTACTGATAAAGTACTCATTCCTCCTTATTATCAAGCATTATCGGTTCCAGCTGCCATGCGGCATCTTGCTCCCAATATGAATGTTGAGTTAATTAATAAATACGGTCTCATATTATTAGTCTTTTTTTGGCTCATAATCTTGACGTTAAAATTGTCATTTATGGACTATCTTATTGCAACAACCATCGTATATAATTACTTTTTTTACCATTCGTTTATGAACAATTATTATTTTCTAGCACAATTGATTTTACTATCAATTATTTTTAACGCCGGGAAGATAAAATTCGAATTCGATTCAAATGACAGGTTAGAACTATAAGGATTGTAATTCGTGCAAGACCTCCTCATCTTTTGGGTTAAATTGCTCTAACATCCATTGAAATACAACTTTAGCTTCTGATTTCCGACCTAATCTATTAAGCGTCGTGCCTTTAAGAAGATATACATCCCGATAATCCTTCTTTAACTCTATTGCTTTTTCAATATTTATGAGAGCCTTCTCATAATTATCGTTACTATTTTTAACTTTATTTAAGTCAGAATCCTCGCTTGACATATAAAAAAGAGCTTTAGTATAAAAAAGTTTAGCATCAGTTGGAGCAAGATTAATTGCCGTATCCAATGTCTTAATTGCTTGATCATATATCTGCACTTGCGGACTTATTTGATAAAAAATAAACAAAACTTTTGAAAACGTTCGCCAATAGTAAACATTTCTTGAAGAACTGTTTATTGCTTGTTGGCTAAACATCACTGCCTTTTTATAATTATTATTTATTTGCCCCTGTAATGCTTTTTTATCATTGGTTTGACCAGAGGAGAGATCGAATAGGGATTTATTGGCGATAGTTGACGACAATTTATCCATATAAACCGGTTCACTACGCATCGAGAGTGCTTGATCCAGTTTGGATTCCGCGGCGGAATATTGCTGTATTTTGAAATAATTATCTCCCTCCGCATAACTTATATCTGCTAAGAAATAATTGACTATATAAGTCGTGCCTAAAATGAATATAATCACCGGGACAATCAAGAATGTTTTTTGAATCGATGATAATGTCTTATAAATTATCTCCTTCTGACTGTCTAAAGTAATAACGAAGGCAACGGCCGGTATAAGGTAAAAATAAATATTAACCGTCGTGGTTGAGAACCCAAAAAAGTTTGTGATCAAAATGGTTATCCAACCAATCGTTAAAAAAATGATCAGTAAATTCTGTTGTTTTTTAATCGCTCTAAAAACAAAAAATAAATATCCAATTATCAACAGTAAATAAGATATCAATCCGATAAAACCAGTAGTTGCCAAAAAATTAAGATACTCATTATGCGCTTTGTTGTAGATGAAATCCCATTCAGATGTCAAATTATGTGCGGCTGGTCTGACAAAATTATAGGCATAGGCAAAAGTTTCAACACCCGACCCAAATAGCGGGTACTTGAATCCTAATTGAATTGCTCCATACCAAACAATTTTTCTAATATCAAAAGATTCAGTCACTGAAGAATCATTCGGTATCGCAGTCTGACTTGAAGTAGATTTTAAAACGCTACTTGTGACTTGACGCGGTAGTGATAGGTATTTATCAACTTGTGATATCCCTGTTTTAAATAATATGATCGGTAAAATGAACAATATCAAAGTCGTAAGAATTAGTTTTTTATTCACCTGCTTTTTTAAACTTAAGTACATAAAACATAAAACTATTCCAACAATTAGAGCCATGAGAGCCGATCTTGATCGAGTAAAAAGTATGCCCACGAAATTTAATAATAAATATATATAGAACCACAGCCAATTTTGTTTTTTAAGAAATTTTTGTATGAAAAAATATAACCCGATAAAAAAATTAATGGCTAAATATGCACCGAGCCAATTTGGTTGCCCGAGCGTCGAGAACATCCTTTCATGAGGACGAAATTGGCTTGTCCAACAGTTATTACTTAATTCTCCGGTAAATACGAAACAACTCATATCATAGCCAAAATGACCTGGCAAACCCCATAAAATCACGATTAAAGATGCAATCAAAGAAATTTTAAGTAATAAATTATTTGTCAGAAGATTTAGTCTATCAAGGTCAATATTGGAAACAAAACCATAATAAAGTACTAAATATGCAACTGTTGAAAGTAAGCCTCCATTAAATCTCCCATAATAACCAAAAAAAGAGGTGTGACGATCTATGGATAATATCGTCGAGATAACAAGCGACAAAAAAAAAGGGATAATAACTATGTCAAGTGGCGTCCGTCTAAAAAATAACTTTTTTAAAGAGATCATTTTTGCGATCCATAGAGACGCAACTGCCAATGCAATCCAATAGATAAATAGCATTTTGTTAAATTCGAAAAGCTCCGATGTTTTACTATACATTAAAAGTGGCGTAAGAAAAAAAAGGAGAAAATAGCAAAGCGCTATCAGTTTATCGAGAATCATATTTTTTTATTTTATCATATGCCCTCATTTTTTTGATATTTTTTCGTATAATTTTGCTACATGCAGTTTAAGCCTTTTTTTAAGAAATTTGAAAATCTTGCAAATAGTTTATTAGGTTCTGCCGATATTGCTATTGATTTAGGAACATCAATGACTCGCTTGGGTATTTTTTCTAAGGGAATTGTCCTTAGAGAACCTTCCTATATCGGCCAAAATACTCGAACCAATGATTTTCTTTTCTTTGGTGAAGAAGCAAAAGAAATTTTTGGGAAAGCTCCAAATTTTATTCATATCACAAAACCAATAGAACATTCCATCATTTCTGATTTTGATAAAACCGTACTTCTGTTGAAACATTTTATGGATAAATCTGTTTATCCTTTTTTTTTAAACCGGAGTATATTAAAAAATAAATTATATGCCTATGCTGTCGTCCCAACTCCTTCTACTGAAGTTGAGCAAAAAGCAACAATCGAGGCTTTGGCAAAAGTGGGTATTAGTGAAACTTATCTTATTGAAAAGCCGTTAGCCATTGCTGCAGGTGCTAATTTGGCAGTATTCTCTAAAAATCCGTATTTTGTTATCGATTTGGGCGGCGGAAGCATTGAAATGGCTGTCGTCGTAATGGGTGGTATCGTAACTTTTAAAACATTGAAAAATGCCGGTGAACAAATGGATAAACTACTTTATAACTATTTACATTTAAAAAATGGGATTATAATTGGAGATCAAACATCAGAACAGCTAAAAATATCTTCGTTCTCTCTGCTTGATGATGCTTCCGTTATGACAGTACGAGGAAAATCACTGGAAAACGGATTGCCTAAATCTATTCGTGTTCGTTCTACGGAGGTCAAAGAAGCTCTAATCAACAATTTAAATCAAATAATTGACAGTGCCAAAGAAATGATGGAGACAGTACCACCTGAAATTGTCGATGGTATTATCAAAAATGGATTGACTTTGACTGGAGGAATGGCAAATATAAAAGGTATAAATAGGTATTTTTCTAATGAGTTGAAAATTCCCGTCGAGATACCAGAAAAACCTCAAGATTGCACAATCTCAGGAATATTAAAATTGCTTGAACAACCTGATAAATTAAGACAAATTATAATAAATAAATAGAGCTTTTTTACAGTTGCTATTTTCCATATCACCATTTATAATCTCATATACCTTCATTTGATAAGGTATTTTTTTTGTTCTTTGACAATAGGAATGTGGTGGATTCAAGCAGCTCTTATTCTGAATGATATGAGGAATAAGATTATAGCTGCTTAATCCCGACCAAACGAAGTTTGCGTCGGGATGATCAATTTTTTTAAGAGTTTGATCCTGGCTCAGGATTAATGCTAGCGGTGTGCCTAAGATATGCAAGTCGAACGATCCCGGTGCAAATCGGGGAAGTGGCGGACGGCTGAGTAATACGTACGAAGTTACCCTTACCTCGTGAATACCCCCGCGAAAGCGGGGCTAATACACGATATTTCCTGCCCTAAAAAGCGTGGAAAAAGGACATAACTTTCCGGGTAAGGAGATGCGTACGGACTATCAGGTAGTTGGTAGGGTAACGGCCTACCAAGCCTATGACGGTTATCCGGCTCGTGATGAGTGACCGGACAGAGGAGCACTGAGATACGGGCTCCACACCTACGGGTGGCAGCAATCGGGAATAGTTGGCAATGGGCGAAAGCCTGACCACGCGACACCGCGTGTAGGAAGAAGTTCTTATTGAGCGTAAACTACTGTGGTAGGGGATAAAGTCCCGCTTTAGGGCGGGATTGATAGTACCTTACTAGAAAGTGACCGCTAATTGCGTGCCAGCAGCGGCGGTAATACGTGAGTCACAAGCATTATCCGGTGTTACTGGGCGTAAAGTGTGTGT
>MFZK01000020.1:15646-44537 GCA_001789395.1 Candidatus Roizmanbacteria bacterium RIFCSPHIGHO2_02_FULL_37_13b | reverse complement strand
GTGACTTATACAAAGACTTTACTAATTGATATTTCTATGATATAATAGAGCTATAGTTTGATTTTGTTTGAATTCAGCCTCTCGCAGACTGATTCTTCATGTCAACAATGTTAACAACTTCATACTAACTATCAACAGAATATAAAACTTGCAAGTTATTAAACAGCAGGAGGTGAAATAGAAATAATGGATAAAAAGAAATTATACGTAGGAAATCTTCCTTGGTCACTCGATGATCAAGCGTTAAAAGATATGTTTGCCGCTATGGGTGAAGTCACCGAAGCAGTTGTTATTAAAGATAAATACACTGGTCGATCAAAAGGTTTTGGTTTTGTAACCTTTGCCAATGAAGCTGATGCAGAAAAAGCAGTCGCTGAAATGGCCGAAAAAGAAATCGAAGGTAGAAAAATCGTCATAAACGTCGCCAAACCGAGAGAAGAAGGTGGGAATCGGGCTGGTGGTGGTGGAGGTTTTCGAAAAAATTTTAACCGAAGAGGATTTTAATTAAAAAACACTATCTGACTAACTGGTTTTATAGATATATATTCCAGGATAAAACGGATAGTGTTTTTTTATAATTTTATGCATCCACATCGCGACTCTGTTTTAAGCGCGATGTGGAGCTAGGATTGATCTTTTATTGTATCAGAGACACAATCTTTGCAGACAGTAGAATACGGGTTTGCAGAAGTATATAACCTTAGGCAAACACCATGACAAAAAGTTATAGTACATAGGATATTTATAACTTATAACTTGCTGATAGAATATTAATGGTATTACACAGTTAATGGAAATTTCCGTGAAATAATTTACAAATAGAATGTAATTATTCTTACAGAAAATCAATACTTTCGATGCTCCTGATAAGCTAGTTCTTGGTTTATTAATATTTTATAATATACATAACAAAAAACATGACAGATGCTGTTAATAAATACTTCATGAAGAAAAAAGAAGAAATCAATGATTATGTTGAAAGAATTTTTTTAAATAAAAGACAAGACTATATCCATTTTGGAAGCTTTGGAAATAATGCGATAGAGAGGTTAAAAGAAATGACTTTAGGAGGTAAGGGAGTTAGAGGTGGATTATTAATCTTTACTGCTGATGCTTATAAAGCAAAAAACCAAGAATTAGTCATGGAGATCTCTGCAACTATAGAGTTGATTCATTCATCTCTGCTTATTCACGATGACATAGCGGATAATGATATGACTCGTCGAGGAAAACCAACCATATATGCTCAATATTTACCCTTTGCAAAGTCGAAAGAAATCGATGATCCAATTAATTTTGGCAAATCAATCGCAACAGTAATTGGCGACATTGGTTTTTTCATTGCAGGGAGACATCTAATTGATAGTACAAAAAATCTCGAAAATAACTATCAAATTCTAAGCTATATTTTCAGAGAGATTATTTACGTTTGTTTTGCCCAGCTGGATGATATCACCTTCGGGTTTAGCAGTGGAAGCCCAGGGATAACAAATATAAAGCGAGTGTATCAATATAAAACCGCGCGGTATTCATTTTCAATGCCTTTTACACTAGGAGCAATGTTGGCTAGAGTTAATGAAAATACCATTCATATTCTTCAGTCAATCGGCAATGACTTAGGATTTATATATCAACTTAGAGATGATGACATGGGTCTATTTTCAGAAGAGGCAACCATCGGTAAACCCGTAGGTTCCGATATAAGAGAAAATAAAAAAACTTTAATCAGAGAACTCTTATATAAAAAAGCCGCTCCGTCAGAAAAAGAATTCTTAAATAATACTTTTGGAAATAAAGAACTATCTAATCAAAATATTGAAAAAGTAAAAAAGATGGTAATTGATCTTGGAGTAAAAAAAGAAATTGAAAATTTGATCATCAGTTATCAAAAACAAGCTGCAAAAAAGATAGGCAAACTGAACTTGGCTAAAAAGGATCAAGAGTTTCTTTATGAATTAATAAATTACGTGGAAGTACGAAAAAATTAATGACTTGATCTTTATAGAATATTATCGTCCATTGATTTTGGATCTTCAATTGGTTCCAAATGAGTGAAAACAATCGTTTTTGGAACAGAATCTCTAATTTCCTTTTCAATTTTTTCTAGTAGATCATGGCCTTTTTGGACGGTCCAACTGCCTGGGACAAGTACATGAAATGAAACAAATTTTCTAGATGCAGATTGTCGAGTCCGGAGGCCGTGGAATTCTATACCTTTGTGTATATATGATTGAAATATTTTTTTTATTAGATCAGTACTTTTAGCATCAATTGCCGTATCCATAAATCCAAGAGCCGATCGTTTGATAATTTTATAACCGGTAATAATTATGTTGATCCCAACCAATATTGCTATTATCGGGTCTAAAATATTGATTTTTGTAATTACAACAGCGATCAGACCTATGACGACCCCGACTGATGTCCAAACATCGGTCAACAAATGATGACCATCCGCCTCTAAAGTGATAGAACTATGATCTTTACCTACTTTGATCAGCTTTAAAGCAACAATTAGATTAATTATGGATGCTACTCCCGAAATAAAAAGTCCCAAATATATCTGTTCAATAAATCGTGGATGAAGCATTCGATTCCCTGCAGTCACAATAATACTTATTGCAGCTATAAGAATAAATAAACCCTCGATAATACTCGAAAAATATTCAGCCTTAGTATGACCGTACATATGATTTTCATCGGCTGGTTTTTCGGCAATTTTAAGCATAAGGAGGGCTATTATGGCAGCGACTAAGTTGACTATTGATTCTAAAGCGTCAGAAAGAAGTCCTACAGATCCAGTCAAAGTAAATGCTAATGTTTTTAAGGAGATAGTTACTATAGCAGCAAAAATGGAAAGCAAGGCAAATTTCGTCAATGATTTTGATTCCACAGTACTATTTTATCGAATGTTTAGTTGAAATAATGGTCGATTTATTCCTATAATGATTTAAATGCTCGATCGTAAAGTTTATTACTTCAAGATAATTTCAGCCCAGCTTGGTGCTTATTTAATATCCGCATTTTTAGTTACCCAAGTTTTTTTGGTTGAAAGTCCGCTCCTTAGGCCCGATCTTCCGACTAGCATGGCACAAAAAGTAAACAATTTGGCAACTTCAGTTCACAGTATGGCAAATTTAGATGAATCATTGCAGAATTTCTCAGGATTATTAAATTCTCCCTTATCTATTGAAAATCCAATAAATAGCGACCGAAATGCTAACAGTACTGAAAAAAACTCATCTGAATATTGGCAACCAACTTCGACTGTTCAATCACAACCATCCGAAACTCCAACCACCGCGCCCACAGCTACTCCATTGCCCCAACAGACAGTTAAACCTACATCTGGTTTTTCCTGGCCTGATGATTTGTCTAAATGGATTTCATCAATACCAAAATTGAATTTACCGACCCGGTCTCCTACACGTGAGCCGGTTCGACAACCAACCCAGAGTCCACAGTCAAATAATACAAACATCTCTTTATCAACTCTTGAACAACAAACAGTCACTTTAATCAATGAAAAAAGATCTGCAGAAGGTAAATCAAAATTAGTGGTAAATAGCGCGCTTACGAAAGCCGCACGGACATTAAGTGCAGATAACGCAGGTAGGGCGAGCATCGGACAATGCAGTCACTTCGGGAGCGATGGTTCAGATTTCATCAAACGAGCCAATCAAGCAGGATATTCTGGGAGTCCATTTGGTGAGACTATTGGTTGTGGTCACAGTAGCGCGGAAAGCATAGTCAATGGTTGGTGGAGTAGTCCACCTCACCATGCAATATTAACTAATGGACAAGTAAAATATATTGGCGTCGGATGGAAGCAGGCAAACCACACTGCGCAAACAGCTGTTGTTGGCTTTTAGTACAGAATTTTTTTTGTTACAATCTTATTCCTTATGCAGGTCAAAGAAAGTAAAAATATCAAACCGACAGTATTTGTCATTTTTGGAATCACAGGGGACTTGATGCAGAGCAAGATATTGCCTGCACTTTTCAATCTTTATCGCAAAAAAAGACTTCCGGAAAAGTTCAAAATAATCGGTTTTTCCCGTCGGGATTTCAATGATGAAGATCTACGTGAATATATTCAAAATTTGATGATATATAAGGGATTTAGCTATCCTGAATTTTGGAAAAAATTCTTAAATAATTTTTTTTATGTTAAAGGTAATTTTGACCAAGTAGAAGGATATAAAATTTTGTTTGAAAAAGTTAATGAAACAAAAAAGGAATGGAACTGTGAGTTAAATAAACTAATATATTTAGCAGTTCCTCCGGAGCATTATCGTTCCATTATTGATAATTTATTAGCATCGCAGTTATCCAAAAACAATCATGATTGGACAAGGATCGTCTTGGAGAAACCTTTTGGGAGAGATCTACGGCATGCCATTGAACTTGATCGATTACTCGGGACATTATTTAAAGAAGAACAGATATATAGGGTTGATCATTTTTTAGGTAAAGAAACAGTACGGAACATATTAATTTTCCGTTTTTCCAATCTATTTTTAGCCCCATCATGGAATAATAAGTATATTGAAAAAATCGAAATTAAACTTTCTGAAAAAGAACAGGTAATTGGTCGAAGTGATTATTATGATGCGGTTGGTGCGTTGCGGGATGTCGGTCAAAATCACCTACTTCAACTTCTAGCTCTTTTTACCATGAGTCATCCCATGGATTTTTCGCCGCAAAGTATTTGGGAAAAAAGATCGGCGATATTTAGTTCATTAAAAATTTATAGGCCGGATGAAGTTGAAAAATATACTGTTCGTGGTCAATATATTGGGTACCGTAATGAAAGAGGAATTGCTGAAAACTCTAAAACCGAAACTTATTTTAAAATAAAAGCGTTTATTGATAATAGTCGTTGGGTTGGAGTACCGATGTATTTAGAAAGTGGAAAAGCGCTTGATGAGTCCAAACTTGAAGTGATTGTATCATTCAAACATCAGGAACCATGTCTTTGTCCGCCAGGTGACCAACATTACTCAAATGTGTTAAGTTACCAAATCCAGCCAAAAGAACAAATAACCACGAGTTTTCTGGTTAAAAAACCGGGATTTGACAATATATTGCATCAGAAAAAATTCCAATTTGATTATAAGCAAGCTTTCGGAGAGGAAGAGTTTATTGAAGCTTATGAAAAACTCCTTTTGGACATGGTCATGGGAGATCAGACTCTTTTTGTCACGACAGATGAAATATTAAATCAGTGGCGTTTTGTCGAGCCGATATTAAAATCATGGCAAGAAAATAAACCACAACTTTTTTATTACAAGCCCCACGAGAAAGTCCATGAAGTAGTGATTGCAGATAATAAACGGACAATCCAAAAAGAAGTCGGGATTATCGGACTCGGTAAAATGGGTGCTAATTTGGCTAAACAATTATTGGAAAAGAGATGGCGTGTCATAGGCTTTAATCGTTCAATCGAAAAAACTGAAATGTTAAAACCGTTTGGTATTGAAGTAGCCCACTCACTTCAAGAATTAATTAAGAAACTTCCCAAACCAAGGATCATTTTTTTAATGCTTCCGGCGGGTAAGACAATCGACGAAATTATTTTTGGAAAGACAGGATTACTCGAATTTCTGGAAAAAGGCGACATAATCGTTGAATCAGGTAATAGTTATTATAAAGATACAATTTTGCGGGCGACTAAATGCCAAAATAAGGGCGTTAAATTTATCGACGTGGGTATCTCCGGAGGCCCATCTGGCGCCAGAAGTGGAGCATCACTGATGATTGGAGGCAAGCGAGAGGATTTCATGCAGCTTTTACCCCTTTTTGTTGAAGTGTCGATACCCGGAGGAGCAAAGTTTTTTGATGGTAATGGCGCCGGACATTTTGTCAAGATGGTTCACAATGGGATTGAATATGGCATGATGCAAGCGATTGCTGAAGGATTTACAATTCTAAAAGAATCAAAATATAGGCTCGATTTACGCCGCGTTGCCGAGGTGTATAATCGGGGAAGCGTTATTGAATCGAGACTAATTGATTGGTTAAAGGAAGCATTATTAGTATATGGCAATGACCTAAAAAAAATTTCTGGGGTAGTTTCTCATAGCGGAGAAGCTGAATGGACGGTTATTACCGCCAAGGAGATGAACATAAAGACTAGAATTATAGAGGAAGCATTAAATTTTAGAATCAATTCATTTAAAAATTCCAGTTTTACCGGCAAACTGGTCTCTGCCATGAGAGGGATGTTTGGCGGACACTTTGTCTATGAGACCAAAAAATTTAAAGACTAAAATATTTTTAGACAGTGGTGATCCAAGTGAAACTAAAGAAACATTAAAATTGTTGGGTTTTTTAGATGGCCAAACAACAAATCCGAGTTTAATCAGTAAAAATCCTGAAGTAATAGAAAGACTTGGGAGCGAAAAAAAATTCAGTAAAGATGAAATAAATGTTTTTTATAAGGAGGTTGTTTGTGAAATCTCTTCCCTTATTCCACAAGGTTCAATATCGATTGAAGTCTATGCCGACGATGAAACGACAGAACAACAGATGCTAGATCAGGCAAAGATGATGAATAAATGGATAAGAAATGCCCATATAAAGCTACCTGCTAACATCGAGGGATTAAAGGCTGCAAATATTGCAACTAAGTTAGGTATTCGCGTCAATATGACACTTTGTTTTATAGAAGCCCAGTCAGCGGCCGTTTATTCAGCGACAAAAGATGGACAAAATGTGTATATTTCTCCATTTGTCGGACGAATTGATGACGCTGGGGAAAATGGCATGCAATACGTCGAAAACACAATTCGTTTATATAAAAAGGGCGATAGGCATGTCAAAGTTTTAGCTGCCAGTATAAGAACTCTTGACCATCTGTTGCAGTCTTTTAAATTGAAAGTGGATATCGTCACCGCTCCTCTTAAAGTCTATAAAGAATGGGTGGAAATGGACATGAATATTCCTGATGATTCATATATTTATCCAAAAGGTAAGTTAAAAGATATTTCCTTTAGAGATTATGATTTAGAAGCCTCATTTGGCAGTTTTACAATTGATAATCCACTTCTTAAAGTAGGCTTGATCAAGTTTGCCCAAGATTGGAATAAATTGGTAGAGTAAATATGTTTAACAATTATCAAACTATAATCGACATCTCACTTGCTCTTAATGAGCAGACTATCATTTATCCGGGTAACTCACCGGTTAAAATTGAAAGCTTCAAAAGTGCAAGCGGTTTGACATATCTGTCTAATATTTCCCTAGGGACCCACACCGGAACTCACATTGATGCGCCTCGTCATATCAACGAGGTCGGCGTCGGTGTTGATAAGCTTGATTTAACAAACCTGATCGGACCATGCCGGGTTCTGGATTTTACCAAAAGTATTGAATCAATAAAAAAAGAGGAACTTGAAGCAAGTAATATCCAAAAAGGAGAGCGGATTCTAGCCAAAACCCAAAATTCACTACGGGGTTTTACTACTACATACGATGACTATATTTATTTATCTGCCGAGGGTGCTAAATATTTAGCCGAACTCCAGATTTCCGTCTTTGCCATTGATTATCTGTCAATAAAAAAACGTGGAAGCTCTGATAACCGACCGCATACGGAATTTCTTAATGTTGAGATTCCAATTATTGAAGGAGTTGATTTATCTAAAGTTGAGGAAGGGGAATATTATCTGATGGCATTACCTCTGAAATTAACCGGCCTCGACGGCTCACCAATCCGTGCTGTTTTACTTAAATAGACTCAATTTTGAAACCGGCTTTTTTAAAGTGAGCATCAAATGTAAACACCCGCTCAAGTCCAAGTCGTTTCATTTGTGCAAAACAAACGCAATCAGTAAATGATAGTCTGCTCCATTTTTGTGTAAACCATTTCCAAGCTGCAGTTTCATCATCAACCGTAATACGATAGATTTGTATAGCGTCAAGTAAACCATCAATCATCGTTTCTCTAAATTGTATGGCAGTAGTCAAATTACGTTTTGTACGAATCACCGTATATGTTTCATCGAGAATATAATTTGAAGTGACAAGTTTAGACTTATCCTGCTGTAAATTTTTCCAGATAATTTGTGCTTTTTTGTGGAATTCGTCACGTGGATCGGCCATGGCTTTAAACGCACTGGTATCAATGAAAACAGTTTCAGTCGCCATAGATAATTTTATCGTCCTTAGATAAGTCAAACTTTTGTTTTCCTTGTGGTATTTTGGAAAGCATAATCATGGCGTCATAAAACGACACTTTCTTTTTTGATTTTTTGGTAACTTTTTTTATGGTATCACTGATGCTCTCAAGATTAGTAGTTGCTGTCAATATTTTTTTAATATATTCATTCGCACTTATGCCGAGTTCAGCAGAGCGTACTTTAATCTCAATCCACTGCTGTTTTGGAATCCGCAAATTTGTTACCACAATTTCTTGTTTCATAGTATGAATCATACTATAGTATGATTAGTATGTCAACAAATATTTATAGCCTTTATAAGCACAATAGAGTACAATATATAAAGCTAGCTATTTACATCGGGGATCTGTCAATGGTAGGCACCCTGGCTCTGAACCAGGTAATCGTGGTTCGAATCCATGTCCCCGAGCAAAGCATTTTCTTGTCTGGAGGTGAGTCAATATGACTAGAGCAAAAAAAGAAGAATTTAAAGTTAATGGCGAAAACTTGCTAAAAAAAGTTAAAGAACTTATAAAAGAAGGAAATATTCGAAAAATTACTATAAAGGATAAGAAGGGTAAAGATTTGGTTTCATTTCCACTGACCATAGGAGTAGTTGGCGCGGTCTTAGCACCTGTCTTGGCAGCAATAGGAGCTATCGCCGCATTAATCGGGGAATGCACGATTTCTGTTGAGAGAGAATGATCTCAATGATTTGTTCATTACTTCAATACTCGACATTAAAATACTCGCAGTTACTTTTAATTAGATATATAATTTTCAATGAAAGGAGGTGAAATATGAAAGGATATGTCGTTAACATTGAAGATAAAACCCAAAAAAATGAATATTTCCGTGAGGTGTTGTTTACTACCGACAAAAGTCAACTCGTTGTGATGGCGTTGCAACCGGGTGAGGACATCGGAGAAGAAGTTCACCCCGAGCATGACCAGTTTATCAGAGTGGAATCAGGTCAGGGCAAAGCGGTCTTAAACGGAGAAGAAAGCATGTTGGATGATGGTAGTGCCGTGGTGATACCAGCCGGGACAAAACATAATATCATCAATACTTGCCCAAATGTAATGAAGCTTTATACCATTTATACTCCGCCGGAGCATAAAGATGGTACAATTCACAAGACAAAACAAGAAGCATTAATCGAACATCCGGCCGTCTGAAAGTGGTAGGGTCTATTTCAGTCTCAGCCATTAGTCAATTGAACAATCGATTGGACAAGAGCTTTTCTCATTTGTCATTAGTAGTAAAATTAAAAGACAATGCCTACTTACGCTCTTTTAATTAGCGTCATGGTTTTATGGGGTTTATATCCAATCGTGACTCATTATTTTGTCCGTTCTCTTGATCCATTATTTCTGGTTTTAATTTCTACATTTGCCTCTTCTTTACCTTTTATTGCAATACAATTTTTACAAAAAAATCAAAGAAAACTTATTTCAAAAAAGACAATACAAGCTTTATTGCCGGTAGCTTTATTTGCTTCTTTAGGACATGTTTTATTATTTGTAGGTACTAAATATACATCAGGTGTCAATACCGGTTTACTATTACAAATAGAACCTATTTACGCGATGATTTTAGGAGTGATTTTTTTTAAAGAATTATTTGGATTGGGTCGAATTGGTTCAACTCTTACCATGATAATGGGTGCGATGATAATTGTCTATAAGGGAGGAGCGACATTTAATATTGGCGATATCTTGATACTTTTGGCACCGCTGATGTATCAATTGTCTCATACTTTGGCAAAAAAATTAATGAATAAGGATATCGATACCACATTGATATTAGCCGGTAGAATGCTCTATGGTGGTATTATTATCTTAGTATTTATCTTTATTTACGATAAATCTTTGTTAAATCTCTTATTTTCAATAGAAAGTGTGGCAAGCGGAGTGTTTTTGGGTTTTTATTTATCTGTTGTTGTATTTTTGTGGTACTCGGCACTAAAAAAAATACCCATCTCAGTAGCATCGGCATTTTTACCTTTGACTGCGCTGATTTCTCTTGTCGGATCATCTCTCTTTTTAAGAGAGTCAATAACTCCTCAACATTATATTGGATTATTATTAATTGTTGGCGGTATGATCTGGATCTCAAAATTACCTGCAACCAAAGTTTAGAGAGAACAACTAACCACTTTCAGACGGCCGTCTGAAAGTGGTAAATATTATTAAGTTGACAAAGACTTTTTTTATAATATACTTCTTAATATGATTAAAGGCATTTATCTCACAGTCAATGAAAACTGTTGTTGTACTTCCCGCTAACGCTGGGAGGTAATGCCGAAATTTAAAAAAATTTAAAAATTAAACCAACCTCCCAGCCAGGGAGGTTTTTTTGTGCCTATGAAATATTCCAAAAACATAATCGAAACAATTGGTCAAACGCCATTAGTTCAACTTAATAATATAGTTAAGGATCTAAAAGCTAAGATTTTTGTCAAACTTGAATATCTAAATCCGGGAGGGAGTATGAAAGATAGAATTGCCATTATTATGATTGAAGATGCGGAGAAAAAAGGTTTGTTAAAAAAAGGAGGCACAATAGTAGAACCGACTAGTGGAAATACCGGAGTGGGACTGGCTATTGTCGCTGCGATCAAAGGCTACAAGGTGATATTTACAATGTCGGATAAGATGAGTAAAGAAAAAGAAGATGTATTGAAAGCGTATGGAGCTACGGTCGTGCGTTGCCCGGCAGACGTTGAAGCAGATAATCCAATACATTATATTAATGTCGCCAAAAGAATTGCACATGAAACAAAAGCATATTTTCCAAATCAATACCACAATAGTGCTAATCCTTTAGCACATTATAAGACGACCGGACCGGAGATATGGAAAGATACAGAGGGAAAAATAACGCATTTAATCGTCCCAGTAGGTACGGGAGGAACAATTTCTGGAACAGCAAAATATCTAAAAGAAAAAAATAAAAATATTAGAGTAATCGGCGCTGATCCTAAAGGATCTCTATTGCATCATTATTTCTATAAAACTCAAGGTAAAGCGCATTCATATCTGGTTGAAGGGCCAGGGGAAGATTTTATGCCGTTGGCTTTGGACATGAGTGTTATCGACGATATTTTTGTTGTAACCGATAAAGATTCTTTTATAACGGCTCGGGAACTGGTAAGTAAAGAAGGAATTTTTGCAGGTGGAAGCAGTGGTATGGCAGTCTATGTTGCTTTAAATATCGCTAAATCTTTGTCATCGACGGCAATTGTCGTTGTTATTCTTCCTGACTCCGGTCGCAGTTATGTTAGTAAATTTTATAACGACGATTGGATGAAAGCGCAAAACTTATTTTAATGTCTTAATATGAAAATATCGACAAAAAGTATTCATATAGGAGGCGAGCCGAATTTCAAAAATAGTGGTGATGTAGTTGTACCAATTCATCTGTCATCAACCTTTGCCAGAGAGCGGGTGAATCAGCCGACTGCAGGATATGAATATTCCCGGACGGGAAATCCTACAAGAAAAGCTCTCGAGAGAAATTTAGCAGCATTAGAAAATGGCCGTTATGCTTTTGCTTATTCGTCAGGATTAGCTGCAGAAACAAATGCATTGTTTTTACTGAAACAAGGTGATCATATTGTCGTAATTGATGATGTTTATGGTGGAACACGTAGATTATTTACACAGGTATTTTCGAAGTTCGGTTTAAATTTCTCATTTATTGATTTTTCAGGAGACAAGATAAATATATTAAATGAAACGATAAACAAGAAAACAAAAATGATTTGGTTGGAATCTCCGACAAATCCACTTCTTAAAGTTTTAGATATTGAAAAGATAGCGCAGATTGGGAGAAAATGCCGATTAATTACAGTCGTCGACAACACATTTGCTACCCCTATATATCAGCGCCCGCTTGAACTCGGGGCAGACATTGTACTTCATAGTACAACAAAATATTTAAATGGCCATAGTGATTCTGTAGGCGGAGCGATAGTGGTTAAAGATAAAAAATTAGCTTCCAAGCTTTTATATCTACAAAATGCGATCGGAGCAGTGTTGTCTCCATTTGATAGTTATTTGCTTTTACGGGGTTTAAAAACTCTTACTATAAGAATGCAAAAGCATAGTGATAATGCTCATAAAGTCGTAAAGTTTTTACAATCCAACACTCATATAAAAAAAATAAATTATCCGGGTTTTAGTGGTATGGTGTCATTTGAGTTGGATTTAAACCTAAGACAATCAATCAGATTTTTGGAATCGTTGAAGCTAATTCACATAGCCGAGAGTCTTGGAGCGGTAGAATCACTTGTTGAGCACCCCGCGACAATGACCCATGCCTCAATTCCATATGGAGAACGGATAAAAATTGGTCTACACGATGGGTTGATTAGATTGTCAGTTGGTCTTGAAGATGTCAATGACCTCATTCAGGATTTAAGACAGGCTCTTCAACAGTGTGTTTCATAGTTCAATATGCAGCAAAAAATGGAATGAGAGTGAGCAATGATATAATAAGAAAAGTGATATAAAAAGATCCAAACTGTATGAAAATAATTTTTACCAATAACGCTTTAGATAAGATTCACAGAGACAATCTTTCACAAAAGATAATATATGACACAATTTCAAGTGCGAGCAGGATTTATCCCGGTCGGGAACCTGGCGTTACCCAATATATAAAAAATTGGGATTTTGGGACAGTGACCGCGATCACTAAAAAGACTAATAGGGGAGAGCTTTTGGTAATTACATGCTTTGCCAAATATAATCAAGCTAAATTTTATAAAAAGCCCGAAGACCCTAGATATAAAAATGCTTCATTTTTAGGAAGACTTTGGTTGGATATAATCAAAATATTTGGGCTTTAGAAATTATTTTTTTATGCTGCCATTGTCTGTTCTACTTCTGCTAGATATTCCGGTTCAAACCATGCGGCATAGAGGCGGTCAAGTTCTCTTCTGGCAGCATTTCCTTCAGTAAGATTAATCGGAGTTAGTAACTCAGGATTTCCCGATTCAACTTGTCCTGAGACTTGTGCTTCATACATTTCTTGCATTCTTCTTACAGTATCAGGAATTTCAAATTCCAAAGAACCTTTTAGATTAGATTTCTCATCCCGTATATTTATTTGGCCAATAGGACAGACGCGGATGGCATTACCAACAAAAACAGGGCAAACATGATTGCCTTTGTCTTTTTCGGCTCTTAACTCATTTATGCTAAATGTGCGTTCCACGACTGTCAGACCGAGTTGTGGAGCTATATGATTTTGAATATGTTCAAGAGTTGTCCCACCCAATCGATTCACTCTCATTGGTAAAATCCACAGCTCTTTTGCTTCCTCGTTAACTACAGCAATTTCCTCACCAGGTCCATCAGCCAGAGATAAATCGGGTAGTACATCCATTACATTGCGATCTTCAAGAATATAATCTTGATGCAAGTTCACGATAGTATCTTTCCTTCCATCTTTAGATGTAAATGGAGCAAATAAAATTGCTTCATCCCCACCTTTCTCCTTTGCTACCGCTGTCAATGGTCCAACCGGACCGTAGTTAGAAGAATGTTTTCCTGTGATCGGTTGTAATCGCTGTTGCGCTAAAGCTTCAGCGATTGCACCTTTTCCGTGGTAAGCATCTTCCGGATCACGAGTCAAGTATGACGGCCAATAAAATGATTCAATTGCAATATCTATGTGGGAGGTATAGGGTATATCAACCTTCAGTCCCAGATTAACAGCTGGTCTAGCAACAGGACGGATGTAGGCGCGACGGTATCCTTGTTTTCCATTATAAAGCGGCTTGCCTTGAACAGTGATAAAATCAATTAATGCTTGAATATAATATTTTAGTGAAACGGCAATTTTCAGATTACGAGTTGGAAGCGATCGATCAAACATACGTCTCATTTTAGGATTTAAAAGAATAATGTTTGCGCCGACTAATTTTCCATCTTGGATAACTGGCTCTGCACTGCCACCTTCAAATACACCAGATCCATAATCAGCACCATGATGAACAGGGGTAACAGTATTTAATGGATGCCAAGTCGGGATGATTAGTATTTTTCCTCGATGATAGATTGCGGCATAATCACATCGGGGATATTTGCTTCGAAAAACTTCCCGTCGTTCCAAATCAAATGACGAAGGAGAAGAATATTCTTTAAGTATTTTTTCATCAGGCAAATAACTTATCAATCGGTTTAGTAGATTCTTTTGAGTAATATCTAGTCGCATATAATTCGTTTTTGAACAACACTAAGTATATAAAGATATGCTATAAACTAAAACACTAAATTTATGATAAAATTAAATCTGTATGCAGTTGTTCAGGAAGACGCCGTCGTATTCTTTGCCTTTTATTGCTTTTATTCAATCGCTTTTATTGACTATTTATATCGGTTTAGTAAGCGCAATCATTATCAATGGCAATAGGTGGTTTGGGCCGATTAGAGGAATAGAAGGACCGATATTATTTTTGCTTCTTTTTATTACGTCAGCATTAATCAGTGTGTTTATCGTCTTTTGGTATTCATTCTATTTATTTTGGTACAAAAAACAAATAGAAAATGCCGTCAAACTGATCGTCTTGACCACGACTTGGCTTGTCTTTTTTACCATTATTACTCTATTTCTTTTGCTTGTGATCTGATGATTATTACTTCTCCCGTACCTGCACTAATTGGAAAAAGTTACCGTCAGGATCTTCGTAGGTGACGATAAATCCATAATCCTCGACATGATATTTATCCTGAATTTTTTTGACTTTAAGTCCGTCTAATCTTTTTGACTCTTTGTCAATATCATCAACCTCGAAATTCAGTATATATCTTTCGGGGCTATCGTTTTTGCCTTTTACTTTTGAGTGATCTATTACAATCAGGGCACTACCGCTTTTCATTTCAAATATAAAAAACTCGTCATTGTTTTCTCCTACTTCAGCCTCCATAGTCACTTTTAGACCAATCACATCTCTGTAAAAATCGGCTAATTTTTTGGCATTTTGACTACCGAGTAATATACTTTCAACACCTTTTATCATTTTTTTCTCACCTCCTGATCTAGTAAGATACATGATAATAAAGATGAAATAATAATACTGTAATCAATTCCGCATAAAATTTGTTAAAATTCTCACAACTAAAAATATGGTTGTAACAGTAGTCCAAAACATAAGAAAAATATTTTTTCAAGGTAAGGAACTTTACTATCAAAAAGGTGAAATGTTAATTCGTTCCGGAGATATTCCTCAAGGAGTGTATTTTGTTAAGAAAGGTAACGTAAAAATGGATGCGATATTTGAAAATGGAAGAGAATTGACAATTAATATTTTTAAATCAGGATCATATTTTCCAATGATGTGGGCATTGTCAGATATCAATAATACTTATAATTATGTTGCGATTAACGAAGTAGTCTTAAAAAGAGTGCCAAAAGAGCTTTTCTTAGAGTCATTGAAAAAAGATCCACAATTGTTATTGGAATTTACAAAACGATTATTAATTGGTCTAAGTGGTCTAATCACTAACATTGAATATTTATTGTTTGGTAGTTCATATAATCGAATTGCATCTGCTATTGTTTTAATGGCTAAGCGATTTGGGATACAAAAAGATAAAAATGGAAAAAAAATAATTATCGAGATTCCACTGACTCATCAAGATCTTGCCAATCTTACCGCCATTACCAGAGAAAGTGCTAGTGTAGTCATCGGCAAATTAAAAAAGAAACATATAATTTCAGTCAGAAATAAGTTTATCGTTGTTAACGATGTTTATCAGCTGGAAAAAGAATGTGAAATACATACACAGGAAGATGATAAATCTATATCTCTTTAGATAATGAAAAACAAACATGTAATATTGGTGGTATTTTTTTTATGCATAATTTTTTTATATCAATTTAAATTGATTTATCGACCGGTAATTGATAACGACGAAGGAATCTATACGACATCACTACTTTTGATAAACAATGGTAATCCTGCTTATAGACAAACTTTTCTATCGCAACCACCCGGTTTTATTTTAGCTGTTTATTCGGGTTTTAAGCTATTTGGACAAAATCTTCAAGCCGCTCGTTTTACTATTGGTCTATGGTCTTTAATCGGGGCATTGGCAGTTTTATGGATAGGTTGTGAGCTTAAGAATACTTGGCAGACTATTTTAGCAATGAGTCTGTCATATTTAATACCTACCTTTTATATTCAAACCAATGTTTTGCAATCTGATATTTTAGTGGTCACCTTTTCACTTTTAAGTTTGGCAGCGATGGTGAAATTTATTAATAGTAAAAAAATTTTCTGGTTTGTAATAACCTCGTTTTTTTTGAATTTTGCTTTCTGGACAAAATTTGATATTTCATTGATACCATCGATGATTTTTATGATTATTCTGTTTTATTATAAGAAAGAAATTTCTCCATCGAAACTTTTTTCTATGATAATGATATTTTCCATTACAAGTATTATTTTTTTTCTATTATTTATTTTCCCTTTTGGGATAAGCGATGTATTTAGAAATACGGTGGGGTTAAGATTAAAAGCATTAACTTTTTATCCATTAACACATGACTTATTTTTATCATATTTGAAAAAAGATTTAATTTTATTACTGATTGTTATGGTAGGTATTCTATTGAGCATTATTAATAGAGCAAGATTAAAATATCCGGCAATAATTTTTTTAATTTGGGAATTAACTACCATTTTTTTTCTTATAATTTATCAACCACTTTTTCCTCATCATTTATCGTTACTGGTTATGCCGGCGACATTATTTTTTTCTTACCAATTTGGGTACGTCTTACAAAATAAAAGATATGCTTTTAAAGTAATTAGTGTAATTGTTTTGATAATATCGATTTCATATCGTATTTATATTGTTATTAAAACACCGTCGGAAATCTTAACCGGACAACAAAAATCAGCAGTATCAATCATTAAAGAATATACAAATCTGCATGATTATGTCATCAGCGATGAAGCAATATTAAATGCAGAGTCCGGGAGATTGCCACCACCTGCCTTAGCTGATATTTCATTTGTTAGAATTCAATCAAAAGATATATCAACTGATCGTTTTATCCAAATTGTAAATAAATATAAACCTAAATTAATCATTGCCTGGAATGGGCGATTGCAATCGATTAATAATTTCAAATCGTCAATTGTCGATTATCGGTTGTTATCATCACTGGCGTGGGGGAAAAATATTTATATACGAAATAATAATCATGCTTACTTTTTTAGTGAATATTCGGTAAAATTACCCCTGAATAAATGAAAAAACAATTACTACTTTTATTAAGTGTCCTTGGATTAGTTGATTCCATATTTTTGTCTTGGAAACATTTCAAAAATATAATCCCGCCTTGTACTGGTAGTATTTTCTCTGATTGTGGACAAGTCTTGACTAGTGAATACGCGTATTTTTTTGGTTTGCCTTTGGCCTATATCGGAATAATATATTATTCAATTCTGGTTTTATCGTTACTTATCTATCTTAAGAGTAGAAACCGAAAAGCAATTTATATTTTTATTATTGCCAATTCAATCGGGGTGTTTTTTTCCATATATTTTGTTTTTCTTCAATTGGTAGTGATCAGGGCGATTTGTACTTATTGCATGTTGTCGGCGATGATCACTTTTTCCATATTTGGACTGTGGCAAAACATCTTCAATAAGGAGAAAAAAATTCTAGCAGTGATATCAACCTCATTTATTTATCACCATTTTTTAAAACGGATATTTTTTTTATTGAATCCTGAAATAATTCATAATTTAATGGTTAAATTTGGGGTTTTGTTTGGACAGATAAGTATTTTCCGCTTTTTTTTTAAATATTTATATGTCTTTGAACATAAATCTTTAGCTCAAAAAATATTCGGAATTGATTTTAAAAATCCGGTCGGTTTAGCTGCTGGATTTGATTACAATGCACAACTTATGTGGATTTTACCTTCTGTCGGATTTGGATATCAATCTGTTGGAACAGTTACCAATCATCCATTTTCCGGTTATAAGCAAATGATGTTGGGAAGATTACCAAAATCAAAGTCATTATACGTCAATAAAGGGTTTAAAAATATCGGTTCAAAAAAAATTATCGAAAATTTAAAAAACAGATCAATCGAATATCCTTTTGGGATAAGTATCGGCCAAACCAATGATAAGCGATTTGTTTCAACTTTAGATCAGGCTATTGATGACATCTATTTCTGTTTTTTTTCTTTTAATAAGTCTAAGGTACACTTTTCCTATTATGAATTAAACATTAGTTGTCCTAATCTTAAAAATGGAGTTGATTTTTATTCTCCAGCAAAATTCGCTAAATTAGCTAATAAACTGAAAAATTTACATCTTATTAAGCCGGTATTTATAAAAATGCCGATTAATTTGAGTTCAGATCAGATTTTGGAGATTTTAAACACAGCGTCAAAATATTCTTTTATTAAAGGAATTATTATCGGCAATCTGCAGAAAAATCGGCGTCATAAAAGCTTTGACAAAGAGGAAATTAGTAAATTTGAAGGTGAGCCTGGTTCTTTCAGTGGACTACCAACTAGCGAGGATGGTAATCGATTGATAAAATTTTGTTTTAAACATTTTAAAAAGAGATTTGTGATCATCGGTTGTGGAGGAATTTTCTCGGCACAAGATGCTTATAAAAAAATAAAACTTGGAGCAAGTCTAATTCAGTTAATCACCGGTATGATATATAACGGTCCCCAGTTTGCAGCTGAGGTGAATAATGGGTTAGATGAGCTGTTAAAAAAAGATAGATACAAAACTATTAAAGAAGCGATAGGTGTTGATGTCGTCAGTTAATTTTTCTGTTTAATTATTCTTTCAAAAAACTCAATATCCCTTTGTATTAACGTACTCTTAGATCCTCTGGTAAAATTATGGCTTTCATTTTTATAGCTATAAAAATTAACCGACAATTTTAAATCATTCATTTTATCGACCAGTTTTGTACTCCATTCATAGGGGACCAATTCATCATTGTCACCATGATGAATAATTACGGGTGTCTTAATCTTATTTAGATTTTGTGATGGAGATAATTTATGTAGGTCTTTTCGATCGACTATTTTTTCAACAATCTCTTTTATTTTGTTGAGATTATCGGGTCGATTTTTTCTGATAAAATAATATAAACTTTCCGGATAATCCGCCGATACCGGAGCCCAAAGAGTGACACCTTTTATTTTATCGGTTGCCTCAATGATTTTTAGACTGATGTCTCCACCTAAAGAATGTCCCCAAATAAAAATATTATTAATATCTGCTTGCGGTAACGATTTTACTCCTTCAATCAGGTTTAATATATCGACAGGATAACTGAGTCGGTTTAATGGATCTGTTTTATCTCCTTCTGATTTACCATTAGCCCGATAATCAGATTTTATGACAATAAAATCATATGCAGCATAAGTATCAAAAGTAGCTTTGTAAGAACTAATTGTCGAGTAGTTTTTTGGATCGATATAGCCGTGATTAAAAACTATTACAGGGTATTTTTTTGTGATATTGGAATTATTGGGGATGCTCATCAAAGCGTAAATTTTCTTTCCTTCGGACTCATAGTTGATGATATAGGCGGTAAATTTTCGACTTCTATATGCTTCTTTTTCAATATTAATTATCACGAATTTTGATATTCTTTTATAAAGATTTTCAATAAACAGAGGAGAATAAAGAGATGGAGTAGGAAGTGGTGTTGTTATAACAGTCTTTTTATTGGAAACGATTTGTTTTCCATGATTTTTTTGCCCAACAATAATAAGAGCGAAAATTGCGAGAGATATAATTGCAACAGTCGTATAATGATTCATATGTTTATGGACAAATATCAGGCCATTTGGTTATCTTATTCTTCAATAAAAGACTTTTTAAATTGTCAGAGATCATATTATTACAAAAATATTTATAAAAATCCAAAAACAGGCCGGAAAATTGCAATTACTAAGCCTAGTCTATCTTTAGGACAAGCAGTTCATGATGTGATAGAAGAGATATCTAAGGTAGCTGTCGATCAAAGATTTGATATTCCACTTATGGATCGATATAAAAAAAGTTGGCAAAAAGTAACCGGACTCTATGGAGGATTTCGATCTAAAGATCAGGAAAATGATTATTTTATCCGTGGAGAGTTGATGATAAAGCTGTTAACCAAGCATCCGGGACCACTCGTAAAAAAAACCATAAAAATTAAGGAGAAAATACCTTATTATTGGTTTTCTTCGGAAGACAATATGATTCTTTGCGGAAAAATCGATTGGTTGGAATTTCTGGAGAAGACAAACAGTATTCATATTATTGATTTTAAGACGGGAAAAAGTGATGAAAGAGAGGACTCACTTCAATTACCAATATATTATTTAGTGGCAAAAAATTGTCAAAATCGTCCGATAACCAAAGTCAGTTATTGGTATTTAGACAGAGAAAGCAAACCAACCAAAATTCTATTACTCACTGAAGATCAAGCAGAAAAAGCAATAAAAAAAGTAGCCGAGCGGATAAAACTTGCTAGACAGCTAAACCATTTCAAATGTGCGATAGATGAAAAAGAGGGTTGCAGATACTGTGCTCCTCTTAAGGCTGTGATAGAGGGTAAAGGAAAGTTTGTCAGACTTGGAGATTTTGGTGAAGAGATATATTATTTACCTGATGAAGCGGTTAGCTTATAATCCCTCAACTTAGGTTCAGGACACGAAAAAACCCAGTCCAGCTGCTCGCGAGCGGCTGGACTGGGAATTTATATTAAAACTTCTTTTATCTCGTTACTGCAATTGTCCCGTTTTGAGCACTTGGTGCACTGACAGTGACTCGACCATTATTACTGGTGACAAAGTATCCAGTTACGTACGTGTCTGGAGCAGCTGGACATGGTGCCGGAACCGGCGCTGTCCCTGTAGCCGGATCAACTGGTAATTGAGCTATATAATCAGGTACTACGAGTGAACATATATCAGCTCCAGTGCTGCTAATTTCTATTGCTGCCGCACCACCGACAGGAATACCAGCAGGAACAACACCTCTACTATCGACCATTTGCTGTGAAATGGCATTTAATATTGCGTTGGCATCGGCTGATCTCTTAGTGTCGTTTGCCGAGCTAAGTTGTCTGGCAGGATTTATTGCGATTAAGGTAATTGCTAACAAGATCGCCAAGATACCAATGACGACCAATAACTCGATTAGAGTGAAACCATATGAGTGAATTTTTTTTATCATACAAATTAAATAATTTTTAACCCTATAATTTGTTATATAAAAAAATACGTGTTGTTGTCAAGAGGTATTTTGATACAAAAAGATCCTATCTAAGGAATAAAAAAAAGATCAATACCGAAAAAAGTAAAACAAAGACAATTAAAAGATAAGGAAGGTAGGATCGTTTTGGTTTTTCATCAATTTGAGAGTCTTTTTTTTCCGGTGTATGGTTTTCCATATCAGGCAAGAAATTTGTCGTCAGTGAAAAACTTAGTTGATTATAGTTATCAAATTGTTTAAAAAACTGACTTGTGGCGGTGAGATTTAATTGATTCTCGTTTGTAAATAATTGACTAAGCTCATTCTTTGTCAATATTGAGTTGGTATTTATACCATTTTTTTCTAAAATCCTACTTAAGAGTAAGAAATAATTATTATTAATTGCTAACACTTTAATCCCTTTATCGATAGGAGTTATTCTTGACTCGACGCTGTCAAAAGGCACGAGATCGAGAAATTTTTTAATTTCTTCCTCTTTTTTTTCTTCAGTTAAATTAATAAGGTCTTTTTCAAAAATGAGATCGTTATCAACGATCATTATGGCGTTAAAAGTAGAGATTTTATTGGTTTCTACAAAAGTTTTGATAACCTCGGCGAGCTTTTTAAAGTCAATTATTTCTAAATCGCGATTGATTTCTGCAGGTAAGACGAGATTTATAACTTCGGTGCTATTTTCGATGTAAAAATCGATGTCTTGTCTTTTGACGAAAATGATTCCTCTAGCTATATTTACCATAGATTATTAAAAAATTTCCTTCCATGAGTCAACACTTAAAGCATTATCATGATAACTTGTTATAACTCTTATTTTTCTAATGAAATTACCTGTTTTACCCGTTGAAATGATTGTTTTATCAGGTGAGCCGCTAACGGTTATTGTAACATTTCCTTCACCGACAGGTAGATCTTCTTCTCCCGTATAATTAGGATTTCTAAGAAGTCTAAGAAGTGCATTTTCTACTCCGGATTCAGCTATGTGTAATGCAATAGTGCCCTGCTGGTTTTTTTGAATACCTTGCGAGTTGAGAAGTAGGATAATCATTGAGGAAGAAGAGATGGTGATGGCGATTAATATAAAAATCAATAAAGTGATTAGTGCTTGACCTTTTTTCATCTTACGCCGACAGTGAAATTGTAACTTTTAACTTCTACACCTGATTTTTTGATGTCACGTCCGGTCAAAGTAAAATCGACTGATATGGTATTATTGCCATTTTGATTGCCTAGACGAGTAAATTGTAAATTAGAGACTGAAGTATTAACGCTACTCAATCTATCTGTGCCAATATTATCAGTGATGACTAGTTGATTGTCGTTTAATTGATATGTTTGATTGATACTATTAAAGCTCAATTGTAAATTATTCGTTATTGCTCCCGGTGCCGGTGGGATGATAATGCTATCAGAGCGAGAAATATCATAAGTTAAACGATTAATCAAAAAACTTGCATCGCGTTGTACTTCTGAAGTTGATTCGGTCTCTTTTTGAAGGTCAAGAGATGAAGTAAATATTTCAGTCAATACCAAAAGCAAAATCATAAAAATACCCATAAAAAGGAGCATTTCAACTAGCGTAAAGCCATTGTTTTTAGATTTTATTATCATTTTTTTCATGGTGAATAATTAACGGTCGCATCATAAAATACTGGTGTTTGTGATAAATCGTTAGTATTTAAAAATACTTTGTAACGAAAACAACGGCCAGGATTCTCATAACCACTACTATTATCATCAGCCGGAATCGCGTCAACAATCGTTGTGTTATCTAAAGTCGTAAAAAAACTGCCAGAAGTTTTATCAGGTCCAACGAATGAAAAAGTTACCCCGTTACAGCTTCCAGATATAGCATCAGCGACAGCCACTTGAATTTTTATGTCAGTTTGACTTGGGCGAGTGATATTAGCGGAAAGTCGATTAAAATATGTTGTTTGTGTTCCCGGATCAAATGTACTTGATTCAAATTCGCCTGATGTAGCATATTGCCCGCCAGGTCCACCTTCAATAATCTTAAATTCAGCAGTTGCATCACTGGTGACAAGATATGAATAAGCATCGCCATCTGTTTCTAAAACTGAAGAGACGCCATTTATTCCAGAGTTAATCTGTAGTCCACCACAACGAGTTGGGTGGGTTTCATCGGTGATATCAATTACTTGATATTCTTCTCCAGCGTTGCCGACAAGTATAGCTTTATTACCAGTGACAATAGTGATACCTTTTGGACTCATGCCATTAGCGTCATATGTCCCGACGTTCGGTCGCCCGGATGTTTTTACATCAGTGTTGATGATAAAAAATTCCGGTTTTGATGAGGAACCACCTGTAGCAAGATAGGCTCTGGTTCCTGTGGCGTTTACATATACTTCTTTACCACTTTCACCATTGACGTCTGCCCATCCGACGACTCTGAGATTGTAGACATCACTGGCATCGACAATAACCATTTCTAGTAGTGCATTAGATCCAACGGCGACATACACATAATTACCGACGACATAAATTTTTTCTGCAGTACCAAACAAGGATACATATACTCCATCTGTATCTAATTTCGGTCGATTACCACTTTTGGAAGATAAGTCAAAATTATATAGTTTATTACCTGTTGTCATATAACCCACATTTCCAACAACAAATACTCCTTTGCCATTACCGCTACCAGGAGCATCAAAATAACCGGCTTCTGTATATGGATTTGTTGTTAAATTAACAATCTCTACTTCTTTTCCATTATTATCAGTTGATAAATAAGCATAATTTAGTTCTCCAAAAACCGCGTTAGTTTTATAACCATCAAATGTTCCCAGCACTGTGGCGACAGGTGGATTTGAGTTGGTTATGTTAATATTGGCAAATGAGATGCCTGAAGAATTATCTCCTGTCCCGGCAAATGCCCGACCTTCAATAGCAGTGATAGCATTAGCGACACCGTTTTTTGGCAAATCAAGAGCTGAGATAGACAAGTTGGGTTGACACCAAAGTCCTTGTCCTCCAGCGCCCAAAATAACCTCCCCGCCTTGTTCATTAGTAACAGTGACCCCGTTTTTAGTACCTGAGTTGAAATCATTTTCTGTGGTTTGGGTATAGGCAATATTATCTAAATATCGAGTCATATAGAGAGTTGATTGAATTTGGGAAGAAAGTGGATCCGTCCAGGACACATTAATAGTCACTTTTTTTGTGGAGGGATCAGGATTGCCGCCCGAATCAACAATTACTCCATTATCATTACGGTTTACAGTCGAGACAGTCGCACTCCTTATGAATCCATTAAGCGTTAAAGGATTATTTGTCCAGATATAGGTATTTTGAGAAATAATCGGATGATAGACTCCATCAACAGCAAAATTATCCCAACCTGCTTCCCGGATGACATAAACCCTTTCTTGCATCTCTTGAAGAATATTTAGCGCTTGTTGTCTTTGGTTATATTGAGCACGACCGCTTCTTGAAGCGACGAAACCCGTAATTATTGCTGGCAATACGATTGATGTTAAAGCAATAACCATCAAAAGTTCAATCAAGGATTGACCTTGTGTTTTTAAATTTGGTTTTATCATTTAGTTTATTTCGCTGATCACTCCAAAACGGTTAATAACGATTGTTTTTTGTTCACCAGTGATTTGATCACGGATGATAACCGAATTTGATGATGGATTAAAACCTAAAAGTTCACCACTTAAGGTGGCAAAAATCAGTTGGGAATCAGGAAATGTGGTTTGATTAAAACTAATATTATCTCCCAAATTGACAGTAAAATTATGGCCGTCTGATGATGAGTAAGAAACGTCTCGAAAAAGCTCGTAAGTATTTTGGTTAAATCGGATGCCATAACTTTGAGGATTACTGGAAAGCGTACTATCACCAACCATAGCTTTTAACTGTTGATGATTCAAATCAGTCATTAATATATCGACAGTAGTACTTAGTGATGTTCTTGCTTTTGATCCAAAAAGATTCATAGTTGCTAATGTCATAAGTATCGAGCCTATAGCAATGGTCAGCATCAACTCTGCAACAGTGAATCCTCGCTTTAAATACATTTATCTTTGTCCAATTTGACTGATAAGGCCGTAAATGGGGGCAATTATTGATAACATCATTCCACCAATTAAAACACCGACAAAAACCAACATAATAGGTTCGATTAAGGCAGTGATAGTTCTTAAAGTATTGGTTACTTGATAATCAAGAAATTCCGAAATATCAAGTAAAGATTTATCTAAAGTACCGCTTTTTTCTCCCGCTTCGACAATTTTTATCATAATAGACGGTATGGTCTTTTTATCAGATCGAAGTCCTTGGGATAGTCTTTTTCCAGATGAGACTGTTTCCCGGCAATTTCGTATTATTTTGGCAATATCGTTTCTCAAAACCACGTCCTCAACTAACTCAAGTGCATTTGTGATTGGTATACCCGAATTCAAGAGGTAATATAAATTACGTGAAAATCTTGTTAAATCAATTTGTTTCACTAAAATTGATATTAATGGTAATTTAAAAAAAAGTGCAAACAACTGACGACGTCGTGTTTTAAACAAATATACCATCCCTGAAAAAAAGAAAATCAGTCCGATGCATAGAGGAATAGTATTATTTGTCATTATATTTGAGACGAAAATCAATATTTTGGTTGGTAAGGGTAAAGTGACTCGTAGTTGAGTAAAGACTCTAGCTATTTTTGGTATTACAAAAAGCAGAATCACCAACATCACTCCTATAAAAACAAGACAGATTAATACTGGATAAGCAAGAGCAGACTTAATTTTATCAGTAAACTCACTCTCTTTAAGAATTGTATTTTTTAGATCTCTTAGAGCAATATCTAAAGTACCTGATTCTTCTGCTGCTTTAAGTAAATTTATGGTTACCTTATCAAATACTTTTGGAAATTTTGAAAAAGAAATGTAAACCCTTTTTCCCTGAATTAAATCATCGCGTAATACTTCCAGCATTTTTTTTTGATTTCCTTTTGAATCTTCAAGAAGTGAATCAACCGTCTCTAAAATTGATATACCCGAGGTTAACATCGTAGAAAAATTACTTACGAATCCTATTTTATCTGTCGTTGACAGTGAAATATTTTCTATTTTCATAATTGGACTTTTGTAACACGTAAAACTTCTTCAATAGTAGTTGAACCTTGAGCAATTTTTTCAATACCGTCATCTAACATTGTCGTCATTCCTTCTTGTATTGCCACCTTGATAATTACGTCAGAATTGGCTTTTTCGACGATCAATTTTTTAATATTTGGTGATACCTCTAATACTTCAAAAATTCCAATCCGCCCTGCATAACCAGTATTATGGCAAAGCTTACATCCGGATCCTTTATAAATTCGAATTTCATGATTTTCTTCTGTAAACATAAAATGTTTTTTGACTACCTCAGGTGAAAAAAATTTATTTAGTTCAAATTCTGATAGAAGATATGAAATACGGCAATTATCACATATCTTTCTGATCAGTCTTTGTGCGACAATTACATTGACAGTTGAGGAGACAAGAAATGGTTCGACTTTCATATCAGTCAATCGTGGAAGAGTAGTGGCTGCATCATTGGTATGCAATGTGGATAAGACTAAATGTCCGGTTAAAGCAGCGTTGACAGCAATCCCGGCGGTTTCGACATCTCTGATTTCTCCAACAAAAATAACATTTGGATCTTGTCTTAATATAGATCTAAGTCCCGCGGCAAAAGTAAGGTTGGTTTTTGTATTAACCTGAATTTGATTAACGCCTTTAAGTCGATATTCGACGGGATCTTCTATCGTTGTAATATTTTTTTCCCGGGTATTTATAATTTTTAAAATTGCATATATTGATGTTGATTTTCCAGATCCAGTCGGGCCAGTTGATAAAATCATTCCGTATGATTTATGAAAAGCATCTTGGATTTTCTTTAAATCTTTTTCATTCATACCCAAATCAGATAAAGTGAATTTTCGCGATTTGGATGATAGAAGTCTTAATACCGATTTTTCACCATCGGCGATGGGGATAATTGACACTCTTATATCGAGCATTTCTTCTTCAAGTCTAAGTCTCATCTTTCCATCCTGGGCTGATTGATGTTCATCGGTCCGGAGTTTAGAAGCAACTTTTATACGAGTGATAATCCTGTCATGAAAATTTTTCGGTAAATTTAATACATCATGCAAAATTCCATCGATGCGAAATCTTATAAGCGAATATTTTTCCTGGGGTTCAATATGTATATCTGATGCTTTATTTTGATAAGCATAGTCAATAAGAGTATCAACAATTTTAGCAATCGGGGCTTGATCTAAGCTAGTAAACGTATCCATTCCAAGACTGCTTTGACCTATTAATTGATCGATAATTATTTGTAATTCTTTGCGATATAATTGAGCAGCATTATTAATATCACGCTCTAAAGCTAAATAAACCATGACTGGCTGATTTGTTTTTTTTGCCAGATGTAATGCGAGATTATGATTGCTGGGATCAGCTAAAGCCAGTCTAATTTCCTTATTGTCCCGATAAAATGCAATTGCTTTATATTTTCGAGATATTCTCTCCGGTAATAAATGAAATACATCTTCTTGAATAGAGGTTTTTGAAAGAGAGATGAAAGGAATCTGGATGTAATTAGCAATTAAATGACCTAAATTTTCCTCAGGAATATTATTTTTTTCAACAATAGCATCAAATAGCGACATCTCCGCTGCTTTAGCAAAGACAATTAGTTCTTGGACGTTTTTTTCATGAACCAGACCGCTTTGAACCACTAAATTCATTAATTGATCATCTGAAATAATCATATTGTTTATTTGTATCTAAAATAAGTCTACATTAGATTTTTTTTTGGATCAATGAAGATTTTGAATGAGAGTTTTTTTTAGATGAATAATGTCTTTTTCAATTAATAC
Organism: Candidatus Roizmanbacteria bacterium RIFCSPHIGHO2_02_FULL_37_13b; assembly: GCA_001789395.1. Lineage (GTDB taxonomy): Bacteria > Patescibacteriota > Microgenomatia > UBA1406 > HO2-37-13b > HO2-37-13b. Next base: position 16,213 of record MFZK01000020.1, on the reverse strand, counting down.
AGACATCGATAATATTTCATTACTAATATCTTTAAGTTGTTTCATTTTTTCCATTATTATTCTATTTTCTACCATATCGCTTTTTGTTAATATGATTATTTCTTTTTTAGATAGCATATCCGGATCATAAATTCTTAATTCATTTCTGATGGTGTGATAATCTTCGACAACATTTTCACTCGTTGAGTCAATACAGTGGATTAACAACTTTGTTTTTTTAATGTGTTTCAAAAATTTTATTCCCAATCCTTTGCCTTTAGAAGCACCACTGATAAGCCCTGGAATATCAGCAATGACTTTTTCATCCATAACACCCAAATTTGGCTCAAGTGTGGTAAATGGATAATTACCAATCTTGGCATGAGCATTAGTTAAGCAGTTTAAAAGGGTTGATTTGCCGGCATTGGGTAATCCAATTAGTCCAATTTCAGCAATGAATTGAAGATTAAAATTAAAGTGTCTGGCTTGACCCGGACTTCCTTGTTCAGCTTGGCTTGGAGTTTTATTTTGCGCTGATCTTAGTTCCCAGTTGCCACGACCACCGATACCACCTTTAGCTACTAATAT
>MFZK01000020.1:0-15640 GCA_001789395.1 Candidatus Roizmanbacteria bacterium RIFCSPHIGHO2_02_FULL_37_13b | reverse complement strand
ATCAACGAAGGTAATTTCTTTTCGCCATTCAATATCCAGGTCGGATATTATTGTTCCAATAGGTATTTTAAGTAGTAAGTCCGCTCCGGAAGCTCCGTGTCTCTTTTTGGATTTTCCATTCTGTCCGTCTTGGGCAGAAATTTTTCTTTCTGAGTGAAATTTTTTTAAGGCGGTAAGATTTGACACGCCAATGAAATATACATCTCCACCTCTACCGCCGTCCCCTCCATCAGGACCACCTTTTGGGATGCCTTTCTCACGGCGATAAGAGACGCAGCCGTCTCCACCTTTACCCGCAGAAATCAATATTTCGACTTCATCGACAATCATGAGTTAACTTTATTATAGATCATTTTTAAAATGATATAATCTAAAAATTGATAAATTATATCGTAGATGAAATACCTACACGAGCATGACATTTTTCCCAAAGGAAAAATACACAGAAATTTAGGCGTTGATGATCTAATTAAAAGAAGTTTGGCGAGAGGCGAAGGTAAGCATTCCAGACTTAAAGTTCTTGTCGTTAATACAGGTAAATACACGGGTCGTTCACCTGATGATCGATTCATTGTTGATAGTCCCGCCGTTCATAAAGAAATAGATTGGGGTAAGATTAATGTCCCGATAAAAAATAAATATTTTCAAATTGCTTATAAAAAGATCACCAACTATTTTTCTTCTTTGGATGAAATTTATATTTTTGATGGTTTTGTCGGCGCTGATGACAAATATAAACTTCAAGTGAGAGTTATATCGGAATTTGGGTATCAATCTTTATTTTCTACCCATCTATTTCGTCGACCGAACATATCAGAACTGAAAAATCACGTACCCCAACTAACAGTTTTAGTGGCTCCAAGCGTCACTGGAAATCCGATTACTGATGGGACTAAATCAGAAGCTTTTATCATACTAAATTTAGAAAAAATGATAGTTTTAATCGGTGGTAGTAAATATGCCGGAGAAATTAAAAAATCAGTGTTTTCTGTAATGAATTATATTCTGCCTAAAAAAAATGTTCTTCCGATGCACTGCTCCGCCAATACCGATAAATCCGGAAATACTGCACTTTTTTTCGGTCTGTCCGGCACGGGTAAGACCACTCTTTCTGCTGACAAGAAGCGTTTCTTAATTGGAGATGATGAACATGGTTGGTCGGAAAACGGCGTGTTTAACTTTGAAGGAGGTTGTTATGCTAAATGTATTGATCTAAAAAAAGAAAATGAACCACAAATATGGAATGCGATAAGACATGGTAGTTTGGTAGAAAATGTAGTTATTGACAAAGCTGGCGATTTTGATTTTGGGGATCGAAGTTTAACCGAAAATACCCGTGCTGCATACCCTTTAGAATATATTGAAAACGCGGTTTTATCTGGAATTGGTACGCATCCCAAACATGTCATTTTTTTAACTGCGGATGCATATGGCGTTTTGCCGCCGGTCGCTAAACTTGATGAACACGCCGCTATGTATCATTTTTTATCGGGGTATACTTCAAAGCTAGCCGGGACAGAGCGGGGGATAGTAAAACCTGTGGCAGTTTTTTCAACATGCTTTGGTGCTCCATTTATGCCTTTGAAAGCATTGATTTATGCAAAACTTCTAAAAAAATATCTACTGAAATATAAAGCAAAAGTTTATTATGTTAATACAGGATGGTCCGGTGGGCCGTATGGAATTGGTACAAGGATTAGTATTAAAAATACAAGGAATATTATTTCAGCGATTTTAGAAGATAAACTTGATAAGTTTGGTTATAGTCACAATGATGTTTTTAATCTTAATATTCCTAATAAAATTATTGGCGTAGATGAAAAAATACTTAAATTCCGTTCTCTTTGGAAAAACAAACAACTATATGATCGTCAAGCGATAAAGTTAGTCAATTTATTTGCCAGTAATATAAAGAAATTCGACAAAATTCCTGATGAAGTGATAAAATCAGGTCCACAAACATGAAACGGAATAAAGAGGATGAATTGTATTCGAGAATAATAAGGAGAGATGATGTAGCGTTATATAATTTTTACAAAGAACATCGTCAAACTCTTTATCATTTTATTTTGCGACAAATTAAAGAAAAAGCTGATGCAGAAGAGATACTACAAGACGCTTTTTTAGGTTTTATAGAGTCTCTTCGTGATTTTAGAGGTCAATCTAGTATGAAGACGTTTCTGTTTTCAATTGCAAAGAATAAAATTATTGACAAATTAAGACGGCGAAAAATTAAGAAGATTTTGTTTTCAAGTTTGCCTAAAGGATTTGTTGAATCATTATCAACAATATTGCTAGATGATGAGATTGATAGAAGGTATATAACCAATAAGATTGATTCAATTTTCAACAAGCTGCCAAATGATTATGCCACAGTACTTAGACTAAAGTATAAAGAAGGCTATAAGGTTCAAGAAATAGCTCAAAAAGTAAAATTATCGTTTAAAGCAACGGAAAGTCTAATATTTCGGGCAAGAAAAGCATTTGTAATTGCTTATAATCAACATGAGGAACAAGGAATTTCTCCGAATAAAACACAAACTGCACGAAGTCTACTCACTAACCCCCAATGATTTACATTTTGAAAAATTCACAAGTGTCTTTAAATATATAAGTTCTTATTTAAAAATCTTTCCTTTTAAAGTTATTATTCCATTAACAATTCTTATAATTTTGACTTTATATTTTTTAGTTGGATATTTATTAGTCAAACTAGTGACTATACTTCAATACGGATTTTAATGAAAGAAAAAAAGACCACTATACTAACCCGATTAATTACCTCCTGGATTTTTTTTACGAGATATTTATTTGGTTTAATTTTTTTCCCCTACAGAACCATGCGCCAAATTGTTAAAGAAAAAGATAATTATCAATTGTTTTTTATATTAATTTTTGTATATGGATATTTTATTTTTGCTACTTTAATGAGGAATAAAACACTTAATCCTTTTATTTTATCATCTTCATCATTGATCACATTTATTTTTTTTATTTTGACTTTTATCTTGACAACAAGTTTTTTTTATCTATTAGGAAAATTAATCAAACGGGATATAGATTATAAAAATTTATTATTTTCTTTTGCTTTTTCACTTTTTCCAACCATAACTTGGTTTTTATTTACATCTGTTGTTTATTTTCTAATTCCACCTCCACGTACCTTCTCGTTTCTAGGTAAATCGTTCAGTTTAATTTTCTTAACCATATCGTTAAGTTTGCTTATTTGGAAGTTATTGTTGTTTTATTTATCCCTAAGATTCTCTCTAAAATTAAGTTTTTATCGACTTATGATATTTATTATTCTTTATGCTGCTTGGTTTATTCCATATTCAATATTTATGTATCAAATTAAAATTTTTAGGATACCGTTCATTTAATAACGGAAATACGAAAACACGAAAATATGAAACACAAGACACATCTAAAATTAACTGATTTAAAAAGAGTCAATCAGCGAAAGGAATTTTTAGAGAAGGAATTAGCCATTAATTTAAAGGATATCGCTAGCGTATTAATTGATGATGAAAAAGACGTTCATTGTGAAAACTTAATTGGTGCTATTTCATTACCTTTGGGGGTAGCCGGACCAATCAACATCCAAGGTAAGTATATCAATGGTGATTATTTCCTTCCTTTAGCGACGAGTGAAGGAGCATTGGTCGCTTCAGTAAATCGAGGTTGTAAAGTAGTGAATCAATCAGGTGGTGTCTTGACCAACGTAGAGCAAGTTGGGACATCGAGAGCTCCTGTATTTGAAACAAGCGGAATAAGACAGGGATTAATAATTAAAAAATGGCTACACGAAAATTTTCATGAAATAAAAAAAGTCACAAAATCTACTTCTTCTCATTTGGAGCTTCTAGATATAAAGGTTCAAATAATTGGAGTTTACGTTTTTGTCCGATTTTTATTTGACAGCGAAGATGCAATGGGTATGAATATGGTGACCATTGCTACTGAAAAAATTATTGAGTTTATTAATAAGCAAACTGATACAGTAAATTTATCTATAGCCGGAAATTACGAGGTTGATAAAAAGCCAGCATGGCTTAATATGATTTCTGGTCGTGGAAAAAGAATTTGGGCTGAAAGTATAATCAAAAATACACAAATTATAGATACGCTTAAAACTACTCCTCAAAAAATATTTGACGTCTGGTTAGCAAAATGTATGATTGGGTCGGCCATAAGTGGATCACTGGGTTTTAATTCTCATTTTGCAAACATTGTTGCCGCTTTTTATGCTGCAACTGGCCAAGATTTAGCTCATACAGTTGAAGGAAGTCTTGGTGTAACTACGACTAAAATATTATCTAATCAAGATTTATATTTCTCTGTTTATTTGCCCGATATTATGATCGGAACGATAGGTGGTGGAACAAGACTTAAAACACAAGCAGAAGCAATAAATATTATCGGGGTGAAAAAGAGTTATGAGTTAGCTGAAGTTTTGGCGGCTGCAGTACTTGCAGGTGAGCTGTCTTTATTAGCTTCTTTAGCTGAAGGATCATTGGCTAAAGCTCACTCTAAGTTAGGTAGATAAGATTATTAAATATGACAGGTATAGTATCCTACGGTTTTTACATTCCAAAATATCGGATCAAAATCGGAGATATTGCTAAAGTTTGGGGAAAGGAAGAGAAAAACATATCAAGATCTTTATTGGTAAAAGAAAAGACGGTAGCAGGTATTGATGAAGATTCTTTGACAATGGCTTATGAATCGTCAAAAATGGCATTTGAGGGTTTGAATATTGACAAGAAAAAAATTGGCGCCGTATATGTTGGTTCAGAATCTCATCCTTACGCAGTTAATCCAACAGCAACGATATTAGCTGAGATGTTAGGCATTCGTGGTCATTATTTAGCTTCAGATACAGAATTTGCATGCAAAGCCGCGACAGGAGCGATGATATCCGGTTTAGGTATGATTAAATCCAAACTTACATCCTACGTATTGGTTTCAGCTTCAGACAAGGCTCAGAGTATGCCTCATGATGTATTGGAATATACTGCCAGTTCAGCATCAGTCAGTCTCTTGATGGGTAGTCAAGATTTAGTCCTGAAAGTACTAGACTATTCTACATATTCAACCGATACACCTGATTTTTGGCGTCGTGATGGGATAAGATATCCATCTCATGGTGGAAGATTCACAGGACTGCCTGCCTATTTTTATCATATTTTTAATTCCTCTTCTGATCTATTAAAAAAAACCAAAATTAAGCCTCATCAGATAGCTCATGCGGTATTTCATATGCCAAATGGTAAATTTCCAATTCAAATAGCTTATAAACTAGGATTTGATTTTGATCAAGTAAAACAGTCATTAGTGGTAGAGAATCTTGGTAATTCTTATACGGCATCGGCGTTACTTGGACTTGTATCGGTTTTAGAAGTAGCCCAAAAAAATGATTTAATTTTTTTTGCTTCATTTGGTTCTGGTGCCGGATCCGATGCTTTCATATTTCAAGTCACTGACAATATTGATAAAAGAAGAATGTCCTTATCAAAAAAAATTAAAAATAAAAAGTACATTGATTATCCGACTTATTTAAAGTTCATGGACACAATCTAATCATAAAACATAAAGCATAAAACATGAAGCATTAATATATATTAAAAGTGTTTCAAGTTTCATGTTTCAAGAATTATGGTATCAATTATTGGTTACTATACAACACAATTTGGTGAACTTTGGGAAAAATCGTTATTTAGTTTAGTAGGGGAAGCCATTGATAATGTTTTAATAGAATCCGGTCTGGAAAAAAAACAGATAGATGCAGTTTTTTTTGGCAATATGTTGTCTGGAATCTTAGAGAATAATTTACACGCTAGTGCTAAAATCGCGGAAATACTTAAACTTAATATACCTATTTTTAGAGTTGAAGCAGCATGTGCTTCAGGGGGCAGTGCATTTAATTTAGCTGTTAATTATGTTAAATCACAGGCAGCAGAGACAGTGCTTGTCGTCGGCGCAGAGAAAATGACTGATTTTTCTCCTGAACAAGTAGTTGGTGGTTTATCTGCAGCTTCAAGTGGTGAAGAACAGGAGTCGGGTTTGACGTTTCCGGGAATATATGCTTTGATGGCTCAAAGTTATTTAAATAAAAACAAAACAAAAGAAGAAGATTTGGCTTGCATATCAGTTAAAAATCATTTTCATGGAAGCTTAAATGACAAAGCTCATTTCAGACGTCAAATAAGTGTGAGTGACGTTTTAAACAGTGCTTATGTTGCTTATCCTTTGAAAGTCCTGGATAGTTCTCCAATTTCTGATGGTGCATCATCTGTAATAATAACCAGCAATAAAAAGATAATAAAAAAAGCAAAAAAACCCGTGATGGTTTTAGCGTCAGAAGTGGTCAATGATACGATATCGTTAAAAAAAAGAAAAAATCTCGACTCAATTGAAGCCACTATTATCGCTGCTGATAAAGTATTTAAAAAAACAGGATTAAAAAGAAAAGATATCACCGTAGCGGAGCTACATGATTGTTTCTCAATTGCTGAGATTATTGCTATGGAAGACATTGGTTTTTGGAAAAAAGGTGAAGGAGCAAGCGGGGCTAGAGCTTATTCAACAATGTTTGGTCGATCGGATAATCTGGTGGTAAATACATCAGGTGGATTGAAAAGTGCAGGTCATCCTGTTGGGGCAACAGGTATCAAACAATTGGGTGAAATTTACTTACAACTGACCGGACGTGCAGAAAAGAGACAGGTAAAAGGAGCAAAATATGGATTGGCACATAATGTAGGGGGTTCTGGAGGCACAGTCGTTATTACAATATTAGGGAATTAAATATGTTACAGGTTACACGTATAACGTTACACAAATTATGATTTCACCAGTAAAAATTTGGCGTCGGCAAAGACATATAAAAGATCAATTAGGCAAAACAGGGAAAATATTGACTTGGACCAAAATTTATATCGCTGCAAAAGAATTTAAAAAAAACGCCCCATATTATGTAGTTATGGTTGAATTAGATAGTGGACGGCGACTATATGGTCAATTAGTTGACTTGATGGATGAAAAAATATCAATCGGAATGAAAGTTGAATCAATATTGCGAAAGGTCAGGCAACCCTCACAAGACGGAGTAATTGCCTACGGTATTAAGTTTAAACTCCTCAAAGACGAGTAACGGTCACTTGGCTTTAAATAATGAAAAAAATAATAACCTATTCAGCTCCCGCTAAAGTAATTTTATCCGGAGAACACGCTGTTATATTTAATAAACCAGCATTGGCATTGGCTTTGGCTTTGCGATTAAATTTTAGTCTGCTTAATGCAGGAAGTAAAAGAAAAAATAATACTAATATTGATTTTATATCCAAAACAGTTAAGAATTATTTAAAGAGTCAGAAGAAAAAAATATTATCAAATAGAGATTTATATCAATATGTCATTAAATCTTCAATTCCAATAAAAAGAGGTTTAGGATCTTCAGCCGCCCTTTCTGTGGCAGCATCGGCGACTTTTTTAGAATATTATAGTGGTGAAACTTATCCAAACGAAATTGTTAATAATCTCAGCTATAAAATAGAAAAGCGGTTTCATGATAATCCGTCAGGAGTTGATAATAGTGCATGTTGTTTTGGAGGATTAATATATTTTCGAAAAGAGTTCAATTTTCTAAAAAACATTTCTCAATTAAATTTTATTATTCCAAAAAAAATTGAAGAAAAACTCTATCTTATAGATTCAGGTCCACCATTAGAAAAAACGAGTGAGATGATAAATCTCGTTGCGGATTTTTATCGACGTCATCCAAAAAAAGCTGCTGATATTTTTAATGATATTGAGAAAACCACTCGTCGATTTGTTGTATCCATTATTAAAGAAGATGAACATTTATTTGCTGAATCATTAAAGAATAATAATGTCTTATTAAACAAGCTTGGTATTATTTCGGCAAGAACCCAAAATTTATTGTTGGATTTGAATAAATTTGGCGTTGGTAAAGTCACCGGAGCCGGCGGAAGATCAGAAAATTCAGGATTTATACTTTTTTTTGCCTTTGATGAATCGCGATTAATTCATTACCTTATGTTAAATAAAATTAATTATTTTAAATTTAAACAATCTGTAGAAGGGTTGAAAAAAGAACCATGATTTCTTCTAGCGCCCCTGGTAAATTGGTTGTTTTTGGTGAGCATGCCGTAGTCTTTGGTTATCCCTGTATTGTCATGGCAATAGATAAAAAAATTTCAATTTCAATTGAAAAATCTGAAGCTGATAGAGATGAAATTGTTCTCCCCGAAAATATTGATAATTATTTGATAAAAAAAACTCTGGAAATATTTAGAAATAAATTCAGAACAAATAAATTCTTAAGAATTATTTCAAAAAGTGAATTCAGCGAAAAGCTAGGTTTAGGATCGTCATCTGCATCTGTCGTCGCCATGATTAGAGCATTAAGCAAATTTTATAATCTCCATTTATCAAGTTCTGACATTTTTGAACTTAGTCATAGAGCGGTTTTATCTGTTCAGCCTGATAATTCAGGCACTGATATTGCCGCTGCCGTTTATGGCGGGATTCTTTATTACCAAAAACCAGGACAAATAAAGATTATATCTCATGGTCGATTACCACTTATAGTAGCTTATTCAGGTCAAAAAGCTAAATCAGCAGATATGATAAAACAGGTTAAGTCTCTTTTTAAGAGGCGTAGAAAGACATTATTACAACTATTTATTAAAATGGAAAATATTGTCAATGAAGCAACCGATGCAATTGAGAAAAACAATTTTATTAAACTTGGGGAGTTAATGAATATTAACCATCAACTTCTTAAAGATTTAAATGTAAGCACAACTAAACTTGACAAGATGGTCGAAGCCGCCATATCTTCCGGTGCTTGGGGTGCAAAATTATCTGGAGCTGGTGGAGGAGACTGTATAATTGTTTTAGTCTCGGATAGCAAAAAGGATGATGTATGTAAATCGATTAAAAAAGTTGGAGGTAAGATTATTAAATTTTAAAACCATGAAAGCTACAGCTGTTGCACCATCAAATATCGCATTTATCAAGTATTGGGGAAAGAGAGATGAAGATTTGAGAATTCCATTAAACAGCAGTATTTCGATGAATTTAAGTAATCTGACGACTGAAACGACAGTTGAGTTTTCTGAAAAGTTCGAAAAAGATGAGGTATTAATTGATGGTATATTTGATATTCAAGTCGCAAAACGGGTTGTAGGTCATTTAGATCGAGTGCGGAAATTAGCAGGTATAAAAAGCCGAGCCAAAGTTATTTCAAAAAACAATTTTCCGGCTTCAACCGGTTTATCATCATCAGCCTCCGGATTTGCCGCTTTGACTTTAGCTGCAACGGCGGCTTGTGGACTTCAATTATCAGAGAAAGAACTGTCCATTTTAGCTAGAAAAGGATCAGGTTCTGCATGCCGGTCAATACCTGACGGTTTTGTCGAATGGATTGCCGGAAACAGTGATGAAACATCCTATGCAAAATCCATCTTTCCTGTAAATTGGTGGGATATTGTTGATATAGTTTGTATTTTAAGCTGCAAACCGAAGGAAATTCCAACTTCTATTGGTCAAAGATATGTAAGTACTAGTCCTTTTATGATAACAAGACTTAAAAAAATTAATAATAAAATCAAGTTGGTAAAAAAATATATTGCCAACCGGGATTTCACCCGTTTCGGAGAAATAGTAGAACATGAGGCTTTAGAGCTTCATGCTATCATGATGACCTCCTATCCTTCACTTATATATCTTTATCCGGAATCGATTAATCTAATAAATAGCATATATAGATTGCGAGAGGAGGGATTGGAATGTTATTTCACTATCAATACCGGACATAATCTACATATAATTTGTCTGCGGAAAGATATTGAAAAAGTCACAACAAAATCTCACGATCTTGTGCTAAAAGATCTTATAATTAATGAGTCATCTATTGGAGTACGATTAAATCAAAATTATTTAGACTTGCAACAAACTTGACCAAGATCAATACAATCATCATAGCTTGAATCTTCGGTATAACCTAGTCCACAAGCAATTCCAGTTGCATCTGATTTTGCACAATATCCAGGGCATTTTTTGGGGATAATTGGTATTTTAAATTCCCAACCGTTTGGTCCACGTTTTATTATCCCCAAGACATTCCCGGTAATCAGTGAAAACAGAGTAAGAGCGACAACAAGAATTAATATTCCTAAAATTGCATTGACGATTTTTGCCCTGGCTTTTTCTAATCTTTCTTTATCACCTTCACTCGTTGTCCAATCGAGTGCTCCCCAGATCATATATACTAGCATTACAATACCAAATACAATTAATACAATATTTAATAAAGTCCCAAAAAAAGCACCGAGGGCTACGAAAGGATCACCATAAAGCATACTGGGTCCTGGAGGAGGAGTTATTTTACCGAATATATCTTCAATAGATTTTGTCGGCTGTGCTAAAAACATATATATTAAATCAGAAAATCAACACCCATTATCCGTCCGATTAATCGGACCAAGAAAAAGCTTGCTAATATCATCACCAATCCCAATATCGACCACATAATAATTTTTTGTGCTTTTTGTAAATTCTCAGAGACGCCACCTGCAGTCAAATAAATGAAAGCCCCGTAAATTAACATGAATAGTACTAAAACAGCTGCAATAGTGAGTGAAAGATTAATAAACAGATTAAGAAGGCTAGAAATATTGCTGAAATTTTTTGCTATCGGGAAATCCTGTTCAATATTTAATGCTAAAAACCTGTGCCCCATAAATTGATTCTATACCCATTTGGTGATGAATTGCAAGGTATAATATGGAAATAATCCAAAGAAATAGATATGAATCAAAATCTAATTCATCCAAATCACATAGCTATTATTCCTGATGGAAATAGAAGGTGGGCTATTGATCATAAGTTACCGACGATTGAAGGACATCGCCGGGGCTATGAAAATGTTGTTAGAATAATGGAATATCTTCGAAAGCTTGAAATATCTACGGTAACGTTTTGGGCTTTTTCTGTCGATAATTGGCAAAGAAGCAAAGATGAAGTAAAGCACCTGATGCGAATATTTGAATTATTTATTGATAAACATTTGAAAGAAGCAATTAAAAATGAAGTAAAACTTATTCATATTGGTAGAAGAGACAGATTACCGGAAAGTTTAAAAAATAAAATAAAAGCTGCAGAAGAAAAGACTAAAAATTTCTCTCATTTTTTTTTCAATATTGCCCTTGATTATAGTGGAAGGGATGAAATTGTAAGAGCGGTAAATAAAGTATCAAGTATGAAGTATCAAGTATCAAGTATGACCGAAGATGATATTAATAATAATTTAGATTTAGCGGGACAGCCATATCCTGAACCGGATATAATCATTCGTACCGGTAAGCAAATACGTCTATCGGGATTTATGCTTTGGCAATCTCAATATAGTGAACTTTTTTTCCCAAACAAATATTTTCCTGATTTTAGAGAGGCAGATATTGATATGATATTAGATGAATATCGTATTAGACAACGTCGATTTGGCAAATAAATAAACAAAAATATGTTTAATCCACAGTTTAATATCACCAATAAAGTATTAAAAAATATTGGCTTAATTGAAGCAGCAAAAGAAGTCATAAATGATGCGCCACTTCTTCCACTGTGGGAAAAACAATTCAAAGAGGATGCCATTGTCAGAACGGCATATCATGGTACTCATATTGAAGGTAATAAATTAGATATAAATGAAGCTAAGGATGTTCTTTTAGGTAAGGATGTGATTGGTCGATCACGAGATATACAGGAGATAATCAATTATAGAAAAGTAATACAACTAATCGAAGATGAGGCAAAAAGAAAGATCGAGCGGTTGACGGAAGATTTTATTAAAAAAATTCATCGTATCGTCGTTTATAGAATTCTCGGTGAAGAAGAAGGTGGTAAATATAGATTAAAACAGGTAGTCATCCGTAATTCAGAGACGGGCGAAGTGACCTTTAGACCACCTCAAGCAGTGGAAGTACCATTTCTAATGAGGGAATTTGTTTATTGGGTCAATCGTATCTCAGATGATGATATTCATCCCATATTGAAAGCTGGTGTGGTTCATCATGAACTGGTCAGAATTCATCCGTTTATAGATGGCAATGGCCGTGTAGCAAGAGGCATGTCAACTTTAGTACTTTTTTTGGGTAATTATGATACGCGGAAGTTCTTTTCTTTAGAGGAGTATTACGACAAAGATGCTGTTAGTTATTATGAAAATTTAAAAAAAGCCTCTGATGGTGATTTGACTTCATGGCTTGAGTATTTTACACAAGGTGTGGCAATTGAGTTTGAAAGAGTTAGAAAAAAAGTTCTGAAACTATCCAAAGATACTTATTTAAAGCAAAAACTGGGCGGTAAACAGATCTTCTTAACAGAGCGACAAGTGAAAATTATTGAATATATCCAAAGCATCGGATATCTTCAAAATCAGAATTTTTCCGACGTTATTACAGACGTCTCAGAAGATACGATATTACGTGATATTCAAGAGCTTATTACCTACGGAATAATAAAAAAGGTCGGTAAAACAAAAGCAGCGCGATATATTATGGTGTAAAATTAAACAATGATTGGTAAATCACCGGAATTTTTGTATATCGGTTTTATTCTTCCTACACTCTTTGCTTTAACTTTAGTCGGTGAGGGTATATATAAAATTTCCAAAAATGAAGAAGGTTTTTTTACTTTTATTTTGGGAATTTTTTTTCTAGTCGGTGTCATCGCTGGGTATTTTTTTCTTTTTTTGCAATAATTTATGACTTTTAAACAATTATCTATTTATTTCGCCAAAATTGAGGATACATCATCCAGATTGAAGATAACCGAAATTATTGCTGATCTTTTCGATAAAATATCTGACAAAGAGATTGATAAGGTGTTGTATTTATTACAAGGCAGGCTCACGCCCCTTTTTATTCGACTTGACTTTGGCTTGGGTGAGAAGATGATAATAAAAGCTTTAATCGAAGTAGTAAGGGTAAGTGAAAAAACATTCATCAGCAATTATAAAAAAATTGGTGATTTGGGTAAGACCGTTGAAGATTTAAAGAATAAGAATCATCAATTTCCAAAAAAAGATATATCTATCATTGAGGTTTTTAACCGATTAAACGAGATTGCCAAATGCGGTGGTTTTGGTTCACAAGAGAAAAAAACATCACTATTTACTGAATTGGTAAAAGGACTTGATCCTCTCTCGGCAAGATTTGTTGTCAGAATCCCAACTAACACTTTAAGGCTTGGTTTTTCTGATATGACCATACTTGATGGTTTTTCCTGGATGTTAACAGGAAATAAATCTTTAAGACCTAAAATTGAAAAAGCATATCATGTTCGTCCTGATATTGGTTATATAGGACAACAAATAAAGAAATCAGGAATTGCAGGACTTACTCAAGTTAAACCTAAGCTTTTTACGCCAATAATAATGATGAAAGCAGAGCGTCTATCGTCTGCAACAGACATATTAGAAAAAGCACCAAAAGCTATTATCGAACCGAAATATGATGGTTTTAGATTACAAATACATGCTAATAAATCAGACGTTAAGCTCTATTCACGAAGTCTTGAAGATGTAACCTTTATGTATCCGGATATTGTCGATGGAGTTAAAAAGGAAGTTGTTGCCGATGAAATTATTTTAGAAGGAGAAGCAATTGGTTTTCATGTTGAATCGAACTCTTTTTTGCCATTTCAAGAAACAGTTCAACGGAAAAGAAAATATGACATCGCTGAAAAAGTCAAAGAAATTCCGCTTAAATTATTTGCCTTCGAGATTCTGTATTCAAATGGAGTTAATTATCTAAATATTCCGCTTGAAAAAAGAAGACGCGTTTTGGAAAAGTCGATAAAACTGACAGGTTCAAAATCTACAGATACATTACTTATATCACCTGAAGAAATAGTCGATTCGGAGAAGAAAATTAATTTGGCTTTTGAGGATGCCGTCTCAAAAGGATTGGAAGGAATTATGGTAAAAAAACTTGATGGAATTTATCAACCGGGTGCTCGTGGATGGAACTGGATAAAGTATAAAAGAAGTTATTCATCAAAGATTACCGACACGATCGATTGTTTGGTCATGGGTTATGATTCAGGTAAAGGAAAAAGGTCTGATTTTGGCATCGGCGCCTTCTTAGCTGGTATTTATGACGATAAAAGCCTACGGTTTCAAACTGTAGCAAAAATTGGGACAGGTTTAACTGACGAAGAATGGAAGACGTTAAAGAAAAGATCGGATAAATTTAAAACTGCTCAAAAGCCCAATCAGTATCTGGTTGATAAAATGATGGAAGTTGATGTCTGGATAAAACCCGAGATTGTCGTTGAGATTAGAGCGGATGAGCTTACCCGATCACCATCTCATACCGCAGGTCGGACTTTAAAGAAATCCAAATCAGGTTCAGCTTATGAGGTTGATATTCCCGGATATGCCTTGCGTTTTCCCCGATTGGAGCGCTTTCGAAATGACAAAAAACCTGAAGATGTGACGACTTTGACAGAAATTGAGAAAATATTTAAACAACAAAAACATTAAACTTTCTTAGATTAAACTGTTATAAACACTCTCTAGTTTCCTCACCGTATTTGAGACATTGTGTTTTTTTACATTCAGTAGTGAGTTTCCGGCATATCTTTGTCGCATTTCTTTATCTTCATTTAATAACACCATTGATTTTGAAATTTGATCAATGTTGTCCGGATCGCATAAAATACCGTTGTTGACAATGAGTTCGGGAAGTGCTTTAGCATTTACACCAATTATAGGCAATCCCTCTCTCATTGCTTCAAGTATCGTTATTCCCTGTGTCTCGGATGTTGATGTCGTTATAAAAGCAATAGCATTTTTGTATATATTTGAACTGGGTAGTTGAGTATAAGGTATCATCCCTAGAAAAATAATTCTTTTACTTAATCCTTTATTCATTACCATTTTTTCAAGGGTGGTTTTTATTGGTCCATCACCAACGATTAATAGATTTATTTTTTTATCGGTTTTTTTAATAGCTTCAATAAGAATTTCAATATTTTTTTCTTTGCTTAGTCGACCGACATGTAAAAAGTAATTTTGCGGAAGTTTATATTTAATTTTCAACTCTTTTTTTTGATGAAGATTTATGCCGTTGCTAATTACCACAACTGGTTTATTATGACCGTGATCAATTAAATCTTTTTTTGTAGCTTCTGATGGGCAAATAATTGTATTCGTTCGATTATAAACAATATTTGAATATTTCCATAGTAGTTTGTTGAGTAACTTAGATTTATGAAGTCCAAATTTGTCCAAGCCAACAATTTTTAAATACTCTGGTTCCATAAAATAGCCATGAAAGCTACCCACACAAGGAATATGTTTTTGATTAGCAAAGATAAGTCCATTTAGAGAGACGGTAAGTGGACCGTGAAAGTGAATAATATTTGGTTTGAACTGACTTACTTTTTTTTGAATATAGGGTGAAAAAGGTAGAGTAATTTGCCAGTCTTTATAAATATAACTTGGTATCCCAGACAAATAAACAATTTCGATATTTTTAAGTTCCGTAAGTAAATCAATCTTCGATCTAGGTCTGGGAACAACCAATAAAATCTGATGTTTATTTGA
>MFZK01000019.1 GCA_001789395.1 Candidatus Roizmanbacteria bacterium RIFCSPHIGHO2_02_FULL_37_13b | reverse complement strand
TTACAAGTTCAGAAGATTTACGTCTTCAAAAGAAACAAGTGTTGCACTTCAACTTAGAATGTAGGAACCTGAAAATAACAGTAACAAAAAACCTATAGCATGATATAATAAATGTTATGGCCGTGATAGAATGCCTTGACCGTCCATATCAATTGCCTCTTTTTGTCGATCCATTAAGGATTAGCCCTCCAGATCTTACTGGTATAGAGCTTGATACTTTGGCAGCTAGATTAAGAATTTTACCGGCTAGAAGTCGTGTTTTCTTACCGCTTGTAGCTGGAAGAGATCCAAATGAAGCTATTATCGAGGGTGTTACTAGCGGTAAAAGTGGTACTTATGTACTTTATGATGACGATTTAGCTACAGAGAGAACTGCTGGTCCAAAATATATAACGTCAATCGGTGGTGTACTTGTCCGAATATCAGATCCTCATGAGGTTGATAGATTAAGAGCACTACTCTTAGAGAGAGATATTGGATTACCTGAGAGTTTATTAGGACAAGCAATCGACGTTGGGAATAGGCTTACTTTATCTGCCGCTTCATCTCTTCAAAATGGTGTTGAAATACCGATACTAAGAGTTGATCCCGGAGCAATAATGGTTGCACATCGAGACAGACTTTTGCCTTCCGATTCAAACGATTTACAACGACTCATTGGCGGAATCTAAACCTATCATTTGGAGATTGATCCGATTCATTTGATCAATTTGAATGACTTTGACTTTGACTTTATCGCCGATTTTGACAACATCAGATGGATCTTTGACGAATCCTTTTCCCATTTTTGAGACATGGACCATACCCTCTTTCCCCGGAAGAAGCTCAACGAAAGCACCAAATGGTAATATACGTTTCACTTCTCCGTCAAATTCTTCTCCTACTTGAATTTGGCGAAAAATATTGTTAATAAGTTCAACGGCTTTATCCACATTTTCTTTGTCGATTCCTGAGACGCTGACCTTGCCATCATCAGAAATGTTAATATCAGTTTGAGTTAAGGCAATTATCCTTTTTATATTTTTACCGCCCGGGCCAATAATTTCACCAATTTTATCTTGTGGTGGAGACAAAACTATCACTTTAGGTGCATATTTTGATAACTCCATTCTAGGTTTGTCTATAGAAGATTTCATCTTTAGAAGAATTTTATCACGTGCAACTTTGGCTTTCTTGAAGGTTTCTTTGATCATTTCAGGTGTCAGTCCGTCACATTTGACATCGAGCTGGATAGCTGTCACACCATGGTCTGTACCGGCGATTTTAAAATCCATATGTCCGGCAAAATCCTCAATGCCGGCTATATCAGTAAGTAGTACGTATTCTTCATCCGATTTATATATTAATCCTATTGAAATTCCTGCTACTGCAGCTTTTATAGGAACACCAGCGTCCATCAAAGCTAAAGATGATCCACATGTTGAAGCCATTGACGTTGATCCGTTAGACGACATAACCTCAGAGACTACCCTTATGGCATATGGAAAAGTCTCCTTACTCGGCAAAACCGGCTCAATTGCTTTTTCAGCCAAAGCTCCATGCCCAATCTCCCGACGAGATGGCCATCCCATCCTCCCCACTTCTCCGACTGAATAAGGAGGCATATAATAATGATGAATATAACGCTTAGCTTCTTCTCCTTCAGGGCTTTCGATTAACTGCTCCAAAGTCGGTGATCCTAATGTGACAACAGACATAACCTGGGTCTGACCTCGTTGAAATATGGCTGAACCATGGGTCCTTGGTAAAATACTGGTCTCACAGTATAGATCGCGAACATCATCAATACCTCTTCCATCAATACGTTTTTTGTTTTTTAATATATTGGATCTAATTTTCTCAAAAATCAGGTATGACAAAACTTCATTAATCTTTTTCTTATCAAACTTATCTGAATATTTCTCATATATATCATCGACTAAAATTGTTAATTCCTCACCCTCACCTTTTGCTTGATTTTTTTGAGCAAGTTTTTCAATCCTTTGAAGATATTCTTTTTTTAGGATAGTTGAAATTTCTTCGAGTTTTGGATCTACAGGTATGGAGCTTTTTGTCTTACCAACTTTACTTCCCAATTTTTTTATAAAATCAATGATGATATCATTTTCCTGCTTAGCCTTATTTATTGCTTCTGTAATTATTCCTTCTTCAAGTTGATCGGCTTGTGTCTCAAGCATTACTACTTTGCTTTCTGTAGATGAAACAACTAAATCAAGTGTTGAAAAAGCCTGGGTTTCTTCATTTGGGTTAACAACAATAGTCCCTTCGTTACCATTTGGTTTAATATACCCAACTCTCATAGTGCTGATGGGACCTTGCCATGGAATTGTCGAAATATGGAGAGCTGCTGATACAGTAATCGCCGAGATCAACTCTGGAGAATTAACACCATCAATGGAAAGCAATGTAATTACAATTTGAACTTGCCGTTTAAAACTTTTAGGAAAGAGTGGTCGAATAGATCGATCAATCAACCTAGCGGTTAATATAGCATCGTCTGACGCTTTTCCTTCGCGCTTCACCCAACGCGATCCTTTTATCCTTCCACCGGCATAAAGCTTTTCAACATATTCAACCATCAAAGGAAAATAATCCATATCTGGTCGTTCAGGACCTACAACAACAGTTACCAATACACAAGTATCACCCATTCTGCCAAAGATAGCTACATCGGCTGCTTGAGCTAATTTACCTATTTGTAGTGTAATTTTTCGATCCTGAAGGGTTAAAGTTTCTTCAATTATGTCCATTATTTTTTCAATCCTAGTTTCTTTATTAATTCATTATAGCGTTTAATGTCTTTATTCTGAAGATAATTTAATACTCGACGTCTTTTAGAAACTATCTTTAACAATCCCCGTCTTGAATGATTATCTTTTGGGTTTTGATCCAAATGCTCAACTAAATTAATTATTTTCTGAGTTGCAAGAGCCACTTGGACTTCTGGTGAACCTGTATCACCTTCTTTTAAAGCAAAATGATGAATTATTGCTTGTTTATCCAGAGTTGTTAAATCAAGAAGTACTTCTTTTTTTGAGGGTGTTTTTGCCTGAGTATCTTTGAGCGTTGTTTTAGCTTTAGCTTTTTTTTCTGACTTCTTTTTTATCGCGGCTTTTTTTACTTTAATTTTAGCTGTTTTTGCGGTGTTTTTTTTCATGACTGGTCATTAATTATAGTCGATTCTCTGTCTTTATGCAATAGAAAAACAGTAAGACTCCCTCTTGACAATCGTTAGCAGATACTATAAACTAGTGCTAATTAAAATCTTATGATTGACTTAACCCCGAGACAGACAGATATCTTAAAAAAAATAATCCAAGAGTATACTGAAGCAGGAGAACCTGTTGGATCTGAAATTTTGGATAAAAAATACAACTTAGGCGTTTGTCCAGCCACAGTAAGAAACGAAATGGTTGAATTGGCAAAAAAAGGATATTTAAAGAAATCACATTTTTCTTCTGGAAGAATTCCCACCGCTGATGCTTTCAGATTTTATATCAAAAACCTGATGGAAGAAAAAGAGTTATCTACGGCAGAGGAAGTATCAACAAAAAGCGATATTTGGGATTATCGCAATGAGTTGCATCGTTTGTTACAGAATTCTACCCGCCTTTTAGCTAAACGGACAAACATGTTAGCAGTCTCTTCTACAAATTTAGGCGATATATATTATTACGGCATCAATAATTTTTTACGTCAAAGAGAATTTTGGGATCTAGACATTGCTTGTGATTTCTTAGAACGGCTTGATGAAACTTCCTTTTTTAAGGAAATCTTGGATGAATTTAAGCGTTTAGAAAATGAAATCATTTTTTTCTTGGGTGAAAAAGATCTTAAAGATAACACTCTAGAAAATTGCGCTACGGTCTTTGGCGAATTTGAAGGACAATCTTTGAAAGGTATAATTGGAGTTATGGGTCCGAAACGAATGCACTATGATGTAGTTATTCCAAATGTTAAATATCTTACTGGTTTAATTGAATCAATGGTGATAGAACAAGGACTGTAAAATTATCAATTGATCAATTTTTTTTAACAATGGATACACCAAAAAAAATAAAACCTGTTAAGGAAGAAATCAAAAGCGAAGTCAAACAAGAAACGCTAGAATGGAAAAATAAATACTTAAGAGCATTAGCTGATTATCATAATTTAGAGAAAAGAACCAGTGATCAATTGAATAGTGGAATAATAAATGCTAAAAAAACATTCCTTTCTCATTTTTTGTCAGTATTGGATAATATTGATAGAGCGGAAATTTTTATTACTGACCCTGGGCTAAAAATTGTCAGGGATGAACTAGTGAAAGTTTTAAAAGATGAGCAAATAGTCGAAATGGATATTTTGAGTAAGCCATTTAACCCGCATGTAGCAGAATGCGTTGCTCTAGTCGATGATGATAATGAAGGCATCGTCAAAGAAATTGTTAGAAAAGGATATATGATTGGTGACACGCTGCTTAGACCCGCACAAGTTAAAGTTAGTCAAAAAAAATTACAAGTTAATAAAAGCGAGTAACTAGTTATAAGTAATTAAGTTACTTTTAAAATAATTATGTCCAAAACAATAGGTATAGATTTAGGAACCACCAATTCAGCCGTTGCAGTAATGGAAGGTGGCAAACCAAAAATTATTCACTCAAAAGAAGGTCGCAATGTTATACCTTCAGTTGTTGATGTCGTCAGTCGAGTTGTCGGAGATGTGGCAAAGCGACAAATGATTATCAAACCCAAACAGGTCGTTTTTTCCATTAAAAGATTAGTTGGCCGTAAATATAAAGACGAATCAGTACAACGTGATATAAAATGGTTACCCTATATCGTAAAAGAAGGCCGGGATGGAATGGCCGTTATCGAAGTTGAAGGAAAAACATATACACCACAAGAAGTATCGGCAATGATACTTAAAAAAATAAAAGAGGACGCTGAAGAATACCTAGGAGATAAAGTCGATAAGGCTGTTATTACAGTTCCCGCTTACTTTGATGATGCACAACGCCAGGCCACCAAACAAGCTGGTGAAATCGCAGGACTTGATGTAATTAGAATAATCAATGAACCAACTGCGGCATCACTTGCTTACGGATTGGAAAAACAAAAACTTCATACCATTGCTGTTTATGATTTTGGTGGAGGTACCTTTGATATTACAATTCTTGAACTTGGTGAAGGTGTATTTCAAGTAAAAGCAACGAATGGCGACACTCATTTAGGTGGAGATGATTTTGATAAGACAATTATGGACTATCTCATAACACAATTTAAAAAAGAAAATGGGATAGATCTTTCTAAGGATATTCAAGCAACTCAAAGAATGAGAGACGCTGCGGAAAAAGCAAAAATCGAGTTATCGACCAGCCTTGAATCAGAAATAAATTTACCGTTTATCACTGTAAAAGATAGTCAACCTCAACATTTTGTCACCAAATTGACTAGAGCCAAACTTGAATCGTTGGTGGAAGATTTAATCGACAAATCGTTTGGACCGGCTAAGGACTGTCTTAAAGATGCCAAAATGAAACCAGGCGATATCAATGAAGTTATTTTGGTTGGTGGTATGACGAGAATGCCAAAAATGAGCGAAAAAGTTAAGGAATTTTTTGGTAAAGAACCTAATAAATCCGTCAATCCTGATGAAGCTGTAGCGATCGGAGCAGCGATTCAAGCTGGCATACTTCAAGGTGATGTAAAAGATGTTGTTCTTTTAGACGTAACTCCACTGACTCTTGGGGTTGAAACACTAGGTAGCGTCTCTACTCCTTTAATTCCAAGAAACACTGCAATTCCGACTTCAAAATCAGAAATCTTTTCAACAGCCGCTGATAATCAAACCCAAGTTGAAATTAATATTTTGCAGGGAGAGCGACCAATGGCCAAGGATAATAAATCTCTTGGACGCTTTATCTTAGAAGGAATACCACCTGCTCCACGGGGTGTACCTCAAGTCGAAGTCAGTTTTGATCTTGATGCAAATGGTATTCTGACAGTGAAGGCAAAAGATAAAGCAACCGGCAAAGAGCAATCTATTAAAATCACTGGTTCAACCGGTCTAACCAAAGATGAAATAACTAAAATTCAGCAGGAAGCTGAAAAACATGCTGAGGAAGATAAAAAAGAAACTGAAAAAATTGAAAGTAGAAACAAAGCCGATAGCCTTGTCTATACGGCGGAAAAATCCTTAAAAGAAGCCGGAGATAAAGCACCGAAAAGTCTCAGAGATGAAATTGAAGCTAAAATTAAAAAAGTAAAAGAAGTATTGGAAAAGGGAGACACATCAGATATTGAATCCTCAACAAAAGATTTATCCGACAGTCTGCAAAAGGTCGGCCAGTATATGTATGACAAGAACAAAGCATCAGAAGAAATTAAGTCGGATGAATCTACAAAAAAGGATGAGTCCCCAAAAGAAGAAGCCAAAAAAGGTGAGGTCGAAGAAGGAGAGGTAGTGAATTAATTAACCTAATTAGTAATTTTATGACTGATTACTATGATATTCTCGGTGTATCAAAAAACGCTACTCTCCATGAAATAAAAGCTGCTTACCGCAAGCAAGCTATGAAGTGGCATCCTGATAGAAATAAATCTTCTGAAGCTGAAAAAAAATTTAAAGATATCAATCAAGCTTTTGAAGTTGTCTCTGATCCTAAGAAAAAAGAGATTTACGACCAAGTCGGACATGAAGCCTTTACCAGCCGAGGGACAGGATATGGAAGATCCGGGGGGCCCTCCTCTCAATCATATTCAAGCGGACCATTTAGTTATACCTATACGACATCACAAGGATCCAATCCATTTGAAGGAGTTGATTTTGGTGGCTTTTCTGATCCATTTGAGATTTTTGAACAATTTTTTGGTTTTGGTTCTCAAAGTAGGCCCAGACAACGTCGCAGTGCCTATCAAATAACGATCAGCTTTGAAGAAGCGGTTGCCGGATCAACCAAAGAAGTCAATCTCGAAGGAAGATCAAAAACCATAAAAATTCCAGCCGGGGTTGATGACGGCAATCACATCAGATTTTCTGATTTTGATTTGGTTATCAGAGTCAAACCTGACAGTCGGTTCAAACGCCAAGGACAAGATATAATTTCTGAAATTACGGTTCCTTTAACAACGGCTATATTGGGAGGAATTATTACGATTGAAACTGCGACCGGAGAAAAAATCAAAGTCAAAGTCAAATCAGGAACCCAGTCAAACAGTATGCTGCGTCTTCGGGAAAAAGGAATTCCCTATCCAAATTCCAATCGTCACGGTGATCATTATGTGGTTTTTAAAATCAATATCCCGGATAGAATTAACTCCCGACAAAAGAAACTTCTTGAAGAATTTGAAAAGGAATCGACATCTCCTAAATACTAATTCTTCTCGTATATAATATGATTTTTAAATGTTATTCTGTAATTTATGAAAATTGATGCCGGAAGTCTAAAAAAAGGAGATTTTATAAAACAGAACGATGAAATACTCCAAGTTCTTAAATTTGAACACAACTTCAGAGGTCGTGGCTCAGCCACTTGTCGACTTAAAACTAAAAATATAAAAACGGGGAATTCTCTCGATATCAGCTTCCGAACAGCTGATATGACAGATATTTTAGATGTTGAAACTATAAAAATGCAATTCTTATATAAGTCCGGTGAATCATATGTATTTATGGACCAAATTACATTTGAACAACAGAGTATTTTAAAAGGCATTGTTGGATCGACAGGAAATTACTTAAAGGAAGGAGATATTATTCACTGTCTAATCTATCAAGGAGAATGTCTGGCGATTAGACCACCACAAAGTGTAAAGCTTAAAGTAATACAAGCTGATGATGCTTTAAAAGGTGACACAGCAACATATGCTAAAAAACAAGTAGTTTTGGAAACTGGTATTACTATTTTAACACCATTGTTTATAAAAAATGGCGATATTATCGCTGTTAATCCAGAGACAGGTGAATATGTCGAACGGGTAAATAAATAAGTTTATTGAGTCGTTGCCGAATGACTTATGATATTTGCTGCTGAAAGATCTCCTGCATTGACTTGTCCATCACCATTACAATCCGGTGGAACATTAGGATTGCTACCGAATATATTTTGAAGAGATTGTCCAAGTGATGGATTCTCTGTTGAAAAAATACAGTTGGTTATATCGGAGGAGGTAAAATTAGCGCTAAATATACAATTGAGCGACCCAGAAAGATCGGAAGCACACAATGGTTTTGCAGAAAGATCACCGGCATCGATAACCCTATCTCCATTAATATCAGCATATTTGCAATTGGAAAGAAAGATGTAAGAGGTAATTTTATCGATATCTTCCCTCGTTATTCCTTCGGTTGATTTATCAACATTGCATGCTTGCGTATTAAAGGTAGGAGATACTGTCGGTGCGTTTGTAGGTGTTGGCGATACACCTGATGTAGATATAATTATATTAAGTGCAGAAATATCCCCCGCATCAACTTTCAGATCATTATTACAATCGGGAGGACGATGTGGATTAGATCCGAAGATGGATTTTAATGATGTTTCAACATTAGTCCTCTCAGATGAAAAGATACAATCGGTTATAAATGAAGGATGTAAATTAGCAATATATACACATCCCGGAAAACTGTTCTGATCACTATTACAAAGCGTCTTGCTTGAGACATCACCTGCATCAACTACTCTATCACCATTTATATCAGCGAACTTGCATTGATTGACAAATATATATTCGTTAAGTTTTTGCATATCCGCCATATTATGAATTCCGTTTTTATCTATATCGCATATTTCCCGATTAAAATTGATTGTTGGTAGCGTCGTCGGCGTTGAAATTAAAGGTGTAATCACTTGTTGAGTCGGTGTGGGCGTTGATGATGGTACTATACACATCGAGTGATATGCTGTTATGTCACTACTATTTAATATTCGTTTCGGCGCAGCAAAGTCACAATAATTATTACATTCCCTTGAAATTCTGATCAATTCTTGAGAATTACTTTCATAACGATCTCCATATTGAGCATACCAGAGATTAAGTTGTGTCGAATATTGCTGTCGGGCTGAGCGATAATCATCCCAAGAAAAATTATTCCATGTGATTCGATAAGAAAATCTTGGTCTAAGATTCATAAAGGAATTTTTTTCTTGTCTGAGCTCTTGAATTCGCCTCATGCATTTTTCGACACCATTAGTTTCACTGCTAGGATCAATTACTTTATCACAAAGATCACAATTTTTAGGTCTGGTATAACCACCGCCCGCCTCTTCAGCCTTTGGTAGTAAACTTAGGGTTGAATTTCCTACAAATTGTCTTGATAGATAGATTAAACTAATACTGAAAAACAGCATCGCTACAGCTATTGAAGAAATCACGAGTCTGTTTTTTAATGATGAGTCCGGTAATTCTTTAACACCTTCCATTGATGATAAATTAACACTATTATATTTAATTAAAGAAATCAATAATCTAACTAATTGTTTGTTTTTTTCTTATCAAGCTTATCCAGTCGTAACAATTTAACCCCATAATAAACCACTAAGGCAATAACCAAAAAATCTATTATTGTATTAATAAAACTTCCCCACATAATTTTAGCAGTACCTATGGCTAAATATGAGTTACTCAGATCACCTGCTGCTCCTAAAATTATACCCAAAATCGGGTTTATTATATCTTTGACTAATGAAGCTACTAATTTAGATACCGCACCTCCTAGAATAAAACCTACGGCTAATCCCATAACACCTTGTTCTCTGATAAATTCTACGAATCCTTTCATAATTCTCACCTCTACTTATAAAAAAGTATACTACGTTCTGCTTATATATAGTTATGCCATATTGCAACTTCAATCTAGGTCAAATATCATTTATCTCTTAAGATAAGGAGGTGATTTTATGAAAAAAATAATACTTTTTTTCGCATTGGTTCTTGCAGCTTCTTATTTTTCCTTTGTTAATGCTCAAACCGAAGAACATGAAGCTATTTGTTTCTGCCATAACATTGTACATAATCCTGTAACTATATGTACCGATGATGATGGTTTGATCCAAGGCCATATGGCTCATGTTCAAGGCGGATTTGACTCACTAAGAGAATGTCCCGCCATCACCCCTACACTAGCACCAACAATAGCTGAACCAACGGTGACACTACCTACCATAACCATAAATCCGACAGTAGTCATTCCAACAGAGGTAATTAAACCGACAGAGAAGCTTGAACCAACGAAACCACCAAGACCGACAAAGATCCCGTGCCCTTGTGGAGGATGGAATATTGGATGTAGCCTTGTATGTACTCTTTGCCCTAAATTGACCAACCCTAGTCGTTGTAATGGCCGGCTACAAAGTTGTCCGCCGTTCCCCTGTTTACCGAGTGGTAGATGTGAGACGGTAAGGTAAATATGTCACTCTGAGTTCGTTGTATTTTAAGTATTGTTTTTTATTTCGCCATTTGTATATACTTAAATTATTAACAATTTTACAATATTATGTTCAGTCTTAAATCGCCAGTAAACACCTTTGTTTCAACAGTCAAAGGTGTGCTGCTTTCACCAGTTAAATTTTTCCAAACGGTTAGTTGGGAAAAGGTTCCTGTTGCCGATTCATTAGTTTTTGCACTTATCTGTTATGCTTTTGCGCAAATTATGGGTTTTCTTTTGTCATCTCTTTCAATATTTAGTTTTTTGCCTCAAGCTATGCGCAATATGGCAACCTCGTCATTTGGATTGACTTATTTCATTGTGGCCTTTGTCATTGCCATTGTCTTATTTTTTGTTAATGCTTTCGTGATCTATGCGGTTGTAAAATATGTTTTCAAATCAAAAAGTAGCTTCAATGCTGTTTTAGCAGTTCTATCATCATTAGCATCTGTATCACTCCTAGGTTGGATTCCGATTATAGGCTTAATTATTGTACTTTATGGATTAGTATTAACGGTGATAGCCGTGCGAGAAATGGCTAAACTCTCAACAGTTCAAGCTATAATTTCTTTGATCATCTCATTTTTAATAAATATGGTTCTGACAGGTGTCTTATTTGCTAAAATTCTAGCTTCCTTTTATTCAAATCTTATACCAAATCAAAATGGAACAAACTTGCAAAATCAGATACCAAATTATCAGGATTATCAAAATCAGTTGAAATGAAGCTAATTTAATTTAATTAGACTTTAATTTTGGACAATATCTTGTTTAGATTGTTGGTACCGCGCTCCTGTAGTTCATAATGAACTCTTGTCGACGGTTTCTTAATATTAATCCATCGCGATAAATCGATAGGTGTTCCAACTACCACTGTATCACAAGGAATTGCATTAATTGTTTTTTCAAGATCGTGCATTTGTTTCTTACCATATCCCATTGCCGGTAAAATTTGAGTCATGTGAGAATATTTCTTAAACGTCTCTGCAATTGAACCAACTGCATATGGGCGTGGATCAACAATTGTCTTTGCTTTATATTTCTTTGCGGCTACCATACCTGCTCCATATGTCATTTCTCCATGTGTTAATGTTGGACCATCCTCAACAACCACAACCTTTTTCCCCTTTATTAGATCCGGTTTATCTGTAGTGACAATCGAATCCCCTTCAATAACAATTGCTTTTGGATTAATTGCTTTTATATTGGCTTTAACAATTTCTATCCCTTGTTTTGTAGCCGTATTCATTTTATTTATTACTATAACATCAGCCATACGGAAGTTTGTTTCTCCCGGATAATACTTCAACTCATGACCAGGTCGATGCGGATCAACAACAACGATATTTAAATCTGTTTTATAAAAAGAAAAATCATTATTTCCACCATCCCACAAAATCACATCAGCCTGCTTTTCAGCTCTTCTTAAAATTTCTCCATAATCAACTCCTGACCAAATCACCATTCCCATCTCGACAACTGGTTCATATTCCTCCAATTCCTCAATTGTGCACTTATGTTTAACAAAATCTTCATAAGTTGCAAACCGTTGCCAAATCTGTTCTTTTAAAACACCATACGGCATTGGATGACGAATGATTGATACTCGTTTCCCTTTCTTTTTAAAATATTGTGCTATTTTTCTTGACGTCTGACTCTTCCCACAACCCGTTCTGACAGCACATACTGAGATGACAGGTTTTTTTGATTTTATCATTGTAGATTTTGGCCCAAGAAGCCAAAAATCAGGTCCCGATGCATTTACAATTGAAGATTTATGCATAACATTTTTGTGATATACATCTGAATATGAAAAAACTACAACATCAACATTAAATTTTGTAATAAGTTTAGGGAGTTCTGATTCAGGATAAATATTGATACCCTTTGGATATAATTTACCCGCTAACTCTTTGGGATATCTTCGATCCTCGATATTTGGAATTTGAAATGCAGTAAAAGCAACAACATTGTAATTCTTATTACCCCTGAAAAAAGTATTAAAATTATGAAAATCCCTTCCAGCAGCACCCATTATGATTACATTTTTCTTTTTCATAT
Organism: Candidatus Roizmanbacteria bacterium RIFCSPHIGHO2_02_FULL_37_13b; assembly: GCA_001789395.1. Classification (GTDB taxonomy): domain Bacteria; phylum Patescibacteriota; class Microgenomatia; order UBA1406; family HO2-37-13b; genus HO2-37-13b. The sequence continues at coordinate 36,556 of MFZK01000019.1, read as the reverse complement.
CAGGATTATTTTTTATTAACGACTTATAATAAGATTTATTATACGCCTAAACCTTAGAATTACAACAAATCATTTTTTTATTCTATAATATCTCTACAATGAAAAAGACTATTAAGGCAATCATTTTTGATATAGATGGGGTTTTAATCTTAGGATCCAAACCGATTCCTGGCGCTACAAAGACTATCCAACTACTTCAAAAAAATAAATTTCCATTTGTCATGCTTACTAATACCACTCTTTTATCAAGAGAAAATATGGCTAAAAAAATTAACCGGACACTGAGTGTTAAAGTTGATAAAAATGATATTTTAACGGCATCGTCTTTGACTGGTGACTATCTTAGACAACGAACCAATAATAAAAGTCTTATTTTGGTTGAGAAATCTGCCATGTCGGAATTTGACGGGATTGAAAGAAATGATGATCATCCCGATTTTGTTGTTCTTGGAGATTTTGGCAATGAAATAAATCTCGATGTTTTAAATAAAGCACTTCGTTGTCTTTATAAAGGTGCGAAACTTATCGCTATGCAGAACGATCCTTATGATTTGACAGAGAAAGGGCCGATATTAAACGTAGGGTCATGGACCGCCCTATTTGAAAAAGCCAGTGGTAAATCAGCTATCATAATTGGCAAACCATCTGTCAATGCATTTAAACTCGCTTGTGCCAAATTTAATATTAATAAGAAAAACATCGCTGTCATCGGCGATTCTATCGAAAAAGAGATTTTGCCGGCAAAGAAACTTGGTTTAATCTCTATTTTGGTTAAAACCGGGGTATCAAATTTTGAAAAAAAGACAACTAAAGAGGCTGATTATATTATTGACTCCATCGCTGAGCTTCCAAATTTAATTAGGTTCTAAAATCAACTTTGTCTTTTCAATATCATTTGAAGACGGCATAAATGATAAACAAAGAAAGATGTGGTTAGGATAATTTTATAGGTTTTTTATGATGTTTCAGTTTTAGACTCATCGGCGTATAGTTTAGCCAATGCCTCCAATTCCACAGCTCGCGCTTCTAAAACCTTTGGGTCTACACCTCCAGCGGGATTATTCTGCGCCGCTCTCATCTCTACTTTTGCTTCGTTAGCTAAATCACGACATAAAGCTGCCATACCATCGGATGATGAAGTTGCAGATTCAAATAGAGAATGCCTTAGACGTGCAATTGAGCCAGCTTGACCATTTCCTCCCCCTAGAAATTGTTTACCTTTCTCAACTAGATCACCATAAAACGCTTTACCATCTACTGCGTAACTTTCTACTATATCCTTATTTAACGAAACACCACCATGAATTATCCTTTCACCAAGATCCATAAATCTTTCTTCTACCAATCCACCATTAATTCCCTCCTGAGGAGGATGACCGTTTGACATTGTCGACGGTTGACGTAACGCTGTTCTTGTAGCTGGCGGCGGATTACCTTCACCAATATCTACCATAGATATTATAATAATATTACTCTTATCACTAGAAAGTCAAATCATGTTAAAAGAAGGTATTTTTTTATTCTACAATCAATTTGCCTACCATTCCCATTTGTCTGTGTTTTCCGACGCTACAATAGTATTCAAATGTTCCGGTCTGATTAACAACAAAGGTAATTGCCTCTGATTCCCCTGTCTTTAGCTGCTTGGTCTTTGCATTAAATTCATCAATGACAAAATCATGCATACCTTCAGTATTATTAAAAATAACCTTTACAGTATCGCCTTTTTTAACATTCATTTCAGTGACGGAAAATTTAAAATTAGATCCATCAACCGTGAATTCTTTGACCGCCTGATCCACCGGATTTGTCACTTCTACTTGAGGCGTCGATTCGTCAGGCAATGTATTTGTTTCATTTGTCGCGGCGTCCTCCACAGGTTGCTCTATAATTGTTTCCTCTACCGATTGGCTACCCTTAGAACTCATGTATGCAAATCCTCCAACAACTATTAATAAAACCAATCCAACTATCCCGATCATTATTTTATTATTCATATTTTTTTATGAAAATACTTATAAAATTAAGTGATAAATATAACGCATGAAATAATAGAAGTCAATCACTATTAAATCCCCTGTTTTTTTTAAGAGCTTCTAGAAGTTTCTTTTTGAGAGAAATAAATTGAGACGTTGTTGAAACATCATTCTTTCGAGGTCGTGGTATTGACACCGTATATTCGGCAATTATTCTACCGGGACGAACGGACATTACATAAATTCGATCGGCAAGAAAAATGGCTTCATCAATATCGTGAGTTACAAACAGTACTGTTTTTTTATATTTTTCCCAGATATATAAAAACCACTGTTGCGTGGTTAGTTTTGTTAATGCATCTAGCCGGCTAAACGGCTCATCCATCAGTATTATGTCATTATCGACAAGATATGTCCGTGCTAGCGCTGCCCGCTGTATCATTCCCCCGGATAATTGCGAAGGATAATATTTCTCAAATTCAGAAAGTCCGAATTGTTTTAGAAGTTTTTGAGCTCTTTTTTTTGCATTTTTTTTATCGACACCTTTTATTTCGAGTGGCAACATTACGTTATCGATAATACGACGCCAAGGAAGAAGCCCATCATTTTGAAGTAAATAAGAGACGAAATGTTTACCTTTGTTAATTGCGTTATCACCAACCAATATTTCACCAGTATCATGAGTTAATAAACCTGAAATACAGTCAAGAAACACAGTTTTACCGCAACCGGATGGACCAATAAGTGCTACCAACTCACCCTTTTCAACATGCAAATTAATATTTGTTAATACCTGAATATTATTATCGGGAGTATTAAATGATTTTGAAAGAACACGAATAATAAGCTTGCTTTCATTTTTCTTCATGGCAATAATTCATTCGTAAAAGAGTTGTCAGGATTAATCATTTTTTCAATAAGTTTGCGATCATAAAGCCACTTTATGTAACCCTCCCATACGGCTTTCTTTTGTATACCCCATTTGTCTGCATCTTTTTTATATTGTTCGGTCAACCATTCCTGGCTCTTATACACTAAATCCTTATTAAGCTCCGGCGCCGATTTTATCAATATTTCAGCAGCTTCCTTAGGATGTGCTATAGTATATTCGTATCCGTCAAATACCGCCTTCATAAATCGACGTGTAAGCTCTTTTTGGTCTTTTAGATGTCTTTCATTGGTTATGATGACTGGCGTATAGTAATCAAGTACCGGATCAAGATCTTTGAGCCAGATAAGGTTGAGGTCAATCCCGCGGCGTTTTGCCTCCACACCATCCCAGCCATAGAAAATCCATTGAAAATCACTTTTATTACCGATTGTTGAAAAAAAATCAGTGCTACCGATGGTGATATTTTTTATTTTTGAATAATCTTTATTTACTGATTTCATCAATGCTTGTAATGTCGCTTCTTCAATTGGCGATCCCCAACCGCCATAGCGTTTGCCTTCAAAATCAGCAACATTAATAATTCCCGTTTCTTTTTTTGAGGCAAAAGCAGAAGTATTATGTTGAATGATTGCCGCAAGCGACACAATTGGTATATCTTTAGCCCGCGCTAGGGTCACGGATTCTTGAGAACTGATACCAAAATCAGCCTTACCTGACGCTATAATCTGTGAAACTTCTCCTTCGCTGGGTTGAATAATCTCCGCCTCGAGACCTTCACGTTGAAAATATCCCTTAACGGCTGCCACATACAAGCCGGTGTGATTAGTATTCGGGAACCAATCAAGTAATATGGTAATTTTCTTAGTTGGAGTTGAGGATTTTTTTTGCGACTCCTTTGTACGATTAAAAGAAATCATCAATATCACCAAGACTACAATAATAAACAAGATTAGTTTTTTTCTCATATGTTTAATTAATTATTAACTCCATTCCATTGCTTAGAACGATTATAAAGTTTATCGATAATTACTATTGAAATCAGACTTATCAAACTAATAACGAAAATCGTCGCAAATACACGTTCTGTCAAATAGGATTTTGATGCCCGGATTAATAAAACTCCTAAACCACTTGAAGATCCGATCCACTCAGCGACCACCGCTGTTAATAATGCATAACTTCCAGAAATACGCAAGCCGGAGAAAAAAAATGGCAAACTCGTTGGCAAAATGACAAATTGAAATAGCTGCTTACGATCAGCGCCAAGGATTTTCATGCTTGAAATGATGGACGGGTCAGCAGATTGAAATCCATCTGTTAAATTTACTGCTATTGGAAAAAAACATACAAGGGTAACAATGAGTATTTTGGGTAGAAATCCAAACCCAAACCAAACAACCAATAGGGGAGCCAGAGCAATAAACGGAATCGTTTGAGAGATGATGAGTAATGGATATAGCGATTTTTTCAAAGTGCTGAAGAAAAACATCGCAGTCGAGACGATAAATGCCACGATAACAGCCAGTACTAATCCACTCAACGACTCAAAAATCGTTATAAATGAATGTCGTAATAAAAGCTGCCTCGAATCCCACAACGCGATTAAAATACGATACGGACTTGGTAATATCCAACTGTCAATATGTGCTATTTTTACTACGCTATCCCAAATAATTACGACTAAAATCAATGTAAATATTGGAAATAAATAATGCTTGATTTTTTTCATATACCTTAGATATTATTTTTCTCGGTGTTTTGTGACTTTCTTCTTCATTGATGCAATCCCTTTTGGATTATAGATAATCTTGACATTCGAAAATACTCCAGATGAACCATGTTCAATAGCTAGTTTTTGTGCTGCATTGACAATTTGAAGCAGTTTATCAAGATCGCCTTCCATGGTTGTTTCCATCGGCCCAACTTCAAAGTTCACGCCCGATTTTTTAATAAACGCGATTACTTTATCAATAATTTTCCATGAATCACGGGTATTTTTGACAGTTGGTAGAATTTGTAAAGCAATTGAAGCGTTTGGCATATTTTTCCCTCCGACGGCATTATCCGTACAGGTTCATTGGGTCACCCGATAATTTCGGGAATCTCAGCCTGATTTAACAAGCTCCCCATAAGTTTGATTACATGGTACTAAATCGGATATCCGTTGTCAATTAGTTTGGGTATAATGACTTTCTATGAAACGTGCAGTAATTGTTATTAATGGAGACTTATCGAATATAAAAAACGTTACATTTTTACCGGATGATTTTGTTATTTGTACCGATGGGGCAACCGAGAAAGTTTTGAAAAGAAATATCATTCCATCTGTTGTTATTGGCGATTTTGATTCAATTTCAGGCAAAACAATCCAAAAACTTACTCAAAAAAAAGTGCCAATGATTACCTATCCTTCAAAAAAAGATAAAAGTGATTCAGAATTGTCAATAGAATTTGCATACAAAAAAAAATATAAACAAATTGTTATTTGCGGATTGTTAGGCCGACGGCTTGACCATATGTTGGCTAATATTTTACTGTTGGGAAGAAATATAATCGCAGGATGCGATATTACAATTGTCGACTACAACATAATACTTTACAGCGTAAGAAAGGAAAAAATAATAATTGGTAAAAAAAATGATATTGTTTCATTGCTACCTATTACAAAACAAGTTGAAGGAGTTACGACAAATGGATTAAGTTATACACTCAATAATGCCACACTTTATTTTGGTTCAACACGAGGGATAAGCAACTATCTGACGAGTAATAAAGCACAAATAACTATAAAAAAAGGCGTCTTACTGGTTGCACATGAACACCGCGATCTAATTTCAGATAGGAAAACTATTAACACTTGAATATTAATTTATGGAGTATATTAGTCAAGCTATAACAATTATTTGTCTAATTGTTATAAATGGTTTCTTTGTCGCTTCTGAAACGGCTTTGCTTCAGGTTAGACGAACAAAAATCGCCTCCTTGACGCATAAAGAAAATAGATTGGCAAGACTCATGGCAATAGCCTTGGCCAATATGGATATCTATATATCAGCGACTCAAATCGGCAATACAATAACAAGTATTGCATTAGGATGGCTTGGTCATCCTATCTTGGAAAAAATACTCTTTGTCTTTGCTCCCGCAAAGAATTCTCCATTGTATTTTCTCTGGAATGCTACTTTGGTCGCTGTTGGTGCTTTTATAATTTTGACGCTTTTTAATCTCATCTTTGGTGAATTAATACCTAAACTAATCATTCTTTACAATCCCTTAACTTATGGAATGATATTAATAACTCCACTCTCAATATTTGTGATGATATTTTTACCTATAATTAATTTTTTTAATCGTATGGCCAAGAAAATTTTAGCTCTCATTGGTCTTTCTACCTCACTTTTTGATAAACAAGGATATTCAGTAAAAGAAATAAAAATTATTTTAAATGAGTCACACAAAGACCGGGTGATATCAAAAGCTGAAAAAATAATTACTTTTAATGTCTTTAGACTTAGAACAATAAAAATAAAAAACGTCATGATCAATATAAAATCATTGGTAGGTTTTAATGCAGACGATACATTGGCTTATATCAAAAAAAGTGTACTTTCGAGTCATTTTATTTATAATCGTTATCCTATTTTTAGAGATCCATCGAAACGTATTATTGGCTTTATCCAGGCTACCGATATTCTAACGATAAAAACTTCGGTCGATTATGATAAAAAAATTAAAAAATACGGATTAATCCGTAAAATACTTACAATTAAAGATTCGGAACGAGCGGATAATATAATAATTAAAATGCATCAGACCAAAATACATGCAGCGGGAGTGGTAGATAAATCAGGGAAAACGATCGGTCTTTTGGTCTTATCTGATTTAATTCACGCTCTAATAACATCAAGTGACAAGTATGGTAGATAGACCATAAAACTTGAAAAAATGTTAATTAATCGCTATATCGACAACTATACAAAGTATTGTATTAAGCGTATTAAGATACTAAAATAATTTTATATGTATAAAAAATTTCAACTTCTTCATAAACATTATCAATTAATCTATTCATTAATAATTTCTACGGCCGTTGTCGGAATATGGAGAGGAATATGGATGTTAATGGATATATTTATCTTACCAAACGATGCTCTTTTATCAGCGGCGTCCTCTTTTTCTATTGGAATAATCATTATTACTATTGCCCATTACCACTTAAGTAATTAAGAAGCATTTTTTTACTCACTTCAATCCATTTATCAGTCAGATTATTCGCATTGCTTACAATAATTACATGGACCTATCTTAGCTTGTCTCTTGCACTTATCACAGATACCATCATGATAATCATAGTTTCCATTATTATCACTATTTTGGATTAATTCTCTGTAAATTGATGACAAACCGGATAAAAGTTTGGCGAAAGGATTATCAAAAAGATTATGACTAATACCCAATATCTCTTCGATTTCAATTAATGATGTTGCCTGATTGCCTCCACAACTACCCATTAACTCAACGGAATGCAATCCATTTATTTGCATATATTGCTGTATTACCGTTAAATACGCCTGTAAAATGGCTTCTTTTGTGACCTCATATTCTTCCAATGCGTATAGAGTTTTATCATAATAATTAATAGTTGGTTTACTCAATCCTGTAAAGGTATTATGTATTTGACGTAGAACTTCATCCAAATAAAAGGTTTTATCTCGCCCTTTATAGACGATAGGATTGCTTGATTCAAGTTTATTTGTAGATGAATTAAGATCAATTAACAGCACTGGGTTTTGGATTAATATGGCAATCTCCTTTGGATCGTCCTCCGCATACGACCTTTCATGAAATGTTGCCGGCATCATATCAGCAACCCATGGTTCTCCCTCTTTTGATATTTTAATAGCAATTGCATTGATTTTTTCCCCGTCGCTCGACATTAAATAAAATTGGCCATAAGAATAAGTTATTTGTGTATAGGGATTACTGGAATCTTGATCAAAACTAGCTGGTCCTGGAGGACTATAAAGACCTACCATCTGTCCCGGATTAATTCGTGCTAAATCAACAGCTCTTCTAATACCTTCACGAGCCATTCCTCCTCTTTCTCGTTCGTCTAACTGCAAACTCAAGTTAAATACAGGTTTAAACGATGGATCAGTAAAAATCTCTCCCTGACCATCTACCCAATAGTGATATAAAATTGAAACCGGCTTGTCTGCAACGACTTCATTTGTATACGCTTCAAGATTCTGCCAAAAGACCCATTGACGTTCCGGCCCATTGAGTTGATTTAATCTTATGCTTTCTGCACGAGGATTAATACTGAAAGTTTTTAGTGTTTCTCCAACAAAAGCCATAATTTTCCCTGCTCGGGGACAAAAAAATGGAAGTTGGGTCGGTCTTCGGACTTTACCCGCGCAAATTTTCTTGACGAAAATTTGTTCGGGTTAACCGCTGCGGCACAGTCACTGATTCACACAGTGTTCCCGTATAAAAACTAACCTTCTCTTCCGATTTGATCGGAAAATGGCTAATACCCAGCTTCAAAAAAAATAATAATATTAACTTAATTTGTCGGTATCTTGTTCCTTTTCTTGATTCTCAGATTGATCCGGTTTCTGGTGCAGATCATCTGTACATTCACATTCATTTAAAGGCTGACCATGCTTGACACAATCTTTCGCCTGACATGTCCCTGGTACATCAGATACACCCTGACAACCACCGGTACAAATATAATGTTTCATAAGAAAAAAATTATAACAAAATTCATATAAAATTATATCAAAATAATAATAATCGAAATTATAAGCTTAATAAAATTAATTTTGGTTAGTTTAAAAACTTAGCAACTCACAGGATGACTTTATAGCTAACCGTTACTTTTTAATCGGTATTGTTGGTCTTTGTCGAAACATTGGATTAAGCTGAACCGATTGTGCCGTGACGCTTCCGTCTGAATTTTCACTGCCGTAAACTGCGACTTCTATACCGGTTTTAAGATCGTCTTTTGATCCTTCCTCTGCTTTATTAAATGTAGTTTTATCATTAAGTATTACAATTTTACTTGAGCCATCCTGTGATTTAACTGTGATAGAATCTGAATCGCTGGATATTATTTCTCCTGCTACCGGCCGAAATCCTGCCGTACGATTCTGGCCTTGACCCAATTCTCTTCCCTGTCCCATTTGCCCATTATTAAACTGGCGCACAAAAGAACCTCTTTGATTTTGTTGATATTTCATCCCGGCAAAAAAAGAAATTCCTATAGCAGAAATCAAAACTGCAACTATAACTAATGGTGAAATGTTTTTCATTGACTCTCACCCCCCTTCACATACTTATTAAAAAAATCGATGGAACGAAACATCGCTAATGAGAAATTTCGTGAAATATTATGATCATCTCCAATATAAGTAAACAGTTCGACATCTTTACCTTCCGATTTAAGCTGCCCGTCCAACTTTTCGGAAAACTCCAAAGGCACAGAAGCATCGTTAGTCCCATGATGCAATTGAATCGGACCTGAAATATCAGATAAATAACTGTTTGCTGATATTGAATTCCAAAATGTCGGATTTTCCTCCGGTTGACCATATTGATCAATCAAAACCTGTCGCCAGCGTCTGGCCCCGCTTGGCAGCGGTATTGAGGTTGTTGTTTGTCTTCTCCTCCAATTATTTAACAAATCCGGGTAAGATCCGACAACTCCTGCCCAAATTACTCCTGCTTTTATATCTTTATTAACGACCATACTTTTTAGCGTGATATGCCCTCCCATCGAATGTCCCCACATGCCGATTCTTCCGGGATCACTGTCAGAATATTTTTTAATTGACGTCACTGCATTTAAAACATCAATTGTATAAGCATTTGATCCATATGCTCCCTCAGGTTCACCTTGCGAATTTCCATGACCCCGATAATCCGGTCGAAAAACAATATAGCCGCTTCGGGAAAATCCGTCGGTGTATGCAATGTACTTCTCCGTAGTTCTATATTGCGTAGGTGGAATATATCCATGATTAAAGATAATAACCGGCCAACCGCTTTCCGGTTTTTCTCCAGTTGGCACTGTTAACAAAGCATATATTTTTAGTCCATCAGATTTATAAGAAGTTAAATAACGCCGGTAATTTTTTCCGGGACTTAATGTTTGCTCAATTATAATCTCACTTCCCGGATACTTTTGACTTCGTAGCGACTCGATTGTCAATGGATGTTGTGATTTTGGCATTTCCTGGTCATCATTTTGTTGATTTGGAAAATCAGCAATTATATCCTTTGAGAATTCAAGTTTTTTTTTAATAGAATTCTGTCGATAAATAAAACCGCCTGTGATTATAAACAAGACTGAAATAATTATAATTAATTTACTCATAACGTAGTGCTTCGATTGGCTGTAAATTTGCGGCTTTTTGAGCCGGGTACCAACCAAATAAAATACCAATTCCTGCAGAAACAACAAATGCAATAATAATTGATACCGGTGATAACACAAAAGGAGACCCGGTAATATAACAAATAAAGTAAGATGCTATAACACCAACAACTATGCCAACTATTCCACCACTGAAGGTCAAAATTATGGATTCTGTTAGAAATTGTGTTGTAATGGTTTTTTTCTTAGCGCCAAGAGCTTTCTTCAGACCAATTTCACGGGTACGCTCTGTGACTGTAACCAACATAATATTCATTATTCCAATCCCACCAACAAGTAGCGAAATCGCGGCAATTCCTGCTAAAAGAGCTGTGAAGGTGCCGGTGGCTGACGCGACGGTATTAAGAATATCTTGTTGAGAAATAATTGAGAAATCAGCCAGTGTCGGATCGCTTAATTTATGACGTGCAAGAAGTAAATAACCGACCTCATTTTGAGCAGTAGTCATTACATCCGGGCTTTTTGCCTCCAGAGCAATTGAGCTTAAATAATTTTGACCGAATAATTGTTTTTGCGCGGTTGAGAGTGGCACATATACAATATCATCCTGATTCATGAAACCTGATCCACCCTTAGCTGTGATAACCCCAATGACATTTAATGTCTGACCGTTAACCCTAATTGTCCTTCCGATTGGATCAGCGTTCTCCCCAAACAAATCAGTGACAACTTTAGGTCCTAAAACTGCGACTTTATTCATAATATCGACATCAGACTGGCTGATAAAATTCCCGGATGATACAGTGACTTTATGAACTTCGGCATAAACCGGAGTGGCACCAACAACTTGAGTATTGGTATTACTGCTTCCTGTTGTAATTTGAGTCCTTCGAGAAACCTCTGGAGAAACCTTATTAATTGTGGTTATTTGTGATGATGCTGCAATTTCTTTGGCATCATCCAATGTTAAAGTGGTTCTCCCACCTACTGCACCACGTACTGCACCTTCTCGCCCTGATCCAGGCTGGACTGTCAGTAAATTTGATCCTAAAGATTCAATTCTGGATTCTATTGCCAGTTGGCTTGCTTGTCCCAGTGATACAAGTGCAATGACACTACCTATACCGATAACAATACCTAAAATTGCCAATCCTGTCCTTGTCTTATTTAAAGTCAAAGTCCCCAAGCTTTCAGAAAATAGTTCTATGAAATCCATAATTTATTTTTTATATTTTAAGCTGTTAATTTTGTCGTCAACAATTTTGCCATCTCGAATATGAATTATCCGCGTGGCATGATGTGCAATATCTGCTTCATGAGTAATCATGATAATAGTGTGACCCTCGTTATTTAATCTTTGAAAAATAGTCATAATTTCTTCGGCTTGTTGACTTGCGATATTACCTGTGGGTTCATCAGCTAATATTATTGATGGATTCATAACAAGTGCTCTGGCTATCGCAACCCTCTGTTGTTGTCCGCCTGATAGTTGATTCGAGGTGTGTTCCATTCGGTCATTGAGACCGACCTGATCCAATAATTTTTTAGCCCTTTCAATCCGCTCTTCTTTTTCAATACCGGCATAACTCATCGGTAACATAACGTTTTTCATGGCTGTTGTTCGCGGCAATAGATTATACGACTGAAAAATAAATCCAATTTTCTGATTTCTTATATCAGCTAGTTCATCATCACTTAAATAACCAACATTTTTACCATCCAAAATATATTCTCCGCGTGTGGGTAAATCAAGTGCCCCTAAAATATGCATCAATGTTGATTTACCCGATCCTGAAGGACCCATAATGGCAACGAAATCACCCTTATCTATGTTAAATGTCACATCATCGAGAGCTACTGTTTCTAATGAGTCAATTTTATACACTTTAGATATGTGATCGACCTGAATTATTGTATTCTTACGCATGATATTAACGTATTCTAAAACCACCTCCAGCACCACCAAAGCTACTAAAAGGAGATTGTGTCTGGTTTTGATTGCCGGATCCGGTTTCGTTTGATGTTATATTGCTGGTAATGACCATATCACCCTCCGATAAACCGGATATAACCTCAATTTCAGAACTTGATGATAATCCTGTTTCCACCGTCACTGACGACGGGGCTCCATTTTTTGATATTCGAACAGTTTGAGATCCATCAGTTTGTTTTTGGATTGCGCTTAGGGGTATTACTAGAACATCGTTCTTTGTATCGGTAATAATACTTGCTGACGCTGCCATGTTAGGAAGAATTGAATTCGACTCGCTGTCTAGTCTTATCACTGCCGGATATGTGGTAACGCCAGAACTCACCACCCCAGCCGTATCTATACTGATTACCTTTCCAGTAAATGTCTTGTCAGAAAAAGCATCAAAAGTAATGGTGGCTTTATCATTTAATTTGACTTTAGGAACATCTATTTCTGTCAAATTAATAGAAACCATAGGCAATGCTTTAGTTTTAATACTGGCGATTTTAGTTGCACTTTGGGCATTATTAGTTGTGTTTGTTGATGCAACAATCACAGATCCTATCTGAAGCGATAAACCAGATACGGTGCCAGAAATTGGAGCAAAAATTGTCGGTGACGTTTGCTGATATGAAAGCCAAGTGCTACTTAGTGCCGTTTGTGCTTGGGATACTACCGCTTGTTGATTTTTATATTTCGCCTCAGCCGCTAGCCAATCATCGTTAGCAATATGAAACTGTGGAAGTGATCGGTTTATATTATTTGGTGATCCATCTTCATTTTGATAGGTTGAATTTTGGGCAATTTCCATAAATATTTTCCAGTCCGTAAACATCGCAGACTGCAAAGAATACTTATTGGCTTTGACAGCTTCAAGATTGTTTTTAGCGCCTTGATAACTCGCCATAGCCTGAGTGGCATTTTGCTTACCCGTCAAATCCAAATCAACTTCGGCAATTTTATCGCCGGTCTTGACTATGTCGCCATCTTTGACATAAAGCTTTGAAATAACCCCGGTCGCTAAGGTTGTTATTGTGCCATTATTGGCAGTTGATACTTGTCCTGAGCCTATGACTGCTATGATCAATGTTTTCCGTTCAACGGATGCAGTTTGATATTTAACATCGGTTGTTTTTGGTCCGGTAAATTTTGAATATATAAACCAGATCGATAGACCGATTAAAATAATCGTAATAATTCTTATTTTTAATGACTTCGACAAAAACCAACTTTTCATTTTAGGTATCATCCGATTAATCAGATATATAAAATATAATTGCTAATACTGAAAATAGACTGAAAAGAATATTATAATTCATATTTTTATAGTTATTGGTAAATTTATGATAACAGTGGTCCCCTTTTTCAATTTACTTTTAATATTAATTGAACCGTTGTGTAAATCAATGATTCTTTTAGCAATTGATAATCCAAGTCCATAACCATTCGCTTCTGTTTTTAATCTGGCGCTGTCGGCTCGATAAAAGCGGTCAAATACATGAGATATATCTTTTGTATCAATTCCTATACCATTGTCTTTAATTAATACTTCTATTGATCCATCTTTTTTTACAGTATTGATAATTATTTTATGTTTTCGTAAATTATATTTAATCGCGTTATCCAAAAGAATGACGAATAAATTAATTAGGCTTTCTCTATCTCCATCAATATCCAAATTTACAAGATGTGTCTCAATTTTAATCTCCTTTTGCATAGTTAGAGGTTTTACTTGTTTTATTGCTTCCATAATTATTTTTTCTAAAGAATACTTTTTAATAATTATTTGTTGATCGGTATTACTATATTGATTAAACACCATTAGCTTATCAGTTAAAGATTGAAGTCTATTTACTTGTAAAACATTCTCATTAAGATTCTCTCTGGCATCTTCGAGCGTCATTTTATTATCACGAAGATGAACTTCCATTGAGGTTTTAAGAGCGGTTAAAGGCGTTCTCAATTCATGTGAAGCGTCGGAGATAAACTTATTTTGTTCATCAACCATTAATTGAATTGGTTTTAGAGTTCTACCGGCAAGAACATATCCCAACCCACCGGAAATCAGAAAAATTACTGAATTTATGACTACCAGTGTAAATAAAATTCTTCCTCTTGTTTCCTCGAGAAGTTCAGGATTAGCCAGTGGAAATCTATTTTCAAATCTGGGGAACCGATTGGAAGGTAGAATAAATCCTTCGTCTTCAAGCTTTCTTTCAATCCGAAAACGTTGAGCTTTCTCAAAACGATCTATTTCACTTGTCAATACTTTATAAATGACAGCGCTGAAAAAAATACTAACCAACATAATAATCAGTAAATACCACATTGTGAGTTTCATTCGAGCCTTATTAAACATACTTAATTTCCGATTTTATAACCAAAACCTCTTATCGTATTAATTAATGGTTTCTTATTTTTAAATGGAAGATCAATTTTATTTCTTAAATTCTTTATATAAACTTCAATCGTATTGGGTAAAATATCAGCATCATAATTCCAGACATGAGCAATAATTTGCTCCTTTGTCAGAATCTTTCCGGCATTTCTCATCAGATATTCCAAAAGAGAATATTCCTTACTTGATAACTCAATCTCTTTTTTTTCACGTGTAACTATAAATGATTTGGTATTGAGTTCTAAATCATGGACTTTAATTACTATATTCAATGAATTTTTCGGCCTTCTTATCAACGCCCGAATCCAGGCTAAAAGTTCCTCAAATGAGAATGGTTTGGTCAAATAATCATCAGCTCCGCTCTCGAGACCTTCAACTTTATCTCTAGTCTGTCCTTTGGCTGTTAAAATTAATATTGGGGTATGAATATTGTCTTTACGCAATTTTTTGCAGATTGTCATTCCATCCATTCCAGGCAACATCAGATCAAGAATCATCAGATCATAATCTTCCACAGATGCCAAATCAAAACCATCATTGCCGTTATAGGCGACATCAACCGCATACCGATCCTGTTCTAAACCCTTTTTTATCGAATTGGCAATCAAATGCTCATCTTCTACTAACAAAATTCTCATAACGATATTATAATTCCTTGAAACTGAAAAATAACTGAATGAATTAAAATGGATGATTTTTCTATCTCAGCTTGGTATACTACTTAGTATTATGAATTTCAAATTCTCGGAATCATTAAAGAAGGTATTGAATTTAAGTCCTCATAGGGAAGAAAAGACCCGTAAATACACCCGTGCCGTGATCAAAAAATATAGCAAGACGCTACGCCGCTTATCCTACGAATAATGTTTAATATTACTTTACTCACTCTTACTGATTTTGAAATTATTTGTTCAGAGCTCAAAGATTTTTTCAAAAAAAACAAAGATCCTCTCCCGAATTTTCAAGAAAGCTACTTTGATAAGTTAGAGAGTGTAATCGCAACACCGCGTCGAACTTTTAATAAAAAAGATCTTTATCCCGGTTTATTTGAAAAAGCTTCTTGTTATTTATATTTCATAAACAAACTTCATCCCTTTTCAAATGCTAATAAACGGATCTCAATTGTCGCAACCGGTGTATTTTTGATGTATAACAGACATGAATTTACCTCTGATGAAAACCTTATGTATGAGTTTGCCAAAAAAATAACACTGTCACAAAAAGACCAGAAAACAGAATTTAACGAAGTCGTTGCTTTTATAAGAAAACACACTAAAAAAATTACACTATTTAAAAAACAGCCCTTCATATTTGAGATTCTAAAATTTTTGCAAAGAGTTCGAGTACCGAAATACCGATAACAACTGGTATACTAAAACAGTATAAAATAATGGATATTCAACAGATTTTATTTATAACCTTTACGGTGATAATCATCGGCTTTCTTGTTGTTGATCTTGGAATATTTAATCGCCGGGCTCATAAAGTCTCGTCTAAGTCAGCTCTTATACAATCAATTTTTTGGGTAGCAATTTCATTCGGTTTTGCTTTTTTAATCCTTCTTTATTTAGGCCGCGAAATGGCAGCACAATTTATGAGTGCCTATGTCACGGAAAAGCTGCTTTCTGTTGATAATTTGTTTGTTTTTATGCTGATTTTCAGTTATTTTAAATTGGAAGAAAAATATCATCATAAAGTCTTGTTTTGGGGTATTTTGGGTGCAATAATATTTCGAGCCTTGTTTATAACAATCGGCGCATACATCATACATCAATTTTATTGGGTACTCTATATATTTGGCGCAATTCTAATTTATACCGGAATAAAGCTGCTCTGGGATAAAAAGGAAGAACATATAGATATAAAACATCATAAAATTTTCAAACTGGCTCATAAATATTTACCTTTCTCAACCGCTCCTCACAACGGCAACTTCTTAATCAGGGAAAATGGCAAATTATTTTTTACCATTCTGTTTATGATTGTTTTACTTATTGAAACAACTGATATTGTTTTTGCTATCGATTCGATTCCTGCTGCTTTCGCTATTACTCAAAATACATTTGTCATTTATACATCAAATATCTTTGCAATTATGGGTCTTCGGGCACTTTTTTTTCTGATTGAGAACGTTCTTCATAAGTTTCATCATCTGCAAAAAGGTCTGGCATTTATATTGATTTTTATTGGTCTGAAAATGTTACTTACAATATTTGGTTTACATATCTCATCCATAATGTCTTTTGCAATCATAATGACGGCACTTGGAGTTTCTCTCCTTCTATCGATACTTTTTCCAAAGGAAATATAAATTACCATCACTTCTGGCATAATAGACTTCATGCAGGGACTAAAAAATAATATCTCGGTTGTTGTTTTTGCTGGACTTATTTTAGGATTTACGCTTCCAACATTTGGACGACTAATTACACCAATACTACAACCACTATTAATGATGCTAACATTCCTTGGCACTATCGACATCAAAATTGATAATGTTATTGCCGATATAAAAAAACCCGGAAAGACCCTTTTAGCTCTTTTTATAATTCACCTTGCCGGTCCAATGATGATTTTGTTTCTGCGTGATTTCTTTTCAGATGAAATTTTTTTAGGTTTGATTATCGCCACGAGTGTATCATCAGGCATCGCAATAATTATTTTGTCCAAGCTATTTGGTGGAAATCCGGCAAAAGCTTTAGTACTAACTACTATTTCTAACTTTGCCGCTCCTTTGACTATCCCAATTTTAGTATTAATACTTGCTCAAACACAAATAACTATAGATCCAATTCAAATGAGTGTAACCATTATAAAACTTATTCTTATACCGTTTGCTATCGCTCAGATCGTCGCAAAGACATCATGGAAACATCAAATAACTCAACGCAGCGGCGAACTATCTCTTATCGTTCTGTTTTTTTTAATCATTGGAGTTATCGCTTCAGTAAGAGATTTACTACTTATTAATATTATATTAACGTTTAAACTTGCGATTGTATTGACGATTTTAAGCGTTGTATTATTTATACTCGGATATTTGTTAGGCTCAAATAAAGCATCGAAAATAACTTATGCAATTTCGCCTGTTTATAGAAACTTTGCTCTTGCGACGGTTTTGGCATTGACTTTATTTAATCCGACCGTCGCCATCCCATCTGTTATATTTACGGTGGTTGTCCATGTTCTTATTATTCCCTTTCAGTGGTTTCTCACAAAAATACTGATGGATGGTAAAATTAGATTTATAAAATAATGCAATTGAAGAAACTGGCTTTTAATATTTTAAGCATTGTTAAAAAACAATCCCTATTATCCGTCTGTTTCTTTTTAATTTTTTTATTCTTTCTTTATACACGCTTGACCAATTTACAGTATCGAATACCATTCAGCTGGGATCAAATTCAGTTTTCAGAGCAAATTTGGGGCATAGTCAGGAACCATGATTTTGTACTTTTAGGTCCTAGAGTAAATAATGATCTTGGGTTTTATCTTGCTCCATATTTTACTTATGTATTGATACCCTTCTATTTTCTAACCAATCTTCATCCAAACGCCCTGATAGTTTTTGTCATCTTGATGCATTTCACCATCATCGTCGGAATAACATATGCATTTACCCGTTTGTGGTCGGCTAAACATGCCATCATTGTCTTAGCACTCTGGTTAATCAACTACCATACGCAGTTAAATGACATTAGCCCTTGGTGGCCAATCATGATTCCGATTGGAACAATAATTACTTTACTAATGATAAAAATCATTTATGAAAATCCTGATCGCAATTTTAACTGGATATTATTTGGACTGCTTCAAGGATTTTTTTTTCATATGCACTTTCAATATATATTAATGATCGGATTTACCCTGATTGCAATTTTTTTAATTAAACGAAGAAAAAAATGTACTTGGCGAGGTTCAGGATTGTTTTTAATTACATTTATTATAACGTTTATACCTCTGATTCTCTTTGACTTTCGTCATAACTTTCTTAATTTTAAATTATTTATTGATTTCTTTTTTGGTTCAGGTTCAAGTGATAAAAATTACCTTAGTTTTATTCCTGTTTTAAACAATTTTTTCCATCCTTATACAATTGTTAAAAGCACTCTATTATCATCGTTAATATTAATTCTTACAATATTAGGTGGGTTTTATTTATTTAAGAATTCGAAAGGATTTAAACAAATTATCTATTTTAGTGCCGTCTTGACCATCGTTTTCATGCTGATACTTTTTTCAGCTTATGGCAAACGTCCGTCAGAATATTATTTTTTGTTTTCACTACCCTTATTTCTAATGATCGTTGCAGAGCTGACGCTTCAATTTAAACTATCTTCTATATTAGTCATGGTGATAGTGTTCATGGCAATAATAAATTATCCGACATACCAAAATAACATCAGAATAAACCCCCAAAGTCTCTTCTTTATGGACAAGACAGTGCTTTATCTTGAAAAAAATATTGGCAAAACAGGATATAGACTTTCCTTTAGTGATGATAATATTGCCTCCGGTTTTTCTTATCTTTTTCGGCAAAAAGGATTTAAGTTAGAAACTGATACTAAAAGCCACTCTTTTGTTCACATCAGCATACCACCGGACAAAAAATTAACCACAAAGATTATTGGCAACTACGGAGTTTATATTTCAAAAAATTTAGTGCGGTGATTTAAAGCGTTGAGATTTTGGAATTGTAAATCTAATACTATTTTAAAATTGAAAGCAATTTTTCTTCAGCTTTCTCTTCAGTGAGATTGTAAACAACTGCAATTTCTTGTGATAACATGGTAATAGCTTCATTACAAGTTCTTTGGTTTGTTCTGTTTATTTTGGATACAAGATCTTTTTTAGATATCCATAATTTCTTTAGTAGCTTTATGATTTTGACCGGATCATTAGACTGCAATATTTTATCTGCTTTCATTTCATCTTGCTCTAAGACGTCAATAGATTCATCATAGTCTAAACTCAAAAGACTGGACATCTCATGTTTATTTAGAGGTTTTCGAATGTTTGAATCAGAAAGAGAGCTTATCGGAATTGAGCAAATTAAGGAGTTATTAAACCAGCTATCAAAACAGGGCTTATAGACGATATATGGTTCTCTTTTACCGCTTAAAGTAACTTGATTTTTGATTCCCGACACTTTATATGCTTTTCCGAAATCAATCAGAATATCACCTTTTTTAAATGCAAGGTTATTAATCATGCTCAACCTCAATTCTCATATTATTATTATACCTTATTTTTCGATAATAAGCTCTCTATTTACTACGAATTTAGCGAGACGGATTATAAATTACAAAATAGAAGAAAGCGCTAATTAAAATCTTATTTCACTCTAGAGATGACCAATTGACGCTGCACATGAGTCCAACTACATATTTGTTGAGCGACGCTTGACTTTAATGTCGGTAGTTTAATAAGCATTTTTGCAAGAGCGTAATATTCAATACAGCTTAAAATATAGAAAAAGATATACATGCTCGGAACTAGAGGTAAAAATATGATTTTTTCTTTCCATGAAAGAGTGTTTTCCATAACGATGTTCAGCGTGAGATAGATTGATATGACGGACAAAGCAGATAAAAACGTTATGATATCGCTATATGTGATGATGATATATATGATATAACCAATCATCAATGGCTCGAAGAAAAAAACAATATCACTAAAAATGGCATAGGGAAGATAGACAAATGTCAACGCTTTTGTAAATCGACGATCTGTATTAAAAAACAAATTCCGATTTTTGTAAAATGTTTGTGATCTACCCCATTTCCAACGAAATCTCTGTTTCATGAGATCTTTGATGTTTAAAACGCTTTCGGTGTTTGCAATTACATCTGATCCATATATAACACCGTTCTCTTTATTTCCAAACTGAAGAATTTTCATTGTCAAATCAATATCTTCTGTGATTGTATCTCCATCATAATAGCCGATTTTGGCAATAAAATCTCGACGAAAAGTAGAACCAATACCACCGATAATGTATTCAATATTGAAAAGTGAATGAGCTTTTTTCATTTGATAACAGACAAGATATTCAAACCGCTGAATCAGATTTAATAATGTTCCCGTTGGAATAATTCGGACATTTGATGCAAGCGCTACCACTCTCTTATCTCTGAAGTATATAGAAGCCTTTTTTAAAGCGTCCGGATTGATATAAGAGTCTCCATCTAAACACATTATTAACTTGCCTTTTGCGTATTTTTTAATACCTGTGTTTAGAGCTTTTGCTTTCCCTAGACTTTTTTTGGAAATTAAAATAACATTTTTTAACTTGCGTTCTTTTATAAAATTTTTCACTATGCTTTTTGAGTTATCCGTCGATCCATCATCAACTACTACAATTCTCAATTTGTTATTAGGATAATCATTCTTTAATACAGACTTTACCCCACGTATAATCGTATTTTGTTCATTATGAACTGGTATTACAACTGTAAAAAATGGATATGATCCCTTCATAGATTCTTTTTTTTTCTTCTTACTACTCTGCAAATCATAAAGATCTGCTCCTATAATAAATAACCCTATCCGTACAAGATTGACTGTTCCAAATAAAACAATTAAATAGGGTATTAATTCCATATGTTATATAGCGTTCATGAGCTTAAAATGAACTAATTTTCGAAGACTATTTTTCTTTCCAGCGCAGGTCAATAAAGTAAGACGGGGCCTTCCCTCTCGGGTAATAACTGAAACATCTGAAGGAAGAACAAACTCTTCCCTATCATACTCATATGTAAATATTTTTCCATCTTTAGTTGTCAAAATAACTTTATCTTTATAGTCTAATTGATTTATTTTTTCAAATAAGTTTTCCGAATTATGAGCATAAATAACGGTATTTCCACCCAAAGTATTTGGCTTTGCTGATACTGTGGCATAATGAGGATAACTGGAGCTAATATTCCATTGTTTTTGTTGAAAGTCATATAATCCCGGTTTTATTGATTTTTTGATATTGAGTTTAGGAATATATAGTAAATCAGGCTCGCTTGCGTTATCTTCATTTTGCACAACCTGAAGATCTCGAATATTTTTGTTTTCTTCTTTTAAAACAGTTACAACTGAAAGAAGTAAAATAATATTAATGCATAGGATTGATATTAAAGTTTTACTTGAGATTTTCATGCCAATCAAAACTTACCGTACAATCCGAATAATTCTTGTAACAATAAGTGTACAAAGTACAGCAAATCCAACTCCAATTGCTACTATAGGTAGAATTGCACTGAGGGTATTTATACCTGTATAGGGAAGTATCATAACTCCTGCTGCCATGCTGGTAGAAGCTCCGAGTACTTGTCCTGAGAATCCTCCAATTGACATAGATTTTATATTATGATTTAACTAACAATGTCTTATTATATCATAATATATCCTATAAGTAAATACTATAGTATAGAAACTGGCTGAAGAATCAAAACAAAGTGACTTCTTGACAAGACGAAAAAATCTCTTTACTCTATAAATGAAGTGTATTTTTTCTAATTTAATATTGGGTTATTTATATGTCTAAAAAAAAATTGAGTTTTGTTCTTGTTTTATTTTTTCTTTATTTGTTCTCTTTTCCCTTTTTCTCTCAAGCTTTAGCTGCCACTCTTCAAGGCAAAACTGTCAAATCGGATGGATCGACCGCTCTTTCAAGTGCTGAAATCATGCTTCGAACAAATAATTGGTCTGGTAGTAATCTATGGACGACTTCTACTTCTGACGGAACTTTTTCTTTTACCAATCTTTCTACCGGGACTGCTTATATTTTGGAGCTCAGAGCACCCTGGCAAAATCCGGATGGTTTAATAGCCCCAGATCTTAGCAGCACCTCAATAACTTTTACAGACTCTGGCCAAACTTATTATCGTGACGGCACTGTAGGTACAAATTTTGATAGCTCTAGCCGTGCCGTGATTGCATTTACTATTCCTAATAATACTGTGACTGGTATATTGACAAAATCAAACAGCGCGGTGATATCAGGAGCGTATATTAACGCTTATAAAGAAATGGGGATGGGGTGGGTTCAGACTACAACTAATGCAAGCGGTGAATATACATTAAAGGTCGGCTCTGGTGCTTGGATGGTTTCACCAAGCGCTAATTACGGCGGTAGTCCTGAGAGCGTTGACTGGACGTATAATAAAATGCCAACCAGAGTCAAGTTTGCCAATAATGATAGTCCGGGGACATCTACAACTGTGAATTTTACTGCTCAGCTGGCAAACTGTGCTGTCACCGGTACAGTTTTGGCTCCTGACGGCAGTGCATTGACTGACCCTCAATCAAATGTAAATGTTAGTGTATGGTCTTATCAAGGTGGAGGCAATAGTGGAAATGTTAACTCAAGCGGTGCTTTTAATCTAAAGGTGCCGGAGGGATCATATAATTTAGGTATTAGCAGTTGGCAATCTAATTACGGATCACCCGCTGAAATCAAATTCACAGTAAAAGATGCAGATTCTGATGGGAATTGTGACGGATACGCCGCAGGAAATATAAGATTGGTAACCAAAAATTCTACTATTGGCGGACGTGTAATTGATTCAAACGGAGCGGGTGTTGCCAATAAAACTGTTAACACTTGGAAGCAGAACGGTGGTGGTTGGGGTTATGATTCTACTGATGCCGATGGTAATTATTCAATTCTTGTTTCTGCCGGTACCTGGATGATATCAGTTTCACAAGATCCCGGCATGTCTGGCAACTACAGCGGAACCACATATATTAATGACCAGGCGCCACTTCAAGTAACCGTAGCTGATGGAGCTACCAGCTCGGGCAATAATGTTACTTTACAGATAGCCAATGCAACCATAAGTGGTCGACTTGTTGACACCAACGGAACTACGCTAACAAGTTTGGAAATGGGTTATGCATTTGTTGAGACAAGTGGATCATCTGGCGGTCCTGGGCCAATGATGTATTCTTCAATGGGAGCACCTGTGAAAAATGGAGTCTTTACACTAAAAGTACCTGCTGGAACTTTTGATGTTGGAGTGTCTTTGCCGTCTGGTGTAGGCTATTGTACTGGTTCTTCAAGCTCGGTGACAACCACTGCTGATGCTACTTCGTCGGCAACAATTACTATGACTCAAGCTACAGGTACAATCAGTGGCTATCTAAAAAAAGATTCAGATTCCGGCTCAACTATCACTGGAGTAAGAGCTGAAGTGTTTGCCAATTCCGGAACCACCAATTTTGCCATGGCAACAGTGAATACAAGTGATGGGTCTTATTCTATGCAGGTATGCCCGGGTGACTGGTATATTGGCTATTGGATTGATCCATCATTGACTGATGGCGAAAGTAACACCTATTTAAGACAACCCCCATCAAATAATAAAGTATCGATCGCAACTGGCGCTCTTACTCAAACCAAAAATATTATAGTTAAAAAAAATGACGCCACAATAAGCGGTACTATTAAAGATCCTGATGGAAGTGGTTTAGCTGGCGCATGGGTATCTATTGATACCAGATCTAATGATACGGCAGGATCTTTTAGTCGTGAATCGATGTTTAATCAAGGAACAATGACTGATTCAAATGGTGTATATTCTGTGAAAGTTCCTTCCGGCACAACTTATTATGTACAGACGTTTGTCCCGCCATCCTTCTCTTATATAAATCCTCGCAGTGTCTCGGTCACGCCGATAAATGGAGGTACTTCAACTGTCAATCTACAATTTACAAATGCTGATGCTACTGTTACCGGAACTGTATCTCAAGGAGGAACAGTAAAACCAGCTTTTGTCAGTGCTTGGAGTGAAGCGGGGGGTTATTCAGGAACTACAGCTAATAGCGGCGGTAACTACACTTTATCTGTCTCAACCGGTACTAATTGGCATATAAAAGCAATGTATGATATTTCTAAAACTTCGTTTATAAGGTCATCTGAAACGGTTATTTCACCATCATCTGGCACAAATAGCCTAAATTTAAGTCTTTCCAACACAGGCACTATGCCTGACTCAACGACGGTTACCTACACAGCTTCTAATCAAAAAACTATCACCCTATCAGACGGCACAACAATTAACATTCCGGCAGGCGCTTTAGCTTCATCTGGCACTGTCACTGTAACTATCACGGCTAAAGCTCAACTTCCCAGTCAAAGTTTAGCAGCACCAATAAATATTGGTTACGACATAACCGCTCTTGATAGTAATGGTTCTGAAATTACTTCAAATTTCAATTCGAATGTCACTATTGTTATGCCCTATTCAGAAGCTACACTCACTTCACTGGGAATAACTGAAAATGATCTTTTAGCGGGTTACTGGGACACAACTACCAATACTTGGAAGACAGCAGATAATACCTCAATTGACAAAGATAATAACACTATTACGATCACTATTAATCATTTTACGGATTTTGCTCCTTTTTCTGCCGGCAAAAAAAGCACTGCCTCAAGTTCATCTTCTTCGTCATCGTCTTCCTCAGGAGCATCACAAGCTAGAACCGCTCCTCTTCTCGCCAACAATGGTGGTGTATTAAAAATTGGCGATGAAATTATAATGATTGTCGAGTCGGGAACACTGGCTTGGGATAGCTATTTAGGCAAATCAGTCTACCCCAAAAAAAACCCTTACCACATTGGTTCATACTGGCAAGTCTCTGATGTCTATGATCTATGGTTCCGCTCGTTTTTTAACGACGCTAAAATAGTTAATCCGCTAAAACCATCGATAGTTGCCATTAAATACAATTTAAGTCAACTTGGTAAACTTCCGGAAAAATCGCTTAAGATTGCTCAATCTGTCGACAATGGAAAAACGTGGAAAATACTTCCAACCAGCATCCTCGATAAAAAAAACAGAACTGTAGCAGCTCTATCTACTATTAAAGGCTATTATATGATCGTGGCTGGTTTCACCAATGGTTCTTCTATAGCCTATAAAACTCAAAAAGCTGAAATAGTAAGAGATAATAAACAACAAGTAAAAATACAAAAACAGGAGGAAAAGATTGCTGTTTTGCCACCCAAACCAATACAAGAAAAGCCAAAAAAAACAGGTGGTTTACTGCAAAAGATCTTTGATTTTATTTTTTAATCTCAAAATACTCAATTATCAACTATTTTTTCAAATAATATTCTATATTATTCTTTTGCTTTATTAAGAATTTCTAAAAAAAACCGGAGGTTCAAAGTTAAATATAAATAACCCCACGGGTTACTGGGGTTAACGTTTTTTAGAAAACAAGCTTACTTACCCAATTAGGAACTTTTGCTTTACCCACATTATCATATTGAGGAGTGTAAGGTTTTATATCTAATATAGGTGTACCATCAACAATATCCAAGCCTTTCACTATTAACACATTGTCTTTTCTTTTGACTAACTCTACTGTCGATATAGCAATACGATTTGGTCTTTGAGGACAACGACAGGCAAAAATTCCGACAAATGGAATATCTTCTTTTCCTTGCGGATGGTGTTTAAGGTGACATTCTTTTTCCTTATCCATCCAATAGACAATTATTATATGAGAGTAATCCTCAATTCCGTCCAAACCTTTAGCATAATTTTTATCAATGACAATCTCGGTAGTAACATCTTTCCAACCGGGTAACATTGGTTTATCGACCTTGTTTTTCGCCTGTCCAAGCGGCTTTATTATAATAGTACCGTTTTTATCTCTACCATCAAGAAACATGCACAAATCTGTTTTCATATCATACTTTTTTAATGACCCTATTGTAGCACAAAATCCTAGCTCCTTAAACCCTGAGAATATTGTTCAAACAGAGTTGATAAAAGTGAGGTGAAAGGAAATAAAAAAGTTTAATTTAACTTTAAGCTCAATGTCTCAAGGTCATATAATTTATCTTGAAAAACTATTTCAATTCTGTTTATATTAAATTAGATAGAAAAATGAAAAATAAAAAACTAATTATCGATATTGTCGCCATAATTATTCTCACTATTCTGGGAATTATTTTAGTTAAAACTCAAGTACTTCCCCGTTTAGGAAGATTTTATCGATGAAAACAATAGCATACTATTCAGGAAAAATAGAAACAAAAAATCGAGAGTGTTTTGTCGGCAATCAAAAAGTGGATTGTCCTGGGTCACAAACAAAAAACTACACCCAAACCGGCGATAAATTAGATATTTTACCCATCTACAAGGCATTAGATAAACGCGGGGATTTGGTATTTAGTCTTATTCTTCTAATTGTAATTCTAGGTCTTTGTCTTTTGCCTGTCGTTAAAGTCAAGATTTTCGGGAAAACCCTAAGCGAATATCTCAAACCGATTTGGTATTTAATTCTAATTTCTGTTCTTACCGTTCTATGGCAATACTTTTTTGGGCTCAAGATCGACGATAACTTAATGGCTTTAAGAGTAAGTCAATGGGTATGGGAAGCTATGGTTTTGGTCTCCGCATATAAATTAAGTAAGATTCCCAATTTTTCCTATGGCAATATGTTTTTTTTGGGAGTTTTATACAGTATATTTATTCACGGACTAAAAGTAGTTATAAGATATTACTTTTATGACAAAACGCTTTTATATGCTCTTGATCGCTTTTTATACGGAAGTCTTTTAGTCATGTCTATTGTCTTTGTTTTAGGATCGGTTTTCGTGTATTTGAAGAAAAAAAGTATTCGTTATTAAATCTTTCTAATCACTAGCTGAACAATCTTCAGAACAATTTTCTTTTGTTTCCCCAAAATCAGGTTCGCACATATTATTACCACAAACACTGCTTCCTTGTTTACCAGAAGGCAAATATTGCTTATCTTGATTCGGAGTGGGTTGATTACCATTATTCTGAAGAGAATTTTCAGTTTCTGTTTTTATATTTTCTTTTGGTTCTGTAACGATAGTAGCTGATTTATTAATAACTATTGAGACAATAATGAGAACTAAAAAGATTCCCGTCGTTATTGACAGAATAATAATTACTTTTTTTGTATTCAGATATAACAACGATAAAAATTTGGCGTTGTTAAGCTTTGTTCCCGTTTCCTTTATTCCTTTTAAAAGAGGGAATTTTAAGATTGCTAAATAGAAAGAAAATGCAAGAAGAGATATTAAAAATCCAAATATGAACAACATTCCTGGCATTTTCCTATTTATTTGTAAGGTTTTAAAATTATTAGAACTTTTAATATTTGGGTCACAATCTCGGGTGCAATTTTCTATCGTTTCAGGTCCTTCACATCTTCCATCTCCACAAATACTGACGTTTGCCTGCTCACCCCTTTTATTTATTCCAACCTCTGCCATCATTTGACTTTCAGAAGGAGGTTCAATCACGTTCGAACAATCAAAAACTTTTCCTCTATCTTGAGAAATGTATGTTTCAAAGAAGTACACTGATCCACCAGTTCCTGCTGCTATATATTTTCCATTTGCCGAAATATCAATCTCTTCGATATACTCATTAAAAGGAATGTCTGTTTTGGATTTGGAAATTTTATCTAAAATATATAGTTTGTTGTCTGTTCCACCAACAGCAATAAAGCTTCCATCATCTGCAATATCTATTGCACCTAAAGAAACATTTAATTTCCAGTTTGCCACAGGAGTATTTGTGTCTTTATCAAAAATATAAGTATCTCCACCAAAAGTTGCCGCTCCGATATATTTGCCATTAGGTGTAAAATTTAAAGCCCGGACGGAACTACCGTTTGGAGTGGAAAATTTCCAGACAGGGCTCTTTGATTTTTTATCAAACAAAAATACTGCTCCCGCATCTGATTCGCTACCAACTGCCATTAATGTACCATCTGAAGAAATCTTGGCTCGATGCACCGGTGAATCGCGGGTCAGAGGATCACTTTGAATAAGTGGTTTATTAGAATCGCGTGAGAAAAGATAAAATCTTCTGTCCGGACAACCCGTTGAACCAACAATAAATTTACCGTCCTCAGAAAGTGAAACATCATGAAAATTACCCGAGGCATGATATTGCCATAAAGGCGTTTCGCTTTTTGACTGCCATAAGATTATCAGATTAGAATTAGTATTAGCTTCATCTCCTGCTGTAGCTGAGGCTACATATTCTCCGTCTTTAGAAATGGCTACATTATAAGCATTACCTGCTTTCTCATACATCCATAGTGGTTGATTACTGGTTTTAGCAAACAAAGCGACGCGTTCTCCAAATGCTGCAATTATTTTGGAACCATCACCAGAAATAGCTACTCCACCTTTAACATCATCACCAATCCGACACTGCTCGCAATTAAATTGCCATAAAGGTTTAATGGGTTTAGACGTATCAAATAAATAAACGTGTTGTGAGGTTTTAACTGCCAAATATTTACCGTCATCAGATAGAGCTACTCCTCCAACCCATTCTTTTCCCGTTGGAAAGTTTAAAATTTTTTGCCCTGTGCTTTTATCGATTACAGAAATCTCGTTTTTATCAAAAGGGGTTGTAAAAAGAACCGGACCATTATCAGGAGAATCAATAATGGAGGCACGTGCATATCCTAGACCGTTTGATGCTTCAAAGTAATAAAAATTAGAGTCGACTTTATTAGGAACATTATTGTATTCATAACGAACGCCTTTCTGATAATCTTTTTTACCCGCCGTGGATTTATCAAAGACGGGCTGCATGTCTATCATATCCCCGTTGAAGTAAATTTTCATATACTCAGGCTTTTGGCCGTCTTTATCACGGTAAATTACTGAGTATGTATATCTTTGACAAGGTGGACCCCAATTAGGATAAACATGTCCTTCAAAAAGTTTCGGGTCGTTTTGTGTCTTTTGAAGTTTTGGAATTATTCCGCCTGGTGAATTATTGTCTTCAGCAAAGACAAAATTAGTGGTAAATATAGTAAAAAAGAGAATTATGCAAAAAATAAAACCCTTTATTTTCATATTTGGTCTTAATTTAATTGAAGCAAAAAGAGATTTATAAAGCAAGGAGTGAAACGCTTTTATATATATTTGACAATTTGATTTTATGGTGTATACTAGTACACTAGTATTATTATAATTATGAATACTGAAAAGAAATACTTGAATGAATTAATAAGTGAGTTTATAAAGATAAGTGACAGAAAAGTTATGGAAAATTTTTTATATGGTTTATTAACCGACTCGGAACTTGTGGAAGTCCCGATGCGAGTTCAAATTGTAAAAATGTTAAAAAAAGGGTTGCCCCATCATCAAATTGCGAAAAAGTTAGGCGTTGGAATAGCGACAGTCACGAGAGGATCAACTGAATTAAAAAAGGGAAGATTTAAATATGTTTAAAAAAAAATCAAATAATTTTTTGTGGCGAGCCTCTCCATTTTGGGAGGCGAATTATTATTAATAATTAAAATTTAATTAAATCCACCTCCCAAATCGGGAGGTTTTTTTTATTGAAAAATCTTATGAAAAAGTTACCTAAAATTACAATTAGGCAAAAACCGGTCATGATTAAACTGGCAAACAACCTAGATTTTTTTAAACTATTTCAAAAAATAGAGCGGTTGTTTAATACATGTTTTATATTTGAGTCTCTTGGAGAAGAAGGAAAATTCTCTCGACATTCAATTATTGGATTTGATCCGATACATATTATTTCAGCCCGAAAAAATAACTTAATAATTGATGGTGAAATCTATCAAGTAAAAAATCCCTATTTAACATTACGGGAAATTATGCCTCCAACAACTCTGACTAGAAACTACGCTGGAGGACTTGTAGGTTATCTTAGCTATGAAGCAGTAAACTATTTTGAACCTAGTCTGAATATTAAAATCCATGACCGTTTTGATCAATTTATGTTTGGAGTATTTACCGATGGATTGATAATCGATAAACTAACAAACGAACTTTTCTACTTCTATTACGATACTGACAGAAGCGATATTTTAAAAAAAGCCATGAAGATTAAATATAAAGAGAGATCATTAAAGGTGAATTTTATTAAAGATGACTTAACCAAAAAAGAACATGCAAAAATGGTTGAAAGAGTAAAAGTGCATATAAGAGCAGGTAATACTTTTCAATGCGAAGTAGGTTTTAAAACAGAATATAGAATCAGTGGGGATTCATTGAAAATATATCAAAAACTAAGGACTCTTAACCCGTCACCATTTATGTATTATCTTAAATTCGGCAATAAAAAAATTATCGGCGCTAGTCCAGAGCTTCTTTTTTCACTTCGAAACGGAGAAATGACTATACGACCATTAGCCGGCACAATTTTAAGAGGTAAAAATGAATTAGAGGATCAGATGCTTGCACGAACTCTCCTTAATGATCCAAAAGAGAGAGCAGAACATAATATGATTGTAGATTTACATAGAAATGATATTGGGAGAGTGGCCAAATTTGGCACAGTTAAAATTAGAGATTTAATGACGATAAAGAAATTTAGCCATGTTCAACATATCTCAAGTGAAATCGTTGGATTAATCCGTCCGGGAGAGGACATGTTTTCCGGTCTTTCTTGCAATTTTCCCATGGGGACAGTCTGTGGGACTCCGAAAGTAGAAACAATTAAGATTATTAACTCAAATGAGACTATGCCGCGGGGTCCATATGGAGGAGGCGTTGGTCATTTTGGGTTTAATGGTGATTGCACTTTCGCACTTGCACTCAGATCTCTTTTTATTTCAGATGAATATGCATACGCCCAAACAAGCGGAGGTATTGTCTATGATTCGGTACCTGAGAAGGAATATGATGAAATTCAAAGCAAGTTTGCTGCGATGAGAGAGGCCTGCCTGTCGACAGTCAGGTATAAAAAAACATGAAAATATTAATAATAGACAACTACGATTCTTTTACGTTCAATCTTTATCAGTACGTCGGCGAAATTCTTACCGATGAAGGAAAAAAATTCATACTAAATGTAGTCAGAAATGATGAAATTACTATCAAAGAAATAAAAAAAAGACGATATGACAAAATTATTATTTCTCCTGGTCCTGGAAATCCTAGTGACTTAGCATATTTTGGTGTATGTGCAAAAGTTCTAACTAACGTTGGTAAAGAAACTCCGGTTTTGGGAGTATGTTTGGGTATGCAAGGTATGGCTCATTATTTTGGGGGAAAAGTAGTTCGGGCAAAACAACCGATGCATGGAAAAACTAGCATTATCCAACATGATGAAAAAGGAATTTTTACCGGCCTGCCTCAGAATCTAGAAGTTATGCGATACCATTCGCTCATTGCAGAAAAAAAAACATTACCCAATTGTTTAAAGATCACTGCTGTATCCAATGATACAAAAGAAATCATGGGTTTAAGACATCTTATATACCCAATAGAGGGAGTACAGTTTCACCCGGAGTCTTTCGCTACAGATGGAGGAAAATTGATATTAACAAATTTTTTAATGAAAAAAAAGTAATTATGGACACAACATACATATTAAATAAAATAATAAAAAAGCAAGACTTATTAGCTGAAGAAACTCAATTGTTTCTCAATGATGTCATAAAAGGTGCACTTTCACCTGCCCAAATTGGAGCCATTCTTGTAGCTCTTCGGATGAAAGGAGAATCTTCTAAAGAAATCGTTGGATTTATTAAAACGATGAGAAAAAACATGATTAATGTAAAAGCAACTGGTGCTATAGACGTATGCGGTACAGGCGGAGATGGAAGTGGAACTTTCAACATCTCAACAGCTGTTGCGTTTGTCATCGCAGGAGCAGGAGTTAAAGTTGTAAAACATGGTAACCGAGCCGCGAGTAGCAAATGTGGAAGCGCCGATGTACTAGAACATTTAGGTATAAATTTACAATTATCTCCTAAACATGCAGAAAGTGTTTTTAATAAAGTAGGGATGGTTTTTTTATTCGCTCCCCTATTTCATCCGGCTATGAAAAATCTGGTTAGCGTTCGAAAAGAATTAAAGACAAAAACAATTTTTAACTTTCTCGGACCATTTACAAATCCAGCATCTGTAAAAAAACAACTTATCGGCGTACCAAGTGTAAAGATTGCGGAAAAGTTAGCAGATGTCGGAAGATATCTTAATTACAAACATCTTCTTATTGTTACAAGCCAAGACGGCTTGGATGAAATAAGTATCTCATCAAAAACATTGATCTTTGAGGTAAAAAATAATTCTGTAAAAAAATTTAACATCAATCCTGCAGATTATGGCTTCATAAAATATTCATTGAAAGAAATTAGGGGAGGAACTGTAGATGAAAACGCCGCTCATATACGAGTAATTTTAAATGGTAAAAAAGGCCCGAGGCGAGATATTGTAGTCTTAAATAGCGCCTGTGCTTTATATATTGCAGGAGCCGTCAAAACTATTGTAATTGGAATAAAATGTGCTGAAGAATCTATTGATAGTGGGAAAGCTCAATTAGTTTTACAAAATTTAATTCGTGAGACGCAAAAATATGCAAACAATACTTAACGAAATCGTGGAATATAAAATTAAGGAATTAAAACAGATAAAAAATACCCTAACATCTCAAAATAGATTTAGAAAGACAATTAATAAACAGGATGTTGCTCTGATTGGTGAAATAAAACTTAAATCGCCCTCGGCGGGGATTTTAGGAAAAGCTCAAAACATAGTCAAACGTGCCCGATCGTATGAAAAAGCTGGAGTCGATGTAATTTCAGTTATTACCAATAAGAATTTTTTTAATGGGGATATTAAGCTCCTTAAAAAAGTAAAAAAAAATACAAAACTCCCTATTTTACAAAAAGACTTCATCATTGATCCGTATCAAATATATGAATCAAAAGTGAATGGTGCCGATACAATACTTCTTATTGCACGAATAGTGACAAAACAAAAACTAATTTTTTTCGTTGAACTGGCTCAAAGCATCGGTCTTGAACCAATCGTTGAAATCTATGACAAAGATGATCTTGAAAAAGCAATTATGTCGACAACTTCTTTCATCGCAGTTAACGCCCGGAACTTACAAACATTTAGCATAGATATCGACAAGGCCTGTGCACTTATAAAAAAAATTCCTGATAAATATATCAAGCTTGGCTTTTCGGGAATTAACACAACATCTGATGTTAAAAAATACATACAGGCGGGTGCAAAAGCGGTACTTGTTGGAACGGGATTGATGAAAACAAATAATATTAAAAGTTATATTTCGTCTCTCAAAAATGTATGAATGTTAAGGTAAAAATTTGTGGAATTAGAACAGCTCACGATGCAAAAATAGCCGTTTCCGCTGGAGCAGATTTTTTGGGGTTTAACTTTATACCAAAATCAAAACGATATATTAATCCAAAAAGTGCTAAAACAATTCTTTCAAATATTTCTGTTAGTATTCAAGTCGTTGGAGTCTTTCAAAATCAAGATCTCAGTTACGTTAATGAATTAATTGGCTATCTTTCATTAGATCTCGTTCAACTTCACGGGAAAGAAAATATCAAGTACATTAAAAATGTTAAATCAAAAGTTATCAAAATGGTCGGGGTGGACTCAAATGAGTTCCACAAATTATCAAAACATGTTTCTTTTTTTCTTCTTGATAGAAAATATCAAGGTAGAGGAAAACTGGTTGACCCTAAAAAAGCAAGACTACTATCGCAATCACAACCACTTTTTATTGCTGGCGGTTTAACTCCAGAAAATGTTGGCATGGTTGTCAGAACTGTTAGACCTATTGGAGTTGATGTCGCTTCAGGGATCGAAACAAATAGCCTACCCAGTGAACAAAAAATTATTAATTTTATCTCTAACGCAAAAGCAGTAAAACTATGAAAGGACATTTTGGAAAATATGGTGGTAGATATGTACCAGAGATGTTAATTCCGGCACTGGAGGAATTAGAGAAAGTCTATATTTCGGCTAAGAAAGATAAACAATTCAATTCGGATTTTATTGATTTACTCCAAAATTTTGCCGGTAGACCTACGCCTCTTGTTTTTGCAAAAAATTTAACAGAAAAATTAGCAGGTGCAAAAATATATCTTAAAAACGAAGGGCTTAACCATACAGGTGCACATAAAATCACTCATTGTATTGGTCAAGGTTTAATTGCAAAACGAATGGGTAAGACTCGACTTATCGCAGAAACTGGCGCTGGTCAGCATGGCGTTGCAACAGCTTCCGTAGCGGCCAAACTCGGCTTCTCTTGCACGGTTTACATGGGTGAAGTTGATATAAAAAGACAAAGACCGAATGTGTTTCTCATGGAACAGCTCGGTGCAAAGGTTATCCCGGTAGTATTTGGTAGCCGAACTTTGAAAGATGCTGTTAACGCGGCAATTAAAGATTGGATTGAAAATGTAAAAGATACCCACTATGTACTTGGCTCTGTAGTTGGTCCACATCCGTTTCCGACGATGAATCGTGATTTTCAAACTGTCGTCGGTAAAGAAATAAGGAAACAAATCAGTAAAGCCGAAAATAAATTACCTGATGTTGTTATCGCCTGTGTTGGTGGAGGTAGTAATGCAATGGGTGCTTTTACAGAATTTATTAAAGAATCATCAGTTCATCTTGTCGGAGTAGAAGCAGGTGGAAGAGGAAAAAAAATCGGTGAACATGCAACGCGCTTTCCAAACGGAAGTGTTGGGATCATCGAGGGATATAAATCCTACTTTTTACAAAATAATGATGGACAATTACAAAAAACACATAGCATCTCAGCGGGACTTGATTACCCCGGTATCGGACCGGAATTAAGCCACTTGCATGATACAAAACGTGTAGAATTTGTCAGTGTAACCGATGAGGAAGCATTAAAGGCTGTACAAATACTTGCCCAGCTTGAAGGAATCATTCCAGCGCTTGAATCAGCACATGCTGTTTCATATTCAATTAAAACCGCACCAAAACTCGCTAAAAACAAAGTTATTGTTGTTAATCTTTCCGGCAGAGGTGATAAAGATATTTTTATCCTTACTAAAGCATTTAGAGATAAAAAATTTTATGAATTTATGGAAAACATAGTTAAAGAAGGCTTATGACTAAACTCGAAATAAAACTTAAACAAATAAAGAACGTAAATAAAATTGGACTTATGACGCATGTGGTTATTGGCTATCCAACATTAGAAATAACCATAAACATAGTAAAAACGATGGCTGAAAAAGGAGTGGATTTTGTAGAGTTGCAGATCCCCTTCTCTGATCCACTGGCGGATGGACCGACGATTATGCGGGCATCTGAACGATCATTGGAAAATGGCACTAAAGTTAAAGATGCATTTAAAGCAATGGAATATTTGTCCTCTCACGTTTCAATACCGCTTCTATTTATGGCTTATTATAATACTGTTTTTAAATATGGGGTCGAAAAATTTTGCCGGGATTCTCAATCTACGGGTGCTTCCGGACTAATTGTTCCAGACATGTCTATAGATGAGGAAAACGAAGAACATTTTTTGGCATCTTGTCGAAAATATAAATTACATAATATACAAGTTATTTCTCCGGTATCAACCGATGATCGTCTTAAGAAAAATTCAGCTGTTGCCAATGGTTTCATATATTGCACGGCTCGACAAGGAATAACAGGTGCAAGTGATCAATTAGATCCCAATCTTACATCTTATCTTCAAAGACTCAGGAAATATTTTTCTATCCCTATTGCTGTGGGATTTGGTATTTCTAAAAAAGAACATATAAAAATGCTTGCCCCAATTGTGGATATAGCAGTGGTTGGAAGCGCAATAATAGATATTATTCATTCATCAAGAAGAGACAATTTGGAGAGAAAGATTAGTGATTTTCTTGACAATTTAAAAGTGTGATATTTTATCTTCCGGTTGACTTTATAGTAGATAATTATTTATAATATAAGTAACATATGAATATAATGTGTCAAGCAAATAATTATTGGTTTTATTTTACCTTCCTTAAGGGAGGATTGCTGACGCTGTAAATAAATAAAACCAAGAGCGCGCGACCTCCCGAAAGGGAGGTTTTTTTGTTGTCTGAAAAACTATGAAAAACCTTAAAAAAATATCTCGTGATAAACCAATGATAATCGCTGGTCCCTGCTCTGCTGAAT
>MFZK01000018.1 GCA_001789395.1 Candidatus Roizmanbacteria bacterium RIFCSPHIGHO2_02_FULL_37_13b | reverse complement strand
CTTTGGGCAAACCACGCTAACCCATTCTTTGATCTTTGATAATGGCGATTCACCGGTATCCGTCGGCTCATAACTTTTCACATATGGCAACTTTACCGGCAATTCAGATTCAGGTACAACCACTACCCCATTTTCATCTCCACATTTATCGCAATAAATTAATGGAAATGGCTCGCCCCAATAACGCTGACGCGAGAAAATCCAATCACGGAGATGATAAGTGATTGTCCGCTTACCCCAGCCTTTTTCTTCAAGATAGTCCATGATTTTCTTGGTGGCCTCATGAATATCCAAACCATCCAAGAAACCAGAATTAATCATCACACCTTCGGATTCCTGAACCTGCTCGATCCGGGTGACATCTGATCTATCACCATCTTTGCCGACAACAACTCTAATTATTGGTAAATTGTACGTCTGTGCAAATTCAAAATCACGCTTATCATGACCCGGCACAGCTACAACAGCTCCAGTACCTACGTTACCTAAGACAAAATCCGATACCCAAACCGGCATCTTTCTGCCGGTCAAATCGTTGATTGCATAAAAGCCGGTAAAGACACCTGTTTTTTTCCTACCTTCTGTAATTCTCTCTTCATCCGTCTTCAATTTTGACTGCTTAATATAATCAATAACTTTTTGATCTTTTACTTTTTGGGCAAATATGTGTTCAGGAGCTAACACAATAAATGTTGCGCCAAAATTCGTATCCGGGCGGGTTGTAAAACATTCAATGTGAATATTCGTTGCTGGACCTGTCTCATTGACACCCACAACAACCTGATATTTAATGTTTATTCCTACTTTTTTACCAATCCAATTCCTCTGCATATGCAAAATCCCTTCCGGCCAATCTATATCATTCAAATCCTGCAGTAGCCGATCAGCATAATCAGTGATTCTAAAAACCCATTGGGGCAATAATTTTTCCTCGGTTTTGTTACCGCACCTTTCATGAGTGCCATCAGATAGAACTTCTTCATTGGCCAGGCCTGTCTTACAAAAAGGACACCAACGAATCGGTAATTTCTTTCTATAAACTAAACGTTCGCCTTTTTTATTCTTCATTTTATATAATTGCAAAAAAAGCCATTGAGTCCATTGATAATAATCGGGATCTGTCGTAGCAAATTCACGACTCCAGTCAAATGACAATCCTAAAGAAATCATCTGCCGTTTAAATGTCTCGACATTGCCCGGAACCATATCGATCGGATTTTTTTTCTCTTTTATTGCTGCATTTTCTGCCGGAAGTCCAAATGCATCCCAACCCATGGGATTTAATACAGAATGGCCTTTCATCCGTAAATAACGGGCTAATATATCAGTTCCAGTATATATACGGACGTGACCGACGTGAAGACCTGCGCCTGATGGATAAGGGAACATAGAGAGCACGTATTTTTTTGTTCGACTGCTCGATTGATCTATTGCTCTATAAATCTGTTTTTTTTCCCAGTCTTTTTGCCATTTTGGTTCGATTTCTTTTGATAAATATTTCAATTTCCCCATATTATAAAATTATATCACAGCTATTTATTCACCAGTGGTAGTGAGTCCACCTATAAAATCATTAACTTGATGCAAAACTTCGATATCAGTTGAGGTAATTGTATCTTGGATATGATTTGGATTTATATAAATAAGATCTCCATCTCTGACTAAATAATCATAAACGCGATTGTCAAACCGTTGCAGAGACCCATCGTAGGCATCATCTAAAGACCTTAAGGTAATTGCTCTCTGATGATGGCTTCCCGGTTCATCATCATGAGAACCACTAAATGAATCATACCAAAGGGTGAATTGATTCATCTTATCTGATGAGTCCCTTTCTAACCTTATCATACAAGTCCCGTCAGGACCTGAAGAGGAATCAAATGTTTCTATCGGTAATCGATATATCACCTCCTGTGGATCATCAACAAGGGGTTTATAACACCATAATCGAGCGAAATGATCTTCATGATAGTGTTGAAATATTTCACCTGCGATTCTTTCTGCGGCAATATAATTTGTGTTTGTTTCTTTAGCTCGCTTCAGTATTTCTAGGTCATCCTCGGTAATAGGAAGTCTTTGACTCCCCTCATTTCGTCGCGCATGACCGGCAGAATCGACCGTAAATCGAAAATTGGTTTTTTCATCATCTGATCTAAAAACCACTCTTCCGGGAGTATGATCCCCTGGTGTATGTACTAATAAAACAACTAATTCCGTATCATCCCCGTTTAATTTAAAATGAGACCTGAAATAGCTTCCAGCTGGCTTAATATGAGAAATATTTCGCTCTTCTGCAAAAGCGTCAACTTGATCAAACATCTGTACTATTAATCTTGATGCCGTTTCAACGTCCGGATCAGATTCGTTTGCTTGTCGTCTATTTGCGACAAAATTTCGACCCATCTGTATTATATGTCTACTTCTTGCTTTGATACCTTCATTATTTCCCATGGATAAGTATTATACAATATTTATCCTATAATACTTTTACGACAAACCATTTGGGCTTTATACAAGGAAATTATATCAATCTTGAAAATTGCTCCTACGAATAATAATCAGTTGACTAATTTAAGTGCTAAATATGACTTGGTACATATTATTGACTTATAAAGCCTAAAAAGGAGGAAAGAAAATTAGATTGATATAACAATCCGAATATAATCATGCGATATTGAACCTACTGATCAACAGACGCACTTTTTCCTTTACTCTTTCATCGACATTAACGGCAATCACCCCGAGATCATAATGGCCATAAAGTACGATCGACTGCAAAGGACTGCATAAAACGGCTATCAGAGCAGTCAGATCCTCTTCTCCATTGATGATTATTTGCTGTCTGCGGCCCGCTTTAACATAGATATTTATCGCTTTTGTGAAAGCCGGAATAAGATTGTTTGAAATTGTACCCGGTGGATTGTCGATTTTGATGCCGTTGCTCTGAATCAATCTACTGTTTAGATTGATATGACGACGTCTGTTTTTAAAATCAATGACTGAGAGCGAGAGAGGAATCTTAAGTGAAAAAAGTTCGGACGTGATGATATCACCAATTGTGATTATCATAGCGGGTTTTTTATCGTTCAAATATTTTTTTATCTCAGTATTGATTGATTGTTTATCTCGTCCATTTAGTCTAAACACTAATCCCAAAGGTTTTCTTAAGGTTGATTTAAGCTCTTCCGGAAGAAGTAACGTCTTACTTTTGAAAGGAGTAATGAAATCCTCACCGTTTCTATTTATCAATCCCAAACGGATTCTTTCAGACGTAATAACCTCCCCTCCATTATCCAGAAGCAATGGAATAGTTATTAAATCCAATATAGGCAGTCCATTTTTTTTACGGATAATATTTACTTTTTCAGCGTTTTTTTGAGTCTCTCTGCTTATAACTAAAGCTTGCAATGACTTGTCCTTACCTGCCGGTCCATAGATATCGTCAAGCCTAAAGAAAACTACACGATCGTAATATTTCCTTTTTTTAAGATAGGTTTTGACTTGGCTTTTTCTAAAATTGAAAGATTGGATAAATCGGCTTAAAACTTTATTATTATATAGCTTTTCTGTCGCTATACCGATAGCGACTTTTGCTCCTATATTAAAAGCTTTGTCGATAATGGCTTCATGACCGATATGAAAATGGTCGAAGGTGCCAGCAACACAGACAAATGGATAGCTTTTCATATAAGGAATTTTACCACGATCATGATAAAATACGTTATATAATCCTAATATGGAAGTAAAAATATCAGTTTTAACGCTTGATCAGATGTCACAGTTTTGGCAGCTATTCATTGAAGTTTTGACTGAAGATTTCCCAGGCTATTCAAAAACGGTCGTTAATTTTTTAATAACAAAGATGTATTCTCTTTATGCCTTTGAATATTGGCTAAAGACTAACCAAAAGACCATTGTAATTGCCCAAATCGAAAACAATATTGTTGGTTTTGCAGTGATTGATAACCCTTATGGTGGCGTCAGCATGTGCCGGTGGCTGGGAGTTGACGGCAATTTTCGAAATAAAGGAATTGCTACAAAAATTATCACATTTTGGAAAACTATGGCAGAAAAGCAAGGCTGCCATAAACTTGAGGTCGCTGCCCAAGAGAATGCCAAAGATTTTTATAGCAAAATCGGTCTCAAAGACGAGGGAAAACGACTCAGCTCATATTTTGGCATCGATCAATACATCTTTGGCATGGTAATTGGACAACCATCTGATCAAGCTATGACTCAAGCTTGATTATCTTCTTCTCTTGGTTGTTGTGGTCGTGCTTGTGCAACTACCAGCGTTCGACCCTTATATTCTTTACCATTCATTTCATCAATTGCTTTTTTGGCGCCTTCTTCATTTTCCATTTCGACAAATGCAAAACCTTTTGATTTACCATCTCGGAAGCGAATAATATTTACTCCTAACACCGCTCCGGCTTGACCAAAATATTCCTTTAATTCTTCTTCTGTCGATTCATACAATAAATTACCAACGTATAATTTCTGACTCATATAATTAACACCCCCCTTCTAGAATTTCTTTCCGAACTGATAAGTGAGGATTAGAAATTCTTGAACCCGCCAATAATTCGCTCCATGAGCCGCAGTAGAAATCTACTAAGGCGAATGGTAAGAATAGGCGGGTACTATATTTACAGGTATACTTCACAAGAGTTTATTTATTGCAGTTTGAAACGCATTAAACGAAAAATTATAAAACATGATAATTATAACAATTTTCTATACCTATACAAGAGGAAGAATTGCCATTTCTGACCACTTGGTATTTTTTGGTAATTTCTTAACTCACTTTTAGCACGGATACCGTAACATACCGCAGTTAATTGAGCCTTTACGATAGGACATGTTAGGTTTAGATTGATTTAGAAAGCTAATTACTTGGAATTACTTATTGACAACTGTTATAGATCTGTGTATAGTAAGTTTATGGCAGTAAAAATAGGAAACCAAGAATTGAAAATAATACCATATAGAAGTGAGGATAAACCTCGTATTTTTTCTAATTATGTAAGAGTAGTATCAAGTTCACAAGATATTACTGTACAATTTGCTGATGTAAAACCGCCCGAAAGTGATGAAGAAACTAAAAAAATAATGGAAAAGAAAGAACTTAAAATGCCAATTGATGTAGAAATTGTTTTACCTATTGATGTAGCTCGTTCTTTAGCGTCGGTACTTAACGAACAACTTGATAAATTAAAAGTT
The DNA here is from genome assembly GCA_001789395.1 of Candidatus Roizmanbacteria bacterium RIFCSPHIGHO2_02_FULL_37_13b. Lineage (GTDB taxonomy): Bacteria > Patescibacteriota > Microgenomatia > UBA1406 > HO2-37-13b > HO2-37-13b. The sequence goes on along the minus strand of MFZK01000018.1, from coordinate 9,545 downwards.
GATAAATAATAATTATGTCCACGCCATTTGTTTGGGATTACAGACAATTTGATAACATCGATGAGCCTGCAAGAAAAAGATTTGAGAACAGTAATTCTATTGATACTGATGTGGAAAAAAAATATAACAACCCAAAGATTATCGCCTTTGCAAAAAAGATGAAAGTAGAATTTGACAAAAATCCGAATAAATTCCCTAAAATGCAAACAAGTGATTGGGAGTAACTTGAAATATAATGTATGAAATTAGATTTAGCGGGTCAAAAGTCAAAAAGAAATATAAAAAACTTTTAAAAAATCTTTCTGTTGATGTAAAAAAAAAGTTAAGAGAAATCTTAGAGAACAATCCATATCCCTTGCAATCTGGTGGAGAGGTATTAAATAGAGTTGAAAAGAAAGGACCTTATTATTGTTACCCAATCACAGGAGGAGATAGAATCATATATGATATTTATGAGAATCCCAAAAAAACATTGATGATTGTTATGGCTGGCAATCACGATGAGGAATTAAGATTTCTAAAAAAAGTCACAAAATGAGAGCGCTCATCCAAAAAAAGCAAAGAAATGGGAAAAAGTTTCTCCCTATTATAAAGAAGGTCAAGCTGTCGGTAAAAAACACATAAGAAATACGATGGTTTTTCTATTTAGAGTCATTGTTGTTGGTTTATATCAGATCCTCTTAAACAATTGTCATTCCGCACTTGATGCGGAATCTATCTAATAGATTCCCGCCTTCGCGGGAATGACATTAGCTTTACGGGAATGACACTGACTGTAAGTAATCAACCGGATTTGATATTACATATATTTTCTCTGGATAAATATGAATAAAACTCAAAAGATCATTTGGACAATCTATTTGTTTGTTCTTGTCTTGACAGGGCTTATCTCATCGGCGAATTACTATGACTATGAAAATGTATTCTGGGTGTATCTTATATTAGGTTGGATTCCGTTTCTCATTGCACACCTAATATGGCGTGAAAACAAATCGAGATCGTAGAGCTTTAATAACTGCTATAATCCTCAATAAAATGAAAAGAAACTTGATCAAAAAACCAGCAGGGGTTACAGAACTAGAAGACATAAATTTTCAATTAGTAGATCAACCTATTAAAGAATTGTATAAAATAACCGCTAAGAATCTGGCGAATGATGATATCGAACATGAGCATACTAATCACTTGCTTAAATTAAAGCTTGCTGCCAATTTTCAGACATATCGGGCGATTTGCAAGTTAGTCAAGGATGAACCGAGATTTCCTGTACAAGGACATATTCTCGCACGCTCAATTCTTGATAGTTTGTTCACAATTTTTGCTTTGATAGATAGTCCAGAAAAAAACACAAGATGGTTCGAAATTGCTGGCTATAAAGATACAATGAAATTCTTTGAACTTGAAAAGGAAAGATACTCAGATGATATTCTCTATAAGGACTATCTCCTAGAAAAAGAAAAGTATTTCAGACATTTTGAAGGAATACTAGTCATTAAGGAATATTATGAGTTAAGATATAAAAAGATATTAAAACCATGATCGAAAACTCTATCTATGTTGCAAGTACTTTTCCAGTTTTTTGGAAAAGTATCTTTTCTGATGCTTAAACTTTCCGGGCAGCTATTTTCTCTTGAATCAATCTCACAACATCTGATTAAAAAAAGTTGCAGAAAAAATTAGAAACTGGAAAAAATGACATTTCTGACCAATTGGATTATTTTGGCAATAGCCTTCATTATCATCATCTGTTCTCCATTATGATATACTATAAGTCTAGTTAATATGAATCCGGAAGTTAAATTATTACCACCATCCAAACAATACTTAGTTGACTCTGATAGTCTCCCACAATACCTCTTTTATCATAATGATCTTGAAGACCCAATAAAAATGCGATTTGCTCGAGAACTGGCATTACCATGGTGCACAGATTTTATGGAGCGTCTGTATCAAACTTCTGAACCGGCTAAATTATTTAGCCATGCGATTCAATCACACTATCATGACGCTGCTGATTTTATGGCTAGACATGGAAAAACAACCGAAGCTGACGATTTAAGACAAGTTGCTGATGTTCAAATTCCTGGAGAACGATCGGCAACGGTATTTTATGATGAAACAGCAGGTGAACTTGGTTTGACTGAAGTTAGGTTTGGAGAAGCGTTTAAAGGTACATATGAATTAGTTATTAATAGTGATGATGGCCCGGTAAGACACCGTTTATTCGTTATGCACACCCATCCATTCGATTCTCTTCCAAGTACAATAGATTACCAACCGGTCTTATTTGGTGATCCAGAAATCGGTCATCGTTTTGCTCCGGGAATTATCGTCTTATGTCCGGATATGCAAATTCTTGCGCTGGCAACGGGTGAAACTCCGATACTATCACCTGATGTAGTTACACAATATGTTAGGTCATTTGAATTAAATGACATCAGCGATAAAGATGCAACTTATCAGAGTTATGAACAAGTAGCACAGGCCGCAGCTTCTATACAACAAGTACACGAAGATGCAATACGACGAAGTGCGGAAAGGTATGCACTAATGACAAATCGTGTCAATAGCGGACGATTGGATGCTAAGACGGCTGCTCGAATACTAAAACGCCGACTTCAAAGGGAACAGGCTCGCGCGGAACGTGAAGGAACAGCCTTGACAGATAAGGCAGGTAAACATTTGGCAAATGCTCATACGACCGAAAACAGATACATAAACTCGCTTAATATTGCCTTTGCGCGATCGATCGGGGTTAAATTGTATGTATCGTCCGATATGGAGAATTTTGACGAATTCAGTGCTTAAGTGCTACTCTGACGATTCTGATGAAAGCTAAACACCCCTTGGTTGTAAGACAACCAAGTTTATCACTTTCTTCAAGATAAAATGGCACCAACGCAGCACGATGAAGGGAAATTAGGAATGGCTTCTGGATAAACCAATCTTTTCTTTGACAAGAGCGATTTTTTTGGATGAAATGCTTATGGCAAAATCGCGGCCTTCGTCTAGAATTCGATCAAGATATTCGGGTTTATTAATAATCTTCTGATACTTATCCTGAATGTCTGATAATTCTTTGACTAGCAACTTTGCGAGATCGTTTTTGAAATCTCCATAATTTACGCCTTTGTACTTTTTTTCCAGTTCTGAAATGGAAATACCTGAGAATCCAGAATAAATGGCAAGCAAATTTGCGATTGCCGGTTTTTGGGGTGAATAGATAATATCTTTTCCTGAATCTGTAACTGCACGTCTGACATTCTTCTCGATTGCATCTGTTGAATCCAATAGATTTATTGTGCCACTCGGATCAATGTCAGATTTGCTCATTTTTGAGCTCGGGTTTTGCAGACTCATAATCCGTGATGTTTCTTTTTGGTTATAGATTTTGGCAATCTTAAAGGTTTCTCCATATATATTATTAAATTTTTCGCCTATATCAGCGGCCAATTCCAGATGTTGTTTCTGATCATCACCCACCGGGACCAAATCCGCATCATAAAGCATAAAATCACAAGCCATCAATATTGGATAATTAAATAAACCGACTGAGGTTCGTTCTCCCTGTTTTTTGCTCTTGTCTTTATACTGGGTCATCCGCTCCATCCAACCCATAGGAACCATACAACTGAATATCCACGCAAGATATGCGTGATCCGGATTTTCCGACTGGATAAATATTTTTACCCGTTTGGGATCAAGTCCACAGGCTATATAAAGTGCTGCAACCTGACGGTTTTTCCTCCGCAAGATTTCAGGATCTTGTGGAACTGTAATGGCATGCAGATCAACGATGCAAAATAACAAGTCACAGTCGGGATCTGACTGCATTTGGACCCATTGTTTGATCGCGCCCAAATAATTACCAAGATGTAAATTGCCTGTTGGTTGGATGCCGGAAAAGTATGTTAGTTTGGACATAAGTTTATTATATCTCTCAATAAACAATAAATCACAAGAAACAAGATACAAGGAACAAACAAATTCCAAATTACAATTTCCAAACAAGTTTGTTTCTTGAAATTTGGTTATTGGTCATTGTCTGTATCTTGGTTATTGTTCCTTGTTTCTTTTTTTTGTATCTTAAATTAAACAACATCAGCAAATGTACCTTCCATTTTTTTGAAAATGGTATATGAAATTAAATAGACAACGACTGCCAAAAGAAGCCCTATTCCTAAACTTCCCCAATTGATCTGACCTTGCGACAAAATCACTTCCCGGTAAGCATTAATAAACACGGACATCGGATTAAATTTGAATATCCAGCGGTACCTCTCAGGGAAAAATTCAGTCGCATATAAAACCGGAGTCAAGTAAAACCACACTGTCAAAACCAGATTGAAAAGATATTGAACATCCCGATAAAATAGATTGCCTAAGGCAAGAAGAAGCCCCAATCCATAAGTAAACAAAAACTGAATAGCAAAGATAATTATAAATAAAGGCCAATATTGAGTTATTTTAACCTGAAAAAAAATCATCAAAAGTATAAATACGGTTGAAGATAGAAAAAAATCAAACATTTTAGCCAAAAGAGTTGATAAAATTAGAATCTCCCTGGGAAAATAGACTTTTTTAATTAAAGATGCATTCTCAACTAAATTCGACATGGCGCTGGAGAGTGAATTTTGAAAGAATATCCAAGGTAGAAGCCCCGCATAGATAAAAATCGGGTATGGTACGCCAATTTCTGAAATACGCAACAGATGAGAGAATACAAAACTCATGATTAACATTTGACAAAATGGATTCAAAACAATCCAAAAAAAACCTAAGAAAGATTGTTTATATCGCGCTTTTATCTCACGACTTGTCAGATGTTTTAACAGTGACCAATATTTAATTATCGTCATATCTCATGGACATCGGATTTATAAAGCGAAATACCTCCCTGGACTTCACCATCATATGCAACTACTCCTTGCTTTAGGTAAATTACTCGACTACAGAAGTTTTCCACCGTGGCTAAACTATGTGAGACAAAAATGATGGTAACTCCTTGCTTTTTAAACTCTGCCATCCGATTTAGACATTTATGTTGAAAAGCGACATCGCCAACCGCCAATATCTCATCAACAAGTAAAATATCAGGATTAGTGAATACAGCGACTGAAAAAGCTAACCTCATATACATACCCGATGAATAGTGTTTAACCGGCATATCGATAAACCGCAGCTGTAGTTCGGAAAAATCGATGATATTACCAATATTATTCTTTATTTCACCTTCCTTTATACCCAATATTACACCATTTAAATAGATATTTTCACGTCCGGTCAACTCTGGATGAAATCCTGCTCCCAATTCGATTAAGGGTGAAATCCGACCTTTAACATCGACTTTCCCCGATGTCGGTGATGAAACTCCGGCAATCATGGTAAGAAGCGTTGACTTACCGGCACCGTTATTACCTATAACACCTACTGTTTCGCCTTTTTTTACTAAAAATGATACATTCTTTAATGCATGTACCCGCTCCAGCGTCTTTCTTCGACGAAATGCAGCATCAACTAATTCTTTTAACGTCTTTTGGTGTTGGAGATAAAAATATTTGTTGACTGATTGAAAGTCTATGACAGAATTATCTTCGGGCATATTTTATATATTATACGTTCAAACGTTAAAACGTGCAAACGTTCAAACTTAAATACGTGTTAAAATAGAGACAAATGACTCAAATCACCGCGATAATTCCGACCTACAATAACACCAAAGGCTTGCTTTACGTCCTTGAATATTTAAAAAAGAGAAAAATTAAGACGATCGTGGTTGATAATAAGCCAACTGACGAAAAAAAAACAAAGATTCTGGATGCGTCCCACCTTGGCAGGACTTACCAGAATGACACCGTTTCTGTCCTTCACCCTTATTCTTCTTTCCTTTATCTCCCTCAGGAAAAAAATCTTGGCTTTGCAAAAGCAGTCAATTTAGCCTCCAAACAAGTCGGGACCGAATGGATGCTGATATTAAACGATGACATCAAATTTAATGATCCGGAGACAATTGAGAAACTCTACAAATTTGTCATCGATAACGGACTGATGGCGGCAACACCGATCTTTGTAAGGGCTGACGGTGCGATCGAGAACTACGGGTATAAAGTATTACCGTATGGAAGAATTGAGTTAGTAAAAACGTGTAAACGTGAAAACGTGAAAACGATTGATGGTCTTACTGCCGCGTGTCTACTTATAAATACCGAGCTTTTTCACGATACCAGCGGCTTTGACAATTCTTTTTTTGCATATCTTGAAGATGTAGATTTTTTCTTAAGATTAAAGCAGGTTGGGATCAAATTTGGCGTTTGCCCTGATACAAGACTCACTCATTATCATATGACGACATCGCATACCTTAAAAAGCTTTAAAGAAAAACAGGATTTGATAAATTGGATTAGGCTTATAATCAAGTTTCCTGATTTTTTCCCAAGAAATCCGCGAAATTTACTGGCAATTTTTGTCGAACGCGGCCGGAATCTATCAGGATATGTTAAAAGTTTAATAAAATATTGATTAAAAATGTCATTGATGAGTGCCGCGCTCCTTTCAGTCGCTCGCAATGACAATTATACATATATGACAATAGGAATTGACATCTCTATGCTGGTTTATCAAGGATCAGGAGTGGCGAACTATACTTATAACTTGGTAATAAACCTGCTCAAAATTGATAAGAAAAATCACTACCGTCTATTTTATAGTTCACTTCGCCGGCCGAAGGACTTCAAGTACCTTGATGAATTTAGGAATTTAGGGGCTAGAGTTTATGAATACCCATTTCCCTCTACCCTACTTCGTTTTTTATGGGGTCGCTATGATTTACTACCCGTTGAACTTCTTATCGGCAAAGTTGACGTCTTTTATTCATCCGACTTATTACGACCCCCGCTGATGGCCAAAACACGAGGAGTTACGACGGTCCATGACTTAACCTGGAAGATATTCCCCCAGTATCATACCGAGATGGTAATCAAGGCTCATGAACGTAAAATAGCAAAGACGATCAAACATGGCGACATAATCATCACTGATTCAGAAAATACAAAAAAAGATCTTATCAAATATTTCCCGGAAGTGTTGAGAAAAAATAAAATCTTTGTGATTTATCCCGGAGTCGATGAACGCTTCCGGCCGATATCGGATCAAAATAGAATTAACGAAATATTCAAAAAATACCGTCTTGACACTCTAACCCACTCCAGGGGTGTGTTACTTTATGTTGGGGCGATTGAGCCACGTAAAAACCTTAAAACAGCTATAAAAGTGTTTCATCAGTTAATCAACTCAACCCCCGAGGTTCATACAGAACCCCCGAGGTTAGACATGATCAATGATGATAGAACCTCGGGGGTTAATAACTTTTCAGACTTTAAATTCCTAATTGTCAGCAAAGCCGGCTGGAAAAATGAAGATGTATATAATCTGGTCGCAGAATTGAAATTGGAAAATAAAATCAAATTCATCAACAATGTATCCGATGATGATCTTCCCTATTTTTATAACGGCTGCACTGTCTTTATATATCTCTCTAAATATGAGGGTTTTGGCCTGCCGCCATTGGAGGCTTTAATGTGTAATAAACCGGTTTTAACATATAAAAATTCTTCGATTCAGGAAATATTAGCCAAGGACTATCCGGCTGCCGAGGAAAATCAAGAGCTTACAAGATTAAGAGAACTTATCAATATGAAAAAAATCGACGGTAAAAATTATCGTCAGCGCTTTTCTTGGATATCATCAGCAGAAAAGATCTTGAAAATTATAAATAATGCAAAGTCCGAGGCTAACCACCTTAGAGGTGGACAGGCATAACTTTTGCAGCAAAAGTCGTGCGTAACCACCTTAGAGGTGGATAATAATATCTCAAAGTGAACAGATAAATCTACATGGTATAATTTTTTAATGACACTATTAGACAAAAAAGTAAAAAAATCCCATCAAATAATAAAGAAAACTACTTCAATGTTTGATTCAAAAGACATCGCAATTGCTTGGACAGGCGGAAAAGATTCGACCGTAATCCTGCATCTTGTTAAAACATTATTTAACGGTCTGATCCCATTTCAAATTATGTTTAATGATTCAACAGTTGAATTCCCTGAGGTCTACAAATTTATAAAAGAAATCAAAAAAGACTGGAAATTGAAGCTAATTTGGGTCAAACATCTTCCCAATGACCTTAAAGCATATGAAAACGCACTAAAAAATGGTGAAAAAGAACCAGCGATGGAAATTATGCGTATCGCTAAAATAAATGCGATTAAATATACGCTAAAGAAATATAAATTTAAGGCAATAATCAGCGGTATTCGAAAAGACGAACATGAGGCGCGAAGTAAAGAAACCTATTTTTCCAAAAGATTAAACCACATGAGAATACATCCAATACTAGATTTTACGTTTTCTGATATTTGGAATTACATTAATGAATTTCATGTTCCTTATGTCTCATTATATGATCAAGGTTATAAATCCTTAGGCGAAGCTCCTTTTACTAAACCGGTCAAAGATAAAAAGGCGCCAGAGCGGGCCGGCCGAGAAGCTACTAAAGAAAAAACGATGAATAGATTACGACAGTTAGGATATTGGTAATATTATGAAATACGACAGGGCATTATTAATCTCAATAGATTCACTCTCCAGAAAATATCAATACTTATTTGAAGACTACTTCACAATAAAATACATTAAATATCAATCGACCAACACCTGGACTCTGCCCTCACATGTGGCTATGCTTAGCGGAGTTATGTTACCACGACTATATTATGTCATGAATCAAAAGGATGTAAAACAATTTGAAAACTTCATACAATATTTACCGACGATAGCAACACTGCTCAAACGTGGCGGGTTCAAATCTCGGGCAATCACGGGTGGTGGTTTTATGTCAAAATATTTTGGCTGGGGGTATGATTGGGAGAGCTGGCAAGAAGCAGAAAATACTAAAAGCGAGTGGAACGGTGAAAAAATTTTGCCTAAAAAAAACGAGTTCTTATTTTTGCATACATACTACGTCCACAATTGGTTTAATGAGAAAAAAAAGCTCCGGGAGCAATTATTCAAGGCAAAAGACAATCTTGAAAAAGGAAACAAATACGACGTCCGTATGTTAATCACTGAAGGGAAAAAAGCATACATAAAACGCGTCAAAACAATTGCAAAAAGGCTTAGTTGGATAAAATCGATTTCTCCGCGAACTTTGGTAATTTTGACTTCTGATCATGGTGAGCTTTTTTCCGGTCCCGACTCTTTTCACCATGGAAACTTTGCCTTAACAGATAGCAGTATCTTTGAAGTCCCGCTTTTGATTCGGGAAAATACAACAAATAAAACAATTGAAAAAAACATTTGCTATGATTTTTTACTTCCGCAACTGATTTGTGAAAAGCTGGATATCCCTTTTGAATCGATTCCAAAAATGTTAATCAGAAGAAACAGATATATCATCAATCAAGAAAATCTAAAAGAAAAAATGAAAATGATATTCGACTCAAGTATTTTTAATATTTCAAATACGGTTAGCCAAGCAGCATTTT
>MFZK01000017.1 GCA_001789395.1 Candidatus Roizmanbacteria bacterium RIFCSPHIGHO2_02_FULL_37_13b | reverse complement strand
TCTAATTCAAGAAGGATATTATACAATCGAGAGATAAGTTTTTGTACTAATTCGTTATAAGTTAATTGACGACCTGTTTTGTCTTTAAACATAAATTCAAATAGCGACACGTTGTAGTATCGCGAGAGTTTCTATTCCACATTTCTCCCAACTGAATTTCTTTATTCTTTGTTTGCCTTTTTCAATCAAATCTGCCCTCAATTCTCTATCCTCTATTAGTTTAACTATCTTCAGCTTTAATTCTATTTTATCATTTGGATTAACGTAAAGACAAGCGTTGGCACCGATTTCAGGCAAGCTTGAGACATTGGAACAAATGACCGGACATCCATGACTCATAGCTTCAAGGATCGGTATCCCAAATCCTTCATAGAGAGATGGTAAGACATATATAGCTGCATTTTGATATAGAAAAGATAATTCTGATTCATTTATATATCCTGTGAACATTATTTTATCAGTTAGTTTAAGTTTTTCGACTTTTTGATAAATTTCATCATACATCCATCCCTTTTTCCCTGCGATGACAAGCTTAAAGTCTGGTTTATCGTGAAGTAGCAAATGGAATGCTTCAATAAGAGTTAGTAAATTTTTTCGCGGTTGTATCGTTCCAACATAAAGTAAGTATTTAGTATTTAGTATTTGGTATTTGGTATTTAGATTTGATCGACTTGCATGTAACGTGTCAAGTGTGATGCGATTTGTATATCCATTATAAACAACATCTATTTTCTCTTTCGGTATCTTATAAAACTTGACAATATCCTTCTTAGTGTTATTTGAAACAGCAATAATCCTTTTGGCTTGACTTACAGCATGTTTAGTCCAATTTTTAAGCTTATAGAGGTCTTTTTTGAGAAATTCATCAGGATAATATTCATACGCCAGGTCGTGGATGGAGACGACAAGTGGGATAGGGCAAAATCGGGGGGTATAATGGGCAGGGGAGAAGAAGACATTAATTTTTCGGTTGAGATAAAGATCAATAGGCAAAAAAATCTGACTCCATAGAGGGCCTTTAACCACGCGATATTTAAAAAATTGAGTTTCTACAGGCATGGACGATTCGGGATTTACTCTTAGGTAGATGATGAATTGAGTGTCGTTTGAGGCTTTTTTTTGAAAATATTTCAAAAGTTCATATGTGTAGACTGAAACCCCGACTCGTTTTTCAACATTTGCTTCATTGCCATCAACTCCGATTATCATGATTCCATTATATTCTAAGACTGATCAAATTCATAATTGACAAAATTAGTACTTTAAAGTAGTGTAATAATATATTATAAGTTTATTTTAAAATCTTATGTCTGAAGTAGGAGAAGGTGGTAGCGGTAATCGATCCTTTGAACCACCAAAGCCAGTTATATCGCGTGAGCAAATATTAAAAAATGCTGCAGCATTAAAAGATATGGGACGACAAGCTATGGAAGGCATGCGTGAGCGTGTAGCCACACCTGGGACAGTACAAGGAACTCGAGCTAGAGAGAGTGTTGAATTGGATGAGGCAAAATTAAGAGCGCGTCAAGAAGTTGATAAAGCGATGGGTAGGCCTGAACAATCACAAGCAACAAGTCAAAGAGCGCAAGACATTCTTACTGGGTTAAGACAAGAGATTGCACAAAGCGCCAGTGCAAAACCACCAACTGTTGCAGTTCGACAAGTGGCACCTGCAGTAAGACTAAAGTAAAAATAATTTACTTAGTTTTAGTTAACTTTAAATATATCTGCTCAAGCTTTGAAGAGACAGTGTTCCAATTATATTTTTCTTCGACAAGTTTTTTGGCATTTTGCCTGATCTTTTCATATAAAGTTCTACTTTCAAAAATTTCCACTGCTAATTTCACAAATTCCTGATTGTTTTTTGCGATCAATACATTTTCCCTATCTTTAATATCAAGTCCACTAACTCCCGTCGGTGATGAGATTACTGGTAATCCTGCTGCCATAGCTCCCAATATTTTAAGCCTGGTTCCGCCAGGACCCTTAATCGGTGCCAAAAAAATCGATGCCTGCCGGTATACTTTTTTGACCGTATCAACGTCCGATGGTTCAATTTCTATGATTTTAATTCCCTTAGTCTTAATTTTCCCCAGCTTCTCTTTCGCCTTTTGTCCGGCGATATAACAAATTGCCGATGGGATTTTTTTTATAATCTCAGGAAATATTTGATCAATGAGAAGTCTGGCTGCTTCAATATTTTGTAACCAAAAAAAATTCCCTTGATAAAGAAATATCGGTTTTTCAGATTTTTGCGTTTGATAAATTAGACTTAAATCCTCCCCGGCAGCATTGGGGATAATCTCCACCTTAAGATCAGGAATAATTTTAACCATTTGTTGTCGATCTATCTCCGACATAGCGCCAACCAAATCTGCCTTTTGCCAATATGATTTTTCCCAGAATTTAAGCTTAAGGATGTCAAAGTAAAATAATGGTTTCACAAAAAATAATTTAAAGTTTTTGACAAAATGCTGGTAGACCATATATTCGATAGTTTGCTCAACTAAGAGAATAGGGATATTTGTCTCCGGGATATGAGGCATGATATAAAAAGTTTCGGCATGTATTAGATCGAAGTTATTCTCTTGAAGTAGTTGGTAAACTCTCTCTTTTGCTTCTGTCGAATAGTTTCTGACTACTAAGAATGGATAAAGACCAAAAATGCTACGAAAAATATTTTGCATTGTCCATGGACTCTCCGATCTTTTGCAGACATAAATTTTTTCACAATAATCTTTGAGATCGTCAACATATTTTTTTTCACTGTCATTTTTGATCAGAGCAACTAAGACAATTTTGTGTTTTTTCCCCAAATTTTTGAGCAAATTATAAGATCTGACTTGACCACCTGATGACGGAGGGAAAGGTAAGTATGGGGTAAGCATCAAAATCTTCATACCTATTTTTATAGTTTAAAGATAAACACTTGGTCGTTTTCAAAGATGGTTTTATATTGCTTTTTTACCTCGTCTGCTATTTCTTTATGTAGAGTGACAAAATATTTAAATCCATTATTTTTAAATATGGATAAGTCTTCATAGACTGCAGCTACACCTTTTCGATCTGCAAGGTAGAGAAGTGTAGTATCGCCATCTCGATCGGTAACAATTTTGACGTTAGATGCTGTTACCGTATTTACAATTTTAGCAATTTTAATTAAATTTGGATCTGTGGAATAATAATCTTTAACTTTATAGTAAGAAAAAGCAAATGAAAATCCCAATATTACAATAACGGTTGATATATTAAATATCTGATTACTGAAAAGTCTTTTCTCATGAAAAATATTGCCAAAACCGATTCCAATTAGCATGGCAAGAGAGGGTAAAATCAAGGTCTGATAATAATCATGTTGGACATTGCCTCCTTGAAAAGTAAAAAGGTATACCAAAGAAGATAATGCAATAGAATGTATCAGCCAACTTTTTTTTGGTTTTTTAAGAAAACCCAATAATAATGGAAATATCAAATAGCTACCCAATATTAAATTTGGAATTCTTTCATAAAATATCCAGCGAAAAAAAGCCGGTCTAAAAAAAATATTTTTTGGTCCTTCGTATGTATTGACTACGGATATTAACCAATTCGAAGCAGGAACGCCCTGTGGGAAATTTTGTATCCATAGTCTCCAGAGTCCAGTCGGCAGCAAAACAAGTATCAAAAATATGTATAGACTGACTTTTTTTAGAGTATAGATTCCATTTTTTTGAATGAAAATATAAATTAAGGGAATAAGAAAAAAAATGGTCGTTGGTTTAACGAGTAGTGCTAAAGCGCCAAATATCAAGGACAATGAGAAAAATAGCCAACCTTTTTTTTTGTGAAAGTTACCCGGCCAAAAATACAATAGTAGTATAGAGACAAACATCAGTGATAAAGCTGTCATTTCAGGCAAAATAACTCTTGAATAATAAATAAAAAAGGGCATGATAGCAAAAACCAGTGCACCAAAAAAAGCTGAAAGTTGATGATCTTCATACAGTAGCAAGATATAAATGACCGCAATTATCAAAAGTGAAAAGATAATTGATGTTAATCTCCCATAAATTTCTAAAGATACACCAGAATATATTTTATACAGTGTGGCAAACAGACTATTATAAAAAGGAAATTCTACAAATCTATATCCTTGAGGATTATCTAATCCTGTCTGATTTCTACCTAAATCATCATATTTTGGATGCAATAAATCAAAGCCACCTCTCACAAAATTTCGCGCAACTGCTGCGGTATCGGCCTGACGCCATGAATGCCAATCAGCAACGGGATTTCCTATTTTATATAGTCTAAAAACGAGACCAATTAGTATGAGAAAGAATATGAGCAAAATATCAATCTTTTTTAACCCAAAATGCGGTTTTATAGAGTTTTCTTTCATTTTTTTGATAAGCTAATAAATCCAATCATTGATCCACTGACCAACCAAAATGTATATGCGACTTTAGATGCTTCAAAAACATCTATATATGAAGCATTGATCATGAGACCAAAAAATCCAAAAATAAAACCAATGAAAATGGGTCGATGGTCTTGTGCTGTATTTTTTATATTTCTGACAATTAGCCAGAAAATGGTAAATAATACATAGGCAAAACTCAGGAAACCAAATAAACCAAATTCACCAAGTGATCTAAGATAATCATTATCGGTTGCTTCAGTTATTGAAAAAGGACCGGTGCCAAAAATCATGTTTTTTCTAAATGCCCTTAGAGCTCTTGGCCATTCAATTTGAAGTCTCGTCGCAAAAGAAATATCAGCCACGACGCTAGATATCGCTCTAAGGTTTGCTTCAAGTGAGGCAAGAAGTTTATCTCTTTCTTCCTGCGTCAGTGTTTTTCCGGATGCAGTAGCATCTCTTATTACTTGTTGTTTATAGGCCTCTGTTTCTTTTGTGATTGGTTTTTGTTTATTTAAATCAATATATGCTGAGCCCGCTGGTAATTCTTTAGTAGAGATTCGCTGTGGCACATAAACGCTTCCAGTCGTGTCATCAACTAATATTTGTTTTACTTGAAATGTCTTTGAGAAACGATTGGTTAGATCTTTGCTAAAAAATGATAACGATAATGTGAAAATTAAAACAATAACAAACAATCGATACTTTTTCATAAAGAGAAGAAAGATCGGTGTTGTCAGCATGTAGGAGATAAAAGAGATTCTAGAGGCAGTGAAGATGAGTACAGTGATTGAACAAAGACATATGAGAAAAGTCAGCATTTTTTCTTTCAGGTTCTGATCTGATAAATACAAGATCAAAAGTGGCATTGTCATGACAAGTACAAGAATCCACCAGTTGGTAATACGAAGATTGTATGTCAAGATCAAAATCGAGACAAACCCGACAATATAAATGAAATTCTGGCTTTTTTGTAAAGTTTGAAAGTATCTACGGCTTAAATACATACCCCAAACCAGAGGTAAAAGAAAGACTAAATATGATGATAAATCATAGTGGCCGGCAAAAGTCCCGGATATTCTTGCCTCAGGAGTAAGGAGCAATATTAATCCTCGAGCAAAAGCTGGATTCATTGTTTGAACCGCAGGGAAACCAATAAATTTTTGCCCCAATCCATAAATTCCGACTAACGTCAATGAACAAAAAATTGTAAATAAAATCAGGAAAAAATCTTTTTTTGATCTGATAAAAGACGCTGTGATAAAAAAAATTGTCATATACTCTATGCGCCTTAAAGTATGAAGAAAAGCAACTTGTACATAAGGCATTGTCTTGACAATGTAAACATGGTACACAAAACTTGAAAACACGGCCAACCAAAAAATTCCAATTGGAATAATCAGTTTTCGATTTAAATGAACTTTTCTACGAACAAGTTGAAGCAAAAAAATTACCGACAAAAAAACCACAAGAAAATCGTCCGCGCGGATGTAGATATAGGTGTATTCAACGTGGATAAGTGGTAATTTAGGGTACAGCGAAATTAGAAAAACAAAGAAAGATAATACCGTTAACAATAAATTATTATCAATTATTGTCAACAATTTTATAAGCTTTTGCATATGTACTAATGAGATACTGGTTACCTAAAAGTCGGCCAATTCGACAAGCAACAAGTGCTTTTAATTTTAACATAAACTTTAGAAAGTTGATCGCCGACGTTCTATGATGTTTTTTATAAAAATATATAAGTCCTTTAAACACTTGCAAGATAGGTTGGGTACGGCCGTGGCTTGAGCCTGATCCTATATGAATAAATTGTGCATCAGGATAAAACCCAACTATTAATTGATGTTTTCTAGCTCGAAAAAAAAGGTCAATTTCGTCCATATACATAAAGATGTTATTGTCAAATCCGGAAATATTTTCAAAGTCTGTTTTTTTACAAATAAAGCAGGCGCCCGAAACCCAATCAACTTGCCTTAGTTGATTTGGTGAATAGCGTGTTAGACCATAATAATCACCTCTTAAAAAAAGAGCGGTAAAAACAATTGGCAAACTGTAATCCGGTCCGCAGGATGCTTGTGATGTCATGTCTTGATTAAAAAGTTTTCCACCGATAAATTGGAAACGTTTCTGGTTTACAAAGAACTGATATAGTTTAGGAATCGCATCAGCTAAAACTTCAATGTCTGAATTGAGGAATAGAATTATTTTGCCCTCGGCACGTTTTACAGCTTCATTATTTCCTTTTGCGTATCCGAGATTTGATTTACTGAAAATTGTTTTAAGTTTTATATTCGGACTTTGAGACATGAGCATAGAGCTATGAAAGTCTTTTAGCATTTCAACGCTACCGTCATTAGAGTTGTTGTCAATGACAATGATTTCTGCGGTAATGGTTGATTTATGGTGTAAAGAAGAAATGATAGTTTCAAGACATTTTTCCGTCAGGACTTTGGTGTTATAGGAGATAACAATTATCGATAAGTCAGTCATGATGATTATATTATAATCAATTCGTTTGCTATAATCTTTTTTATGAATTCATATACAACGCTAGATAAAATCACTGCACTTTGTAAACGTCGTGGTTTTGTCTATCCATCGTCAGATATTTATGGAGGTTTAGCCAATACTTGGGATTTTGGGCATTATGGCACGCTATTAAAAAATAACATTCGTGATTTATGGTGGAAGAAATTTGTATTAGAGAGAAATGATATGGTGGGTCTTGAAGCATCTATTTTTTTAAACCCAAAAGTTTGGGAGGCCTCGGGTCATGTGGCAAATTTTACTGACGCGTTGATAGATTGCAAAACATGTCAATTTCGAACTCGCGCTGATTTTTTGGTTGAAGAATCGTTACCGGATATCAAAGTTGAAGGACTCAGTATTGACGAACTGGAAAAAATTATCAGAGAAAATAAGATTAAATGTCCAAAATGCGGGGCTTATGATTTCACCGAAGTACGCCGTTTTAATCTCCTGTTTGAAACACGGGTAGGTATTGTTGAAGAAAAGAAAGCAAAGGTTTATCTTCGTGGTGAGATCGCACAAGGAATATTTGTTAACTTTAAAAACGTATTAGACACGATGCGAGTTCGTCTACCTTTTGGGATCGCCCAAATAGGAAAAGCCTTCAGAAATGAAGTCACTTTAGGCCAGTTTATACACCGTACTTTAGAATTTGACTTGATGGAGCTTGAATATTTCATAAAATCAGACGCGTGGGAGTCAATATATGAAATGTGGAAAACTGAAATGATTGATTTTGCACT
Organism: Candidatus Roizmanbacteria bacterium RIFCSPHIGHO2_02_FULL_37_13b; assembly: GCA_001789395.1. Classification (GTDB taxonomy): domain Bacteria; phylum Patescibacteriota; class Microgenomatia; order UBA1406; family HO2-37-13b; genus HO2-37-13b. The sequence continues at coordinate 45,002 of MFZK01000017.1, read as the reverse complement.
TATAGTAGGTATTGCAAAAGAGAATGTGCGTTGGCGCGAGCACGACGAAAAAGAAAGATCTCATTATTCAAAGAAAACAGAAGATATCGAATACAAATATCCTTTTGGGTATAAAGAATTGTTTGGGATCGCATATCGTACTGATTTTGATTTAACCAATCATGCAAAAAACTCGGGAAAAGATTTAGCATATCGTGATCCACAAACGGGTGAAACTTTTATTCCCCATGTTATTGAACCAACATTTGGATTGTCACGATTGGTTGGAGCAATAATATTTGACGCTTATAAAGAGGATGAAGTAAATGGCAAACAGCGAGTATATTTGAAGTTAAATCCAAAAATTGCGCCTATTAAAGCTGCGATTTTCCCATTGCAAAAGGATGAGAAGTTACAAAAAAAAGCCAAAGAATTATATAGTAAATTGAAATCACATTTCGTTTGTGAATTTGATGACAGCGGCAACATTGGTAAAATGTATCGAAGACAGGATGAAATTGGTACACCATTTTGCGTTACCGTCGATTACGATACAATTGTAGATGACACAGTCACAATAAGAGAAAGAGATACGATGAAACAAGAAAGAATTCGTCAGGACGACATTATAGAATTTATTAAGAAAAAAATATTATAATTTTTATATAGTCATAACGTTAATTCATTAAAATATGAAAATATTAAATCAAATTTTGCAAAGCAAAAAAATCTTGGTGAGTGTGGTTATTGTACTAATGTTAATCGTTGGTTTTTTTTTGATAAAAAGCAATAAGAAAGTTTCACCAAGTAAAACTCAGACTGAAGAATTGCTTCCGGAAAGTGAGATTATACCGACGGTCGGCTCCTCTACAACAGTTGATTTAAAAGCGGATAGATTAAAACGTGAAGTGTCATTGACAATCAAAGGAGTACCGGAGAGTACAAATAATATTGAATATGAAATGTCATATTTAGCTGATGGTAATTTACCAAAGGGTGTTATCGGGACTGTCGAAGTTGACGGTAAGACAGAGGTTGAAAAAACAGGAATTACGCTCGGAACATGTTCTTCAGGAGCATGCGTGTATGATAAAGGTGTAAAAAGCATTAAAGTTGCGTTGAAGTTTAATGGAGAATACGGCAGTAGGTCTTTTGAAAAAGAGTTTGAAATTTAATACCGAATCCGTAGGGTGCCAAGGAATGTCCACCCGTCGGGTGGATAGCTTCATGACTTAAAATAATTGCTTCTCCAGAGATTAAAATCAGATAAATTTATATTTCCATCTGTGTTGAAATCACTTTTATTAAGTAATGGATTTTGTTGATTTGTAGAAGAGTTATATTCGCTTCGCCAAATGTTAAAATCTGCTAAATTTATGCTGTTATTGCAGTCTGCATCACCATTTTTTTTACTAAGACAGTTATTGTTAATAATTGTTGGAGTCGGTACATCTGGTATTTGAGTATTGACAGGTGGGATATTGGTTAGCGTGGGACGGGAAATTGTTGGAATGCCTGACGGTATTGGCGTAGGCACGGATAGCTGTGCTTGCCTGAATTGTATAGCATTTTCTGGATAAAGTAAATAATACCACCAATTTTTTTTCATTTTAAAAGTAGTGCTATAACGGCTGATCATGTCTATTTCACCGTCACTCCGAGGCAAACTGCCAAACCAAAATTCTTCCCACCCATTCGGATCTGTGTCTGTGCAATTCCATTTGTCGCAATTAAGATTCTCTGTTTGTCCGGTAAAGTTAGGAAAATTTTTCCAATCGATACAGCTTGATTTTTTATAACTTTTATTGCTGTAGTCATATTGACTTTGTGCATTTGAAGGAATATGTCCATAGCCACAATACGTCATCGTACAGGGTGTTGTATTGGTTCCCATAGGTAGTTGGCAGACGATAGAGAAATTTTCCCAGTATTTTTGTCTGTCTGAAGTGTTCCAATTCTCGGTCATAAAAATCATTGTTGATTCGATCCTGTGAGCATAAACATGGGTAAAGGGATGTGGGCCGAATTCAGAAGTTACTACCATGTAATTTTTGTTACAACCGTCGATCTTATAAAACGGTCCATTGACCCAAAAACCCGACTTGGGTCCAATCATTAAACTTTCATAGGCAAGAGTATATGATGGACTAGAGATCCATATTTCATCGACATTATTTTCTAATGCTATGGAACATATATTATTATCTTTTATTAAGCTCGTATAATCTATTTGCCATTTTTGCTTTTCACAATTTCCTGTTGGATCAGGACCTGCACATTGCCATTCCCTATATTTGGCAAATGAATAATTGAAACCATTTAAATATTTAGGAAAAGTAGTAATCTTTATTTTTTTTACAACTTGATAGTTAATGGAGTCTTTAGATAGTCTTTTAAAAGCATCAATATTTGAGGAAGCAGCTTCAGCCGCAGCCTCATCGGGGGTTTTACCCGGAAAAAGATGGCTCCAGAATTCACTCATCATCGATTTGCCGTTTTCTTGCGGATCAAGATTTACGAGAAGAACTTTAGGTGAAAACAGCTGTGTATTTTGTTGTGCAAAAGTAGTACCAAGGGCTAAAAAAAGGAATATGCTGCTGCATATGATGAATTTAACGCAAGATCCAGTAATATCGTTAAGAAACATATAATTTCACCTAAAATAATCATAGCAGTTTTTGACAATAAAGAAAATCGCTACATTTAGTGTCTATTAACTCCCTTGACTCCTTGACAGTGGGTCTATATGGATGTAAACTGGTGATAAATGGCATTTTTAGGTGAATATGAAGTATCGGTAACAGCAGGATCGAGAATTGTACTACCAAAGAAGATAAGAGAGAATTTGAAAGGAAACACCTTTATATTAACCAAAGGTTACGATATATGTTTAGCCGGTTATGACAAGCAAGATTGGAACAATCGCGCGGGAGAGTTGACAAAAATCTCATTGCTGGAGACTGACAATGTAAGCAAACGACGTTTTCTATTTTCTGGAGCGTGTGAGATTGAAATTGATGTACAAGGTAGATTCGTGATACCAAAAGCCTTATTTGGTTATATAAATCTGATAAGAAGCACTTTAACGATCATTGGAGTCGGAGACCATTTTGAAATCTGGGAGACTAAAAGCTGGCAAGGTTATTTGAAACAAATTAACCAGCAAGTGACTAGTAACTAGTTACTAGAAACTATTTTATGCATACACCGGTATTGTTAGAACAAGTAATTGATGCATTGAAAATTATAAATAAGGATAAATATATTGATGCGACTTATGGAGAAGGCGGACATAGTCGCGAAATTATTAAAAGAGGAGGAAAGGTTTTGGCAATTGAATGGGATCTTGAACAGTTCAAAGTTCAAAGTTCAAAGTTCCAAATTGGAGATTTGAAATTGGTCAATGGTAATTTTAAAGACATTGAAAGAATTGCAAGAGAAAATGACTTTTTTCCGGTTGATGGAATTTTGTTTGATCTGGGGATATCAATGAACCAGATAAGAAACGCGGGTAAAGGCTTCTCATATTTAGCACTTGAAGAGCCTTTAGACATGCGAATCAATCAGAAATTAACGACTACGGCAGCGGATATTATTAACAGTTCGTCCGTGCATGAATTATATGAGATATTTAGCAGGAATTCTCAGGAGATCGATTCTGGGCCAATTGCTGAGGCTATTTCTCGCGCCCGTCATATGAAAAAATTTGATAAAGTGGTTGATTTAACCGACCTTATTAGTGGTTTAAGTTTGAGATCTAAGCGTGAAAGCGTCCTAAGAAGAATTTTTCAAGCACTACGAATGAGAGTAAATGATGAGTTAACAAATATCGAGAAAGGTATTGATGGAGCGCTTAATGTTTTAAAGCCGAGTGGTAGATTGTTAATTATTTCTTTTAATCAGACTGAAGATCGGTTTGTCAAAGATATATTTAAGAAAAAAACAGAACTCAAAACACAGAGACCAATTAGATCGAGAAGTAATAATAGATTTGAAAAAACAGCATTGCTAAGAGTTGTATCAAAGGCAACATCATGAAAATATCTCTAAATAAAATATTATCGGGTTGTTTGCTAATTCTATTAGTTATCAATATGTTCCTCTATACAAAGACTACTGTTTTAAGTGATCAAATGTTAAAGTTGGAAAAAGATACTAAACAACTGCGTATTGAAAATATTTCACTTGAAAAACAATTAGCGAATAATTATTCACTTGAAAATCTTACCAAACTTGCCGTGAAATATGGGTTTTCGAAGATTAGTAACCCAGTATATCTAAAACAGCTTCATTATGCTTTTATACTAGATCATGACTAGGTTAAGAATAATACTTGCTGCTTATTTTCTACTTCTATTAGCTGTCATTATTAAATTATTTATAATTCAAGTTGTCTTTTCAGATAAATACACTGGCAATATATATTTAAAAACGCAAAAAATTCAGCCTTTTCGAGGTGCCATATTTGATCATTCGTCTCGACCTCTTGCGTTTAATGAAATAACCTACTTGCTCTTTGCTGAGCCCAAAAAAATCATTGACAAAGAGTCAATTGTAAAAAAAATCGATTCAATTACACAAATCGGAGAAACAACTATTTCGGCAAAACTAAACACTGATAAGTCGTGGATAGCTATCGGAGACGGTATTTCGCAAGAACAAAAAAAAAAGATAGAGAGTGAAAAAATTGTTGGGTTGGGGTTTGAGGAAAGACAAAGGGTATTTTATCCAGAAAGCTCCTTAAGCGCTCATATCATGGGATTTGTGGGTAAGAATGATGTAGGAGACAATGTTGGTTATTTTGGTATAGAAGGTTTTTATGAAAAAGATTTGGCTGGACTACCTGGTATTGTTAAGACAGAGAGAGACTTACTTGGCAATCCGATTCTAGTCGGTGTTCAAAATTTACTGCGAGGAGAGAATGGACGTGATTTGATACTGACTCTTGATAAAAATGTTCAATATATCGTCAAGAAAAATTTATTAGCAGGACTTAATCGCTATAAAGCTAAGGGAGGTTGTGCTATAGTTGCAAATCCAAAAACTATGGAAATTATCGCGATGTCATGTTTACCTGATTATGATCCTACAAATTATCAATCTTCAAGTGAAGAAATATATAAAAATCCAGCTGTATCTTCGCTTTATGAACCTGGATCAATCTGGAAACCTATAATTATGGCTTCGGCATTGAATAGTGAGTCCATTAAACCCACAGATGTTTATAACGAAACGGGCTCTATCAATGTTGGCGGGTATGAAATTCAAACTTGGGACAATAAATATGAGGGAGAAATTTCTATGACGAGAATACTAGAAAAATCATCCAATGTAGGGATGGTTTTTATCGGAAGTAGACTAGGGAATGAAAAGTTAATAGATTATTTAGATAAATTTGGCGTTGAAAAAAAGACAGGAATTGATCTTCAAGGAGAGATCTCGGGAATTCTCAAACCAAAATCTCAATGGTATGACGTCGATTATGCGACTGCGACTTTTGGACAAGGTTTGGCTGTTACTCCAATAAGAATGATTACTTCATTTGCCGCTTTGATAAATGGAGGCAATTTAATGAGACCGTATGTTGTATCAAAAATGAAAGGTAAAATAACAAAAACGACTCAACCTGCAATTGTAGATAGGGTGATAAGTAGGCGAACATCAATTGTAATTAAGAACATGTTACAAAAGACAGTTGAAAATGCAGAAGTAAAATGGAAACGTCCAGCAGGTTATAAAATCGGTGGTAAAACTGGAACTGCTCAAGTTGCAATCGCTGGACATTATGATCCTTCAAAAACTATTGCTTCATTTGTTGGATTTACTCCTGTTGAAGACCCCCAATTAATAATTCTAGTTGTATATCGTGAACCCCAAACTTCACCATGGGGTTCAGAAACAGCAGCGCCGGTTTTTTTTGAGATTTTAAATGAGCTTTTGTTATACTATAACATCGCACCAGAGTAAGATACGTATCAAAATATATAGTTAGAAATACAAGAATTTATGAGACAACAAATAAAAAATTATTTCCATCTTTTTGAAGCAGTTGTAGCTAATATTTGTTTCGGGTTCCCGAGTCGATCCTTAAAAATTATTGGTGTCACCGGAACTGATGGAAAAACGACAACTACTCATCTGATTCATCACATATTGACTCAAGCCGGTAAAAAAGCGACGATGATTTCAAGTATCTCGGCGCCAGGATTACATACGACAACACCACGCGCATGGGAGACACAAAAATTTCTAAAAGCTGCAGTTGATCAAGGTATAGAGTATGTGGTTCTAGAGACAACGTCGCATGCATTAGATCAAAATCGAGTCTGGGGAATTAAATATGAGGTGGGGATAGTTACCAATATCACCCGCGAACATCTTGATTATCACAGAACTTATAATGAATACGTATCTGCCAAAGTTAAATTATTACAAGTATCACATCATAAGATTATAAATCGTGATGATGATTCATACTCATCAATTAAGAAGTTGATGGAGGGACGAGAACTTATTAAATATTGTTTATCAGGAGACGGTGACTATATTTGGAAATCTTCTCTGTCTTCTCAAATCACCGGTCAGTATAATAAGCAAAATATTCTGGCTGCATTTGCGGCATGTCGAGAGCTAGGACTTGAGGAGCGACTAATTGTCAGTGCTATAAATAATTTCAAGTTACCACAAGGAAGGATGGATGTTGTATATGATAAAGACTTTAAAGTCATTATAGATTTTGCTCATACTCCAAATGCGATTTTTAACGTTTTAGCAGCTGTAAAACATGAATATGAGCCAAAAGGTAGAATTATCCATGTTTTTGGATCTGCGGGACTACGCGATTTTAAGAAAAGACAAGCGATGGGGCTGGCCAGTGGTCGATTTGCCGATCTTGTTATATTGACTGAGGAGGATTATCGAACAGAGGATGTTGATAAAATTTGTGTAGAAATTGGTAGTGGTCTTGAGTTAAGAGGATTCCTTAAAGACAATGTAAATGACTTTTCAAATCAGCCAAACAAAACATATTGTATAGTTCATAATCGAGAAGATGCTATTTCTTTAGCGATAAAAACGGCTAAAAAAGATGATGTAGTTATTACCACAGGTAAAAGTCACGAAAAAAGTCTTGCCCGAGGTGAAAAAGAATATCCATGGGATGAATTTAATGCTGTAGAACAGGCTCTACATAAATTGCACTCTAATAGTATTGATCATGATGATCTACGATAAAAAAATAGGTATATATTTTTCAACAAAGATTAATGACAACGATTTTTTTTCGGGTTTTGGGACAAAAAAAACTAAATTAAAACAAATAGTCGGACGAGATCGTAGAATTTTTCAGTTAAAGCAAATTCACTCCGATAAGATTGTATGTTTTAATTATTTAAATAAGCAAGAAGAGGGTGATGGTATGTATACTAATGATAAACACGTTGTTATTACAGTACAAACAGCCGATTGTGTCCCGATAATATATGCAGATAAAAAGAAGAAAATTATTGGTATTTCTCATCAAGGGTGGAAGGGAACTCAACTTAGGCTTACCCAAAAAATGATTCGCCAATTCTTAAATCTTAATTCTATGATCAAAGATCTAAGAGTAGCGATCGGTCCATCAATTGGGAGCTGTTGTTACAACATTGATGAAGAGAGATTGAAGATTTTTAAAGTAGAATTCGCTTCATATCCTCAATCCGTATTCGATATCCATCTAGATAAACCATTTTTGAACCTTAGCTACCTTAATTATCTACAACTTATTGAAATGGGCTTAAACAAAGAACAGATTGACTTTTTTCCGTTTTGCACTAAATGTCATGAAAAACATTTTTATTCCTTTAGACGAGATGGGTTACCGATAAAAAAAGAGATGACAAATTTTGTGGTGTTTAGTTAAATTTTCCTTTACTTTATCTTTGAAGTCGCTTTTCGTATACTTATTTTTACTCTATGGACATACAAAAAACTCAAAACATCTATATGGTTGGGATAAAAGGTGTGGGCATGACGGCTTTGGCTTTGATATTGAAGAAAATGAACAAAAATGTTTGGGGATCAGACTTGGGAGATGAATACAAGACCGATGAGGTGTTAAAGAAAAATAATATTTCCATTAGTCTCGGATTTAAAGAGCAAAATATTAATGATGATATTGATCTGGTAATTACAACGGCTGCACATGGTGGTCTCTCAAATATCGAAGTACAAAAAGCGATGGAGCGTAATATTGTCGTCATGACTCATGCTCAAGCCCTGGGGCAAGTTATGAATCTATTCAAAGTAAAGATATCTGTATGTGGTAGTCACGGCAAAACGACAGTTTCCGCAATGATCGCTTTCGTCTTTGCAAAACTGGGTAAAAAATTTGGTTACCATGTTGGTGTTTCCTCATTTTCAGGATTTGATGCAGGTGGATTTTCTGGTTTCGATTATTTTGTCTCTGAAGCAGATGAATATGTTGCATCGCCTGGAATAGATAATACTCCACGGTTTATGTATCAAAACCCCGATATTATTATATGTACAAACATTGATTTTGATCACCCCGATGTTTATAAAAGTCTTGACGAGGTCAATGATGCTTTTACTAATTTTCTCGAAAAATTAACAACAAAAACTTGCAAGCTTATTTATTATAAAAACGATGTTCTGCTACAAAAAATCGCCGGCCAACTATTGATACCTGAAATTCATACTTACGATCTAGACGACGCGCAAAATTTATCCCTTAATATTTCTGGGAAGCATAATCGACTTAATGCGGCAGCGGTTTTGGCATTATTTCGATCTATGGGTGAAGATGAATCTCAGGTAAAAAAAGCCATAACTGAGTTTAGAGGTTCCTCACGGCGCTTTGAAAAAATATATGAAAACTTTGGATCGATATTATACGACGATTATGCACATCATCCAATGGAAATAGTCGCCACAATAGAAGCCGCTAGAGCTCAATATCCAACTAGACGGCTTCTGGTTATTTTTCAGCCTCATACCTACTCTCGAACCCAAACATTTAAGTCTGGTTTTATTAATGCATTAGCTAAGGCGGATATATCAATAGTAACTGAGATTTATTCCTCTAAACGTGAAGCAGCAAAGAATTTTTCAATTTCTAGTCCACAACTAGTTGAAGAAGCACGAAATCAAGGATTCAAGAACATAAGTTTCTGTCCTATAGACGACCTGAGTATCAAACTCAAGACAATTTTAAAACGGGGTGATGTGATCGTAACTATGGGTGCTGGGTCGATATATCAAGCTCATTCTGATATAATTAGAGCCATGAATGACGTAATGTGAAACCAAGTCAAACTTGGTAAATCATATAACATCTATTGCAATATGATACAAACTATATCAAAAGATGTACATAAACAATTGGAAAAAATTCTTGGAAAAGAGCGCGTTCGTAACAACATATTGTTAGCTCCATTTACTACATTTAAAATTGGTGGACCGGCGCAATTTTTTTTCGAGGCTTTATCGGATGATGATTTAGTGCATGCAGTTAAATCGAGCGCAAAATTAAAGTTACCCATCACTATTCTTGGAGGTACATCAAATGTGATAATTTCTGATGCAGGTATAAAAGGCCTAGTGGTCATTAATAGAAATATTTATAAGACTATCGTATGCGAAGAGGACAAAGTTGTGTATCTTAAGGTCTCCTCAGGATACTCAATGACACGACTGGCGAAAGAGACGGCAGAAGACGGGTTGACTGGTCTTGAATTTCATTTAGGATTACCAGGTACAGTCGGAGGCGCGCTTTTTATGAATTCAAAGTGGACTAATCCAGTGTCTTATGTTGGTGATACTCTCACGAGCGCCAAATTAATTAATCCCAGTGGTGAGATCAAAATTGTTAATCGTGATTATTTTCAATTTGGTTATGATCAGAGCATCTTACAAAAGACCAAAGAAATAGTAATATGGGCACAATTTCGTCTTAAAAAGGCAAAACCTCAAGCCGTTATCGAGCAAGGTAAAAAAGCTTTTTTGTATCGAAAACAAACACAACCATTTGGTGTTTTTTCTTCAGGTTGTTTTTTTAGAAATGCAGATGGTAGATCGGCAGGAGAGTTAATTGACAAGTCCGGATTAAAAGGATTTAGGATTGGTGGAGCTAGGGTATCTGACAAACATGCAAATTTTATTATCAATTTTAATCATGCATCAAGTGACGATATTAAGAAGCTGATATCTCACATTAAACGTGAAGTTTATCAAAAACATAATATTAAGCTACAGGAAGAAGTTGTCTTTATCTAAATTATGAAAGATGCTTATATTATCACTGGAGGAAAGCCATATAGTGGTGAAGTGCAATTATCAGGAGCTAAAAACGTTGCTTTAAAAGTAATCATTGCTTCATTATTGCTCGATGGTGAAGTCATTCTCGGAAATATTCCATACATCAGAGATGTTGCTGAACTCATAGAGCTTACGACGTCATTAGGCATAAAGTTAAGACGTGATGGACATAATTTAACTATTGATTCTAAAGGTTTTCTTGAAAAAAAAATTGACATGTTGTCCGCATCAAAAATAAGAGTCTCTTTTATGCTTTTTGCACCTCTTCTATATCGTTTTGGCAAGGCTTCAATTCCAAATCCTGGAGGTTGTCGACTAGGCGCTCGTCCAATAGATAGGCAGATAGAAATGATGAAAGCCTTCGGTGTTAAGGTAATATATGATTCGTCGTCGGGATATTATCACACATCGTTAAAATCAAAAAAACCTCAATCTACTCATTATAAATTTTCAAAACCGACCCACACCGGAACAGAGTTGGCATTGATGTTTGCAGCAATTGCTGACGGTTCTAGCCGTATAGACAATGCAGCCTGTGAACCAGAAATTGATGATTTAGTCAATTTTTTAAATCAATCAGGCGCTAAAATTACAGGAAAAAACGGTTGTTTTAATATTGTGGGTGTGGACAAATTAATTCCGGGAAACGTTTTTACTATATCTAATGATCGAAATGAAGCGCCAACTTTTGCTGCTTTTGCCATTGCAACAAAAGGCGATGTTTGTGTTAAAGGTATATCAAAACAAGCCATTAGATCTTTTGTAAAAAGACTTGAAGAAGCGGGTGGAGGCGTTGAGGAGGTTCGTGGCGGTATTCGTTTCTTTTATAAAAGAAGATTATTGAGCTCTAATATTACCACTCGACCACATCCGGGATTTATGACGGATTGGCAAGGGCCTTGGGCAGTCTTGATGACGCAGGCAAAAGGAATATCTACAATTCATGAAACTGTATTTGAAAATAGATTTGGGTATGTATCGGAATTAAAAAAATTAGGCGCACGAATTGATTTTTATGAACCTAAGGTTAGAAATTCAAATAAAATTTATCAGTTTAATATAAACGATCGAAATAAGGAATGTGAACCACAAGCAATACGGATAGAAGGAGGATCAACCCTTCATGGTGGTGTTCTAACGGTGAGTGATCTCAGAGCCGGAGCAAGTTTGCTGATAGCCGCTGCATGTACACAAGGGGAAACAATCATTAATGGTGCTTCTGTTATCGATCGAGGTTATGAAAAAATTGACAAAAAACTTTTAACTCTTGGTGCTACAATAAAAAAAGTTTAATTAAATAATTCAAGAAAATGTTTAATTCATTATTAATCTTAAGCGGAGGATCAAGTACGAGATTTTGGCCTCTAACTGATAAAAATTTAACGCCTTATCTTGGATTGACCTTATTAGAATATCAGCTCTCTACTTTTCAAAAAATTGCGCAACAAATTATCATCGTGACAAACAAAAGCAATAAATCTGTAATTGAACAAATTGTTAATGGTACTGATATTCAGGTAAAGCTTGTAGAACAGGTAGGAAATGGGCAGGGGGAGGCAATATTATCAGCAAAAAAATATCTTCACGGTAAGACGTTGATAATCAATGCAAATGATATTTTTAACCAAAATATTGTGTCAATACTAAGCCGGAAATTGGAATTATCCGATTGCGATGGCGTAATAACAACAAGAATCGTTTCAGATTACTTTCCTGGTGGATATGTCATTTGTCAAGATGATAATGTTACGGAAATAATTGAAAAGCCGGAAAAAAATCATGTGCCGTCAGAAAGGATAAAATTAGTAGTTGATGGTTATAGAGACATAAGTGAGTTTATTCAAATACTAGAAAGCACACAACCTATAAAAGACGATCAATATGAACAATCAATATCAAAATATATCAAATTAGGTAAAAAAATAACATACGAAGATTATTCAGAGGATTGGATAGCGATAAAATATCCATGGGATGTCATAGCAGCCATGCAATTTTTCTTATCAAAAATTAAAGATACAAAAAAAAATAGTGTAAAGATAGCCGGTAGCGCTGAAATCCAGGGACGCGTGTATTTTGATGAAGGTGTTGTTGTTCATCCGTTTGCCACCATTGTGGGTCCTTGTTATATCGGTAAAAATACCATTATTGGGTCATACAGTATGATCAGAGAAAGTAATATCGGCCGTGACAGTTTAATCGGAGGTTATTCAGAAGTAACACGTTCCTATTTAGGTAATCACGTTTATCTACACCGTAATTATGTCGGTGATTCAGTCTTGGAGAATAATATTTTAATGGGTGCGGATGCTGTAATAGCTAATTACCGCTTTGATGAACAGTTGATATCATCACGTGTTCGAGGGGAATACATATCTACCGGACGAAGCAAATTTGGTGCCGTAATAGGCTCCAATGTTAAAATCGGTGTCAATAGTAGCATTATGCCCGGGGTTAAAATCGCACCAAGCTCGGTCGTCAGTCCTCAAAGCCTAATTAAAACAGATATATCCTAATTTTTTTAATGAAAAAGGTATTAAGTATTTATTTTATCCGGTTGTTCTTTATTTTCTCAATTGCCTATATAGCGGGTTTTTTATTACCCTATAAAGGTTTTTTTCCTTACAAAGAATTGCTCAATGTCTATAATTTGCCTATATTTATCAAGGCGTTTGCTAATTTCGATGGGTTGCATTATATAAGTATTGCCCAGAGCGGGTATTATCAATATCAACAGGCTTTCTTTCCACTTTACCCAATTATTATTAGAGTCGTTGCTATATTTGTAGGCAAAAATTATCTTATTTCCGGGCTTTTGATTTCTAATTTATCATTTCTTTTAGCTTGTATAGTAATGTATAAGCTACTTCATCTTCTCAAATACCAAAATGTTCCATGGTTTATTTTATTGTTATTTCTTTTTCCTTCGAGTTTTTACTTTTCTACTGTTTATACAGAAAGTTTCTTTTTATTGCTTTTTTTATTGGTAATTTATCTGCATCTGAAGAAGAAATATTGGATTAGCGCCATTTTTTCATTTTTTTGCGTTTTAACGAGATTAATAGGTTTATTTACTCTGATATTCTATTTGCCATTCAAGAAAAAACAATCATCTATTGTTTGGCTTATTATTTTTCCCATTTTTGGACTTATTATTTATATGATATATCTTTTTCTGACAGTTCAGGATCCACTTTTCTTTTTAAATTCACAACCCATTTTTGGCGCTCATCGTAGTACAAGTTTGATTTTTCTACCTCAAGTTTATTATCGTTATCTAAAAATTTTTATCACTGCAAATAAAGATAATGCCTATTTTACAGCGTTAATTGAGTTTTTTATATTTAACTTCGTATTCTTTATATTGATTTTGGATTTTAAAAAAAGGTACAAAACGAACATAGAGCTAACACTACTTAATATATTCTCTTTAGTCAATTTGATATTGCCTACACTGACCGGTACTTTTTCATCCATTCCTCGATATGCGGTCATGTCGCTGTCGATTTTTTTTTATTTGGGAGAACTGAAAAATCGATCAATTAAAATAATTATCGCCGTCTTATTTTTTTGTTTACAAGTCATCATGTTGTCATTGTTTATTCAAGGATATTTTATCGGCTAGATTTGGTTATATCGCGTTCATCGCTTATAATTACAGTATGAAAAAAGTCGTGGTCATGGGTGGTGGTACCGGAGCATTTGTGGTCCTGTCGGGATTAAAACAATATCCGGTTAATATATCAGCCATTGTATCCGTCATGGATAGCGGTGGTTCTACAGGGAGACTTAGAGATCAATATGGTGTCGTACCTCCGGGAGATCTTAGACAGTGTTTGGTAGCGTTGTCAAAAGCGTCGGATCTGTGGCGTAAGCTTTTCTTGTATCGGTTTTCAACAGGTGATTTTAAAGGTCATAATTTTGGCAATATTTTTTTAACAGCACTAGAAAAGAATGCAAAAAATTACCAAGAAGTGATTAATGTTGCTTCGTACATACTTCAAATACAGGGTAAAGTCATTCCGGTGACTTTTGATAATGTAAATCTTGGAGTCAAGTATGAAGATGGCGAAATTATTTTTAAAGAAGATTTGATTGATACTGCATTTCATAAAAAAAGCCGAATTGTCAGTGCTTTTTTAAAACCAAAAGCAACTGTCAATCCCGCTGCAAAAAATGCAATACTTCTGGCAGATTATATTGTTATAGGCCCAGGAGATTTATATACCAGTTTAATTCCAAATATTCTCGTGAAGGGAATTTCAGAAAGTATAACAAAAGGCAAAGGGAAAATAATATATATTCTAAATCTTATGACAAAACGAGGACAAACGACTGATTATTTCGCATCAGATCATATCAGTGATCTTGAATATTATATTGGTCGAAAGATAGATCTTGTGATTGTAAATAAAACTGTCATGGGTAATCGGGTTAGAGAGTATTACAATAAATATGATGAAAAACAGATTGTTGATGATTTACCACAAGATCAATTTATAAAGAGAGAAAATTTATTGGCAAAAAAGATATATCATCAAAATATAGCGGATAACACATTAAGAAGTTTGGTAAGACATGATTCGGGGAAATTAGGAAGGGCTTTATGGAGCATAATAAATAAACGTACATGAGACATCTTATTAAAAAGCACACAATATCATTTAAACATGCGTTTGATGGTGTAATTTGGTCTTTTAAAACTCAACCCAATTTTAGAATCCATTTACTTCTTAGTCTTGTTGCAATTTTTTTAAGTTTTTATTTACAACTTGAGACTTTTGAGTGGTTGATAATATTAATGCTTATATTTATTGGGTTAGTTATTGAGATGATAAATACTGCCATTGAAGCAACGACAGACGCAATTGATCGGAATCTTCGCCAAGATATTGCAATAGCTAAGGATGTTGCCGCCGGAGCGATGCTCACATATGCCATCGGTGCGATTGTGATCGCTTCATGTATATTTTTTCCAAAATTTTAAACAAATAATATGTCGATATATCTTTTTGTACTTTGTACATCTTTTATTATCAATCTCATATTTATAATTCCTTTTATCAATCTTCTATACAAACTTAAATTTCAACGAGGTAAGCAAGAGACGAAAGATGCTTTTGACAAAAGAACGCCAATTTTTGATAGTTTTCATAAAGCAAAGGTTGGTACACCTGTCGGTGGGGGATTAATGCTTGTTGTGACAACTTTAATTTTATTTCTTTTATTTTCATTTATATTTACGGCTCTAAAAGTCCCTGTAATCAGCAATTTTGGTCAAGTCATTAATGAAATTAAAATTATCCTATTTACTTTCGTATTTTTTTCTTTTTTAGGTTTATATGATGATATTTCAAAAATTCTTTTTTTACAAAAAGGTTCATTTTTTGGACTTCGTTTAAGGCATAAGTTATTTATAGAAATTGCTTTGGCACTTGTTGTTTCATTTTGGATATTTAAGGATTTAAAAGTAGATTTTATAAATATTCCCTTTTTTGGGATCATGCATTTGGGATGGTTTTATATATTATTTGCTGCATTTGTCATTGTTGCATTTGCCAATGCAGTTAATATAACCGATGGTCTTGATGGTCTTGCAAGTGGAAGTTTGGCAGTTGCCTTAACAGGTCTTTGGGCAATAAGTGTATCAATACTTGATACACCGCTATCACTTTTTTTGGTTGTTTGGATTGGGGGAATGGTTGCGCTACTTTATTTTAACGTTTATCCCGCGAGAATTTTTATTGGTGATACCGGTTCACTATCTTTTGGAGCTACTTTTGCAGTAATAGGATTGATGCTTGGAAAGAGCTTTGCTCTGCCAATAATCGGAGGTATCTTTATGCTAGAAATTGTCACATCTTTGATTCAACTTTTAAGTAAAAAATTCAGGAAAAAGAAATTCTTTCCCGTAGCACCATTACATTTATGGTTACAGCTTCGCGGTTGGGAGGAGCCTAAGATCGTTATGAGAGCTTGGGTGATCTCAGTAATGTTTGCCATAATCGGTCTTATGATTGCCTTCATGCAGTAATTGGTATTTCTAAGTCAGTTAACATATAATTCTCACTATGAGAACCAAAGCTACGGTTTTTGAATTTGTAGGTTATAAGGCTTATCTCAATGAGGGTAAATTCGAGTTTTATTACAAAATATTATTTGACGATGGCAAGAGTGAAGAGTTTGTCGAAAAACTTCGTATAGCAAGTCAGAATAGATTGGTGATTGAAAATTCATTAGATAACATTCTTCAAAATTTACTTCTCATGTTAGGTATAAGCTACTATAAACTATACTGCCCAAAGGAGATAAAGATAAATGGCTATTCATTGACCAGCGACCAAGCCAAGTTTTGGAATACGGTCTATACAAAAGGATTAGGAGAGTTTTTCTATAAAAATAAGATTGACTTTCATGGGTTGGTGAATTTTCCGTATCATAATTCAACGTCGGGTGTTGAATCTGTAAAACTAATAGTTTCACAGAAAGCCTTGGTGCCATTTGGCGGTGGTAAAGACTCTATTGTCACAGCCCAAATACTGAAAGAAAAAAATATTCCCTTTGAGACATTTACTCTTAATACGACGCGCTTGCAGCAAGATTTAATCAAACTCCTGAATGTTAATAATATTATAGTTATGAGAGAATTAGATCCAAAACTCTTTGTATTAAACGAACATAAAGGTGTATACAACGGCCACATTCCCATTACGGCAATTTATTCATTTGTGGCGATCATCGTGGCATACATGTATGGATTTAACGAAATAGTCATGTCAAATGAAAAAAGCGCAAGCTTCGGCAATGTTGAGTATCTTGGATCTGAAATTAATCATCAGTGGAGCAAGTCAGAAGAATTTGAACGTTTATTTCACGACTATATAAATAAATTTGTAACGGGTGATATTAATTATTATTCATTACTTAGGCCATTTTATGAAATCGAAGTGATACATCAATTTGTGAAATGGCCACAATATTTTCCGCTTTTTTCCAGCTGCAACGTCAATTTTCAAATTAAAAAAAATGTTGGGAAGAAAAAATGGTGTGGATCATGTGCCAAGTGTTGCTTTATTTTTACACTTATGTCATCTTTTATTTCAAAAAATGAGTTAATCAAAATATTTAAGGAAAATTTATTTGCCAAAACTGATCTGATCCATATTTATCGTGAACTGTTAGGTCTTGAGAAAATTAAACCCTTTGAGTGTGTCGGTACACCTGAAGAGACAATGGTGGCTTTTTATGCAGCATCAAGAAGGAGTGAATATAAAAATGATATCGTTATGCAGATGTTTGAACGTGAAGTTTACCCAAAAATTAAAAATATTAAAGAGATGCGAAGACAAGTCTTGTCAGATTGATTATGAGAAATGACGAATTGGTTAAATTTAAACAAATTTTGATTCTAGGTTATGGCGTTGAAGGAAAGGCAAGTTATGATTATTTAAAAAAAATTCATCCGGAAGCTAAAGTCGCTTATGCTGATGAGAAAGATGACCTTGATTATTTAAAAAAACAGTACGAATTTGATTTAGTGATTAAAACCCCGGGGATTCAAAAAAATCTCGTAAAAACAAAATATACGACAGCGACAAACATATTTTTTGCCAATTTTAAAGGGAAAATAATAGGCGTTACTGGTACAAAGGGCAAAAGTACGACCGTGACTTTGATCTATAGAATTTTGAAAGCGTCCGGTTTTGATGCATTTCCGGCAGGTAATATCGGTTTACCTGCGCTAGCATATCTTATGACATCAAAAAAGAAAGAACAAATATGTGTTTATGAATTATCAAGCTATCAACTTGATGATATTAATTTTTCACCACACATTGGTGTCTTGACTAGTCTTTTTCCCGATCACATGAATTATCATTCATCGTTTGAAGATTATGTAAACGCAAAGATGAACATAACTCGATATCAAACTGAAGATGATTTTTTTATTTATAATCCAAAAATAACTTCGATTGATAAATACCTACCTCAGATTAAATCACAAAAAATTCCGTTTAGTAAAAAAATTCCAGTTTCAAGTGATGATTTAAAAATTAAAGGTGATCATAATATTGATAATATTCGAGCTTCGTTAACTGCCACGAGATTATTTGGCGTGAAAAATGATAAAGTATCACGGGTCATAATGGATTTTGAAGGATTACCTCATAGAATGCAGAATCTGGGTCGTTTCTCAAATATCACTTTCATTGATGACGCCGCAGCGACGACACCACAATCAACAATTTATGCAATAAAGACCATTTGTAATGTCAATACAATTTTTTTAGGTGGGCAAGATCGGGGTTACCGATTTGATGATCTTTGTCATATTATCGATCAAAGCAGCATAGAAAACATTGTTCTTTATAAAGACACTGGTGAGAAAATAAAGCAGTTGCTTAGTAAATTATCTAAGAGGAAATTTAATTATTTAACGGCCAATGATTTGAAACAGGGAGTGTCATGGGCTTACAAAATTACAAAACCAAATACTACGTGTTTGCTATCGATGGCTTCTCCATCATACAGTATCTGGAAAAATTTCAATCAGAAAGGTGATCAATTTAAATATTATGTCTTAAAATATGCCCCTTAAAATCATCAATGAATAAAAAACTTCGACATCTAAAAAAAGACCAAACTCAATTTAATCTACTTTTTTTTATTCCGATATTATTAACGATAATTGGTTTATTATTTATCTTTGAAGCATCATCTGTCGTAGCATTTCGTCAACTTGGAGACAGCTATTTTTACTTAAAGCGTCAATTAATCTGGTTTGGTTTAGGAATAGTCTTGATGATTATTTTTTCAAGAATTAATTATCGTTTATTTCATCGATTATCTTATCCATCATTGATAATCGGAATGATTCTATTAATATTGGTTCTGATACCTGGCATCGGTCAAAAAATAGGTGGGGCTCGACGTTGGATTGAAATTGGATTTATCAATATACAACCAAGTGAGATTATTAAGTTTTCTTTAATCCTATATTTATCATCATGGTTCTCACATAAAGAGAAAAACAGATTCATATCTTTTTTTGGACTTTTGATATTTACAATTGTTCTAATTATGATGCAGCCTGATATGGGTACGGCAATTGTCATCTTTGGTTTGTTTATTACAGTCTACTTTTTGTCAGGTTATAAAGTTGGGTATTTATTATTTTTGATTCCAACGGCGTTAGCCGGATTTTTGTTATTGGTTAAATCATCTACTTATCGGGCAGCGAGATTTACGGCTTTTTTAAATCCAGACTCAGATCCATTGGGGATAGGCTATCACATCAAGCAAATTCTCATTTCACTGGCTAATGGTGGAATTATCGGACGAGGCTTTTCTGCATCAAGGCAGAAATACCAATTTTTGCCAGAGGCTCATACAGATTCAATTTTTGCAATTTTAGGCGAAGAATTCGGATTCTTGGGAGCTATTGTTATCATCGTGTTGTATATAGCTTTGATTTTACAAGCCTATAAGGTCGCTAGAGAATCAAATGATAAGTTTGGACAGCTTTTGGCCGGCGCAATCTTTTCAGTCTTGGGACTTCAAGTGGTAATTAATTTGGGTGGCATGGTCAATTTAATCCCTTTGACGGGGATTCCATTACCTTTTATTTCCTATGGAGGATCGAGTCTGATGGTTTTTTTTGCTTTAATGGGTATTTTGATAAGCATAAGTAAGTATTCATAAAGGTGGCAGTAGTTCAATTAATTTAGTAAAATGGAGTTAATGAATGGGCCAAATAAACATAATATAGCTCTATTTGACATCGATGGAACTATATTTCGATCCAGTTTAACCGTAGAGTTAGTCAATAGCTTTTTTCGTGCTGGATTATTTCCCAAGACAGCAAAGAAGGACATGGAAAATGATTATCTCGCTTGGATCAATCGAAAAGGGGATTATGATACATTTTCCAAGAAATTAATCGAAATTCTTCTTGCATATTTGCCGGGACTTAACAAAGATAGGGTTGATATTATTGTTGAGCAAGTTATTAAATGGCAACAAGATCGTGTTTATCGTTATCCAAGGGATTTGATTAAGAAATTACGTCGAAAAAAATATTATCTTATTGCTATCTCCGGATCACCGTCATATATAGTCAAGAAATTTGCGATCAATATGGGATTTCACGTAGCATACGGTCTGCATTATGAAGTAATTAATGGCGAATTTACGGGTAGGATACTTAATATGAATCCAGTGTCTCATAAGGAACTTGTCTTAAACCATATTATTGAAAAATATGAGCTTAAACCTGATTGGGCAAACTCAGTCGCCGTCGGTGATACTGATATTGATATACCACTCCTTGAACAAGTAGGAAATCCGATAGCTTTTAATCCTAATCAACAGTTAGCAGATTATGCAAAGAAAAAGCACTGGAAGATAGTCATTGAACGCAAAGATGTCATTTACGAAATTAAGAAATTTTCTTATTTAAAATGAAAATTCTTATTACTGGCGGACATGTGACGCCGGCACTAGCGGTCATTGATGAACTAATTTCAAATGAGAAACAACAAGTACTTTTTGTCGGCAGAAAGCATGCACTTCTTTTTGATAAAGAGCAGTCCTATGAATATCAACAAATTACTAAATTGGGAATTAAATTTGTAAATCTCAACGCAGGGCGTTTAACACGTAGTATTAATCTAATTTCTTTTATTAATATTCTCTTTATTCCAATTGGTTTTATTCAGGCCTTCTTCATTGTTTTAAGATATCGTCCAGATCGAGTTTTGTCTTTTGGAGGATATTTAGGATTACCTGTAGTCATGGCTTCTTTTTTACTTCGAATTTCTGTTATAATTCACGAACAAACTTTAAAGCCGGGAATTGCCAATCGTTTAAGTGGGTTATTCGCTAAATATATTTTACTTTCCTTTCCCGAAACTAAGACTGCATTTTCTGGTAATAAAACTATTATTACAGGCAATCCGTTGCGCCAGTCTCTTTTAAATACCACAAATCATTCAGATTTCATAAGAAAACCCAAGCAAAAAATCATTTACATTACAGGAGGATCTCTAGGATCAAAAACCATCAATAAGTTGATAGAAGAAATATTACCCCTTCTGACAAAGGATTTTTTTGTCATTCATCAGTGTGGATCGTATAATAATAATGAAAATTATAATCGTTTGATAAGTTACAAAAAAGGAAATTATCTTGTTAAGCCGCATTTTGACGATTGGCAAGTTGGACAGATTTACAAAAAAGCCAATCTTGTGATAGGACGTTCCGGTGCCAATACTGTGATGGAACTAATAGCCTTTCAGTTACCATCGATACTAATTCCATTGTCGATAGCGTCATTTCAAGAACAGAGAGAACAGGCGCTTCTTTTAAAGACTGCCGGGGCTGCAGAAATTTTATCCGATGAGCGAAGTAGTAAAGAACTTTATCAGATCATTAAAACAATGGACGCAGATTTAAATAAATATAAAAATAATTTTTCTAAACTCATGTTCTATTATCATCCTGACGCAGCAAAAAAAATAATCAGTATTTTAATGAATGATTGACACAAATTTTTTTTGTAAAATCTTTCTGAAATAGTCTATTCTGTTATACTAAATTAGGATGGTCCGAATATCTTTCATTAAAAAAATAGTTATTTTTTTCTTATTAATCATTTTTTTTGTCGCGTCATTTTATTTAATTACAAATCATTTAGTAATTAAAACTATTACACTTAGTGGAACAAATAATTTGTATGGTTTAAGTGCGCTTCAAGGTGAAACGCTATTGTTTTTGGATACCTCCAAAATTAAAAAAAATCTACTTAAATTAAATCCTGGTATTTCCGACATAGAAATAGTGAAACAGTATCCCTCAACTATACGTTTAACTGTAAAGCTTAGTTCAGTATTAGGTTATTTGAAAGTTGATCAAGGTTTTTATTCTCTATCTAAGGAAGGCAAAGTCATATCTCGACTCAAAAGTATGAGTAACGACATTCATCCTCAAATTGTCTATTACCAGAATTTTAATTACGACGATTTTCAGGTTTCTGACTTAATAAATCAAGAAGATATATTAACCGGTTTATCATTCATATCAGCTTTAAACGAAATGAATATTGATGTTAGGAGACTTGATATTAATGGACCTGATATGTTAGTATTTAGAACAAGTGATGATAAAGAAATAATTATAAGTAATGAAAAAAAACTAGAAGAACAAGTAATAGATTTAAAGAATTTAATGATAAAGATAAAAGTTGAAAAGATTGACTTCAAATCTATCGATTTGAGATTTAATAAGCCTGTGGTTAAATTGAAGTAAATATGGCTGAACAAATAATCACTGGTATTGATATTGGTACCAGTAAAATCGTCTCAATTATTGCTTCTGTAGCCGGAGAAGATAGAACACCAAGAATCATGGGTTTTGCCACTGTGGATTCTAAAGGAGTAAGAAAAGGGCAAATTGTTGATATTGCCCATGTTTCTTCAGCTTTGGAAGATTGTATCGAAAAAGCTGAAAGAATGGCAGGAATTAAGGTAAATTCAGCATATGTAACCGTCGGTGGTCCACATATAAGCTCTATAAATTCACATGGAGTTGTTGCCGTATCCCAACCTGACGCGGATATAAATGCATCAGATATAGAAAGAGCAATAGAAGCTGCTAAAGCTATTTCATTGTCCTCAACCAGAGAAGTAATCGAAGTAATACCTCGGGAATATATTGTTGACGGTCAATCGGGTATCAAAAATCCTATTGGAATGAGTGGTGTGCGACTTGAAGTCAACACTCATATTATTACTGCCTCGGTTACAAATCTAAAAAATATTGAAAGATGTCTTACTGATCTCGGGATAGCTGTCGATGGTTTTGTATTTTCAGGACTTTCTTCATCACTTGCCGTCGTCTCTGAAACTGAAAAAGAATTGGGAGTTGTACTGATTGATATCGGAGGCGGTAAGACAGACATCTGTATATTTGTAGATGGAGCACTATCTTATTCATCATCTATTCCCATTGGCGCCAGACATATAACAAATGATATTGCCGTGGGACTTAGGATATCGCTTGAGTCGTCAGAAAAAATCAAATTATTTTTAATGGATAAAAAGAATTTAAAAAAGAAGTTAGATAAAGACAATCTTTCAAAAAAAGATGATATAGATGTGTCGGATCTTAATTTGTTGGAAGGACTATCAACTGTTTCTTATAAAACCGTCATCGATGGAATTATGAAACCAAGGCTCGAAGAGATATACGAAAAAGTATTTTCTGAGATAGAAAAAAGTGAGCTATCAAATCAAGTACCATCGGGTTTAGTTATCGTTGGTGGTGGTGCATCGACCGTATCATCAGTTGAAGTCGCTAAACATATAATTGGTATGAGTGCTAGAGTGGGAACACCTCAACATGTCACGGGTCTAATAGATGAAATAATGTATCCGCAATATTCAGCTGTTGTTGGTTTGCTTCTTTACGCTAAAGATTACGTGGAGGAGAAAGCAAAATTAAATATTAAAGATTTTAACTCAATCTTGCGAAGCTTTTCAGTTAAAGGATCAGTAAAAAAAGTAATTGGGATTTTTAAATCGTATATCCCTTAAAATTTAGATATAATTCACACGTGCTAATAAAACCAAAGGCTGGACAACCGGCAAAAATTAAAGTTGTAGGTATAGGTGGTGGGGGTGGTAATGCCATATCGACCATGGTATTGGAAGAAGATATTCAGGGCGTCGAGTTCATTGCATTAAATACCGATGCTCAAGCATTACTTAAAACCAAAGCAGATGTCAAGATTCAGATAGGAGAAAATCTGACTAAAGGTCTGGGATCGGGGGGAGATCCAGAAATAGGATTAAAGGCCGCTGAAGAGTCGCGTGATAAAATAAAAGAAGCTGTCGATGGAGCAGATATGGTTTTTATTGCATGTGGAGAAGGCGGTGGGACTGGAACGGGAGCAGCACCAGTTGTTGCTGAAATAGTCAAAGAAATTAATACGTTAGTCGTAGCGGTCGTGACCAGACCCTTTAACTTTGAAGGATCCAGACGAAAAGTGGCTGCTGATGATGGTATCACCAAGCTTAAAGATAAGGTTGATACGCTAATAATTATTCCCAACCAAAAAGTATTGGAAATAATCGATAACAAAGTTAGTGTTACCCAGGCATTTAAGAAAATTGATTCGATACTCCATCAAGGTGTAAAAGGAATTGCTGAACTTATAACTACTCCCGGACTTATCAATGTTGATTTTGCTGATGTTCGTTCTATCATGAAAGACGCCGGGACTGCTTTGATGGGTATTGGAGTAGGGTCGGGAGATAAACGCACCGGGATTGCCATAAAGCAAGCAATTTCATCACCGCTTTTGGAGACATCTATAGAAGGTGCAAAGGGAGTCCTTTTCAATATTGTTGGGGGGCCTGATTTATCCATGCTTGAGGTCGATGAAGCAGCGTCAATTATATCTAAAATTGTTGATTCTGACGCCGAAATAATTTTTGGGGCTGTGATAGATGAAAAAATGATGGATCAGGTTAAAATTACAGTTATTGCGACTAAATTTGATGAAAATCGATTAAGACTATTAAGATTACAAAACAGATCGACATCGATGCTGCAGGATGAAAGTGAAGAAGATGACTTAGAAGATTTTATTGTCGCAAAAAAAGATATAAATAAAGAACAGAAGAAGGTTGATGTCAACTCAAAAGACATAGAGGATGATAATTCAGGTTCAGATTTAGCAGATACTGAATTTGATGTACCTACTTTCTTGCGTAGAAAATAATTCTGTCATGACGGATCAAAATATAAAATGCCCAAATTGTGGAACTCAAATACCTCTGTCTGAGACTCTAACTAAACAGATGCATGATGCAGTCGAGATTAAATTACGCCAGGATTTTGAAAAAGAAAAACAAAATTTTCTTCAAAAAGAAAAAGCAAAAATGTGGGAAGTGGCGCAACAAAAAGCAAGCGAAAAAGTGACAAAGGAGCTGAAAGATAAAAATGAAATTCTTGAAGATCAAAAGAGGCGTCTTGAGGAATTTCAGAAGCAGGAATTGGAGTTAAGAAGATCAAAAAGAGAAATAGAAGAACAAAAAAAGCAGATGGAATTAGTCTTAGAGCGAAAAATAGACGAAATTCGTCGCGATATGACAGAGAAATTGCAAAAAGAACTTGAAGATAACTCCAGGCTAAAATTAGCCGAAAAGGAAAAACAAATTGATCAAATGCGAAAGACTATAGAGGAGTTGAAAAGAAAATCAGACCAAGGTTCAATGCAAATCCAGGGTGATGCTCTTGAGACCGATTTAAAAAACTTACTTTCACAGAATTTTCCAACTGACAAAATTTATGATGTGCCAACAGGGATAACGGGCGCAGATCTGATTCAAGAAGTGAACCAACGATCAGGTCTACGCTCCGGAATGATATTATGGGAGTTCAAAAATACTAAGGCATTCAGTAACGAATGGGTTGATAAATTGAGAGATGATCTGGCAAAAGCCAAGGCAGATATTGCTATTTTGGTATCGAAGACTATGCCCGATTCAATCAAGATATTTGGTGAAATCAAGGGAATCTTGGTCGTTGATTTAGCTTATATATTACCGCTGATCCATGTAGTTCGAGGCAATTTAATTGCTATGTACAAACTTCGTCAATCAATCGATGGTGGGAACAAAAAAATGGAGTATCTTTATCAATATTTATTAAGTCCGGAATTCAAAAGTAAAATTGAGAATATCATCAATGCATTTTCAAATCTGAAAGGTGAATTGGATCGGGAAAAGCGAGCAATGACGACGATATGGGCAAGAAGGGAAAAAGAAATAGAACGGGTAATAGCATCCACAGCCAGTCTCTATGGGGATTTACAGGGAGCAACAGATGATGCATTGCCAAAAATCGAAAGACTTGAGCTTCCATCTGCATCTGAAGAAGAATCCAACAATCAAGACGAAATGCCTTTTTAAATCTTTTAATTAATTTAATATAATTAAAATCCGTAGGCCCGACGGGTGTCTAAAATTATTTCATCCGACTTTCGACGCGTCGAGCAGTTATGGACAGTAATGTTTTACGTAGTCGAAGTGATTTAGGAGTAACCTCGAGAAGCTCATCATCATTCAAAAAATCCAGACACTGTTCCAGACTTAATATTGTTGGTGGTTCAACTGAAACGGATACACCTTCACCGGATGATCGGTTATTAGTCAATTTTTTTGCTTTACAAACGTTTACCTCAATATCTTTTTCATTTGGCGTTATGCCGACAATCATACCCTCATAGACCACGATACCAGGACCCACAAACAAGGTGCCTCGCTCTTGTGCGTTTGCCAATCCATATGTGAATGTTGTGCCTGATTGGCTGGCGATAAGAGCACCCGATCGCATTGAATCCATTTTTTCGCCTTTTGGTTCGTAGCCTAAGAAAAAGCTATTCATTACGACTGTTCCTCTAGTATTTGTCAATAGACTACTTCGGATACCGATGAGATTTTGGCTTGAAATTTTATATACAAGTCTTGCGTTATCATTATGATCGGTAGTCATATTTTGTAGTTCTCCTTTTCTTTTTCCAAGTTCTTGACTTATCACTCCTAAATATTCTTTATTGATATCAATAGTAACTTCCTCGTAGGGTTCAACGGTTTTTCCGTCAATAGTTTTATAAATAACCTGAGGTTTAGAGACCTCGAGTTCATATCCTTCCCGACGCATCGTTTCAATGAGAATTGCTAAATGAAGCTCGCCTCGACCACTGACTGTAAACCGACTTCCCGATTGATCAGATTCTTCCATTTTGAGTCCTAAATTGGTTTGGATTTCTTTTACCAATCTTTCCCGTATCTGACGTGATGTGGTGTAGGTTCCTTCTTTTCCTGAAAATGGACTGGTATTTGGACCAATTGTAATTTTAATAGTCGGTTCTTCAACTTCAATATTCGGTAGGCTTATCGGAAAATGTGGGTCAGTGACAGTTTGACCGATGTTTAACTCGGCAATACCAGCTATAGCGACGATATCACCACAGGTAATCATATCGACCTCAGTACGAATAAGGCCTACGCTGGTAAATAATTTCATCGCCGTATACGTTCCCATCAGCTTCTCATCTTCAATCAAGGCAATTTTTCCACCTTTCTTTAACATTCCTTGATTAACCTTTCCAATACAAAGTCGGCCAACATAATTATCATAATCAAGTGTTGAAATAAGCATTTGAAACGGTTTATTTTTATCATGAGTTGCGTTAGGAACAGACTCTATAATTAACTCAAATAGTGGATTTAAGTTACCAGGAAGTTCTGATGTATACTTTGCAGGTAGTTCCTTATACATTTTTCCATCACGACCGACTCCAAATAAAGTCTTGAAATGAAGAGCTGATTCGTTAGAGACAAGCTCAAGAAACAGACTTTCAACCTCATGCAATACTTCCAAAGGCCTGGCATCTTTTTTATCTATTTTATTTATAATCACGATCATTGCTAATTTAGCCTCCAATGCTTTTTTTAAAACAAATCGAGTCTGAGGCAGTGGTCCCTCAGCTGCATCAACCAAAAGAATTGCGCCTGAAGCCATGTTTAGAACTCGTTCAACTTCACCGCCAAAATCAGCATGTCCAGGTGTATCGATAATGTTAATTTTTTTATCATTAATACAAACACTGGTATTTTTGGAAAGAATAGTGATACCTTTCTCCCGTTCAAGATCATTTGAATCCATAATCAGAACCTGATTCATCTCTTTTTGGTTATCTCGAAATGTATGTGTTTGTTTCAACATACCGTCAACAAGCGTGGTTTTGCCATGATCGACATGGGCTATGATAGCAATATTATATATATCCATATAATTCTATATAAAAGAAAAACAAATTATATCATACTTTTGCCTTTATCATCATTCATTCCTTCTTCGTGTCATTCTGAGTGAGCGATAGCGACCGAAGAATCGCAGCTGTTTTTATATTATAATAGACAAATATGTTCAAACCTGTAGATCCAAATCCCAATTTTGTTGAGATGGAGAAGAAGTGGTTACAGCATTGGTATGAAAAGGGCGTTGTGACGGCATATCTTCATAAAAATGATAAATCTGATAAACGATTTTCTTTCCAAGATGGGCCGATAACTGCCAATAATCCCATGGGTGTACATCATGCATGGGGCCGAACTTATAAGGACGTTTGGCAGCGTTTTTTTAATCTTTTAGGGTATAGACAGCGATTTCAAAATGGATTTGATTGTCAGGGTTTATGGGTTGAAGTTGAGGTAGAAAAGGAACTTAAATTGAAGACTAAAAGAGATATAGAGAATCTAGTTGTCGGTGATTCTAAAGCGTCAATAGCTAAGTTTGTCGAACTCTGTAAGAAACGGGTTAGAAAATTTGCCGATATTCAAACAGAGCAGACAAAACGCCTAGGCAATTTCATGGATTGGGATAATTCCTATTTTACCATGAGCGATGAAAACAATTATATGATTTGGCATTTTTTAAAAAAATGTTTTGAGCTTGGGTGGATTTATAAAGCCCCGGATAGCGTACCTTGGTGTCCTCGATGCGAGACGGCGATATCACAACATGAAATGCTGACTGAAGATTATAAAGAAGTAATCCATGAATCGGTGTATTTCAAGTTACCCGTAACACGTAACACGTTACACGATACGAAAACATATTTATTGGTATGGACAACAACTCCCTGGACGCTTCCGGCTAATATTGCTGTTGCCGTTGATATAAGTTTTGAATATGCTCTGGTTGAGATGAAATCCGGCGATTTATATTGGTTAGCTAAAGAATTAATCGACAGCGTTTTACAAAATAATTACAAAAAAATTGTCAAGACAGTAAAAGGCAGAGAGTTAGTTGGTATAAAATATGAAGGCCCATTTGATGATTTGCCAGCCGTTCAACAAGTAGCTAAACAAAATAAGAATTTTCACACGGTTATCCCTACTGATTCCCGCATCATGCCGATAACATTGACCGAAGGGACGGGAATGGTCCATACGGCAGTTTCAGCTGGTGCCGAAGATTTCAAACTGGGTAAGAAACTTGGACTGCCGATGATACCAGTTATTGCCGATAATGCAGATTATCTTGAACATTTAGGATTTTTATCAGGCAAAAATGCCAAAAAAAATCCCCGTATTATTCTTGACTATATGGAGAATAATAATTGGGCTTACAGGATTCACGAATATAAACACCGTTATCCGGCGTGCTGGAGATGCAAGACAGAGCTGGTTTGGAAAGTAGAGGAAGAGTGGTATATAGCGATGGACATTCGTCCATCGAGTTCAAAAATCAAAAGTCAAAAGTCAAAACTACAGAATAAAACATTTAGAGAAATGATGATTGAGGTTATCAAGAAAATCAAGTGGCTGCCGGAATTTGGTAGGAACCGTGAATTAGATTGGCTAAACAACATGCACGATTGGTTAATCAGCAAGAAAAATAGATATTGGGGATTAGCCTTACCCATCTATGAGTGTAAAAAATGTCATCATTTTGAAGTGATCGGCTCAAAAGAAGAACTAAAAAAAAGAGCTATTTCAGGATGGGAACTTTTGAAAGGTAAAAGTCCTCATAAACCTTGGATTGATGAAGTTAAAATCAAATGTGCTAAATGCAATGCGGTTGTATCAAGAATTTCAGATGTAGGTAATCCGTGGCTTGATGCTGGGATCGTACCATATTCTACTATATCAAAAGATAACAAAAGCGATCCATTGTATTTAGAAAATAATGCAGAATGGAAAAAATGGTTTCCGGTTAATTTTATCACAGAATCTTTTCCAGGTCAGTTTAAAAATTGGTTTTATGCTCTTGTAGCCATGTCAACAGCTCTTGAAAATGAGCCGCCGTTTAAGACAGTTCTCGGGTTTGGGACTCTGCTTGGGGAAGATGGTCGACCAATGCACAAAAGTTGGGGTAACGCGATAGAGTTTAACGAAGGGGCTGATAAAATCGGTGTTGATGTAATGAGATGGATGTATGCCAGACAAAGTCCGGAGGATAATATGCTGTTTGGCTATAAACACGCAGATGAAGTTCGGCGCCAATTTTATCTTATGCTATGGAATATTTATAAATATTTTATTGAATATGCGAATTTAGATAAGTATGAGGCAATAAGTATTAAGTATGATGAAAAAAATCAACAGGTTCTTGATTTGTGGATTGTCAATAGACTTCATTGGTTAATCGATTTTGTCAAAGAAAACCTAAAGAATTATAACGTAAAAGACGTGGCGCTGGAGGCAGAAAAGTTTGTTTCCGATCTGTCAACTTGGTATATTCGTCGTAGTCGTGACCGGGTATGGGTCAATTCTGAATCTACAAAGGATAAGCAGGTTTTTTATCAAACTCTCCATTTTGTTTTGGTGCAGGTTTCTCTTGTTCTTTCACCGATATTACCATTTGTTTCCGAAGAAATATTTACCAATTTGACCGATGAAGTATCGGTCCATTTGGCGATGTGGCCTGAAGAAGTGAAAGATATGAAAGTTGATCAGAATTTAATACATGATATGAATACAATTCGAGAAATCGTTGAGGTTGGTCATCGAATCAGAAAAGAAGAGCAAATAAAGGTACGACAGAAATTAAGCAAAGTAATGATAAAAATGCCCCAAAATAAAAAATTCATGAAATCTAACTTTGAAATACAGTATCTCAATCTGATTAAAGATGAGTTAAATACCACAGCAATCGATCTTACTTATCACGTAGAGGAAGATATTGAAGTTGGTTTCGATACTAGATTAACCGATGAGTTATTAGAGGTAGGGAAGATTAGAGAATTAATAAGAAACATTCAAAAACAAAGAAAGCAAATGAATCTGCGATCTGATACCAAAATTTCTCTCACTTTACCGGAATATCCAAAGAAATATGAATCTATGATTAAAAGAAAAGTTTTGGCAGTTAATATCAGTGTTGGAGATAAATTAGTCATAAAAGAGGCAGTGGACCTTGATTAAATGAAAAGAAGTTTCGATATTTGGATGTTTATTTCGACAGTTGGACTTGCAATTTTTAGTCTATTCACGATTCTTGGAACAAAAAAGGATCTTTTTGGCAACCAATTAATTTTTTTCTTTTTTGGTTATGGATTGCTATTTGTATTCTATTTTTTAGGACTAAGTTTTTTTAGGCTAAATGCACGAGCGATATATATAATTTCTTTATTTTTACTGATATTAACTTTTATTTTTGGGTCTTTGGTAAGAGGTAGTCGACGTTGGATAGATTTATATTTTTTTCAATTTCAACCGTCAGAATTCTTTAAAGTTTTTTTCTTAATTTTTATATGTGAAGTATTCTCAAAAAAAAGGCCTGGAAGTGTACATCAGTGGTGGAAATATTTTCTCCTGTTTCTTATTCCAACATTAATCATATTTAAGCAACCGGATTTAGGAAATGCACTAATTTATACTTCAGCATTCTTCGGACTTCTATATTTAGCAGGTTTTTCCATCAGAAATTTTCTTTCAATATCAGCAATCAGTCTGATATGTCTGCCCATTTTTTGGCATTTCTTAAAGGATTACCAGAAAAATAGAATCATCAGCTTCGTTAATCCCGAAATAGATACTCAAGGAATAGCTTATAACCTTATTCAATCAGTGATAACAGTTGGTTCAGGAGGATTTATGGGTAGAGGATTAGGTTTGGGTACTCAAGCACGCTACCTTTTTTTACCGGAATATCATACCGATTTTGCATTCGCTTCTTTGACAGAACAATTTGGTTTCATTGGTGGTTTGACAGTAATTATTTTATATGGGCTGCTTATTTATCGATTAGTAAAAAAAGCAGAAAAGCGCTCTGATAGTCGATTTACCTATATGTTTTTATATGGCGTTGTATTTATGATTTTTTCATCAATAGTCATCAATATAGGCATGAATTTGGGAATGTTGCCGATCACCGGAATAGCATTACCCTTGATTTCATATGGTGGTTCTTCGATAGTATCAACCCTAATTATGTTGGGACTCTGCCTTTCTCTATGATGAATTGACTTCAATTTCAGTTGTGAAACCTTGTGATATTGTTTATAATAGAGAAAATGACATTCGCAGTAATTAAATCAGGTAATAAGCAATATTTTGTCCGTGAGGGAGAAGAGATATATGTTGATAACTTAAACAAAAAGGAGGGTGAAAAGATCGAACTCGAAACATTGCTGATAAGTGACGATGATGGAGCAAAGTTGGACTTAGGAACACCAAATGCAAAGTCAAAAGTTTCAGTTCAGGTTCTTCAAAACCTGAAGGGTGATAAAGTCAGAGTGGCTCGGTTTAAATCCAAAACTCGTTATCACAAAGTCAAAGGTTTTCGAGCCAAGTTATCAAAAATAAAGATATTAAAAATTTAAAAAAAATGTTTCAAGTTTCATGCTTCATGTTTCATAACTAGATATGGCCCATACTAAATCACAAAAAACAACGCGGGGAAATAAGGACAGCGTCTCTAAAAGATTAGGCGTAAAGATTTATGGAAATCAAAAAGCCAAGGTAGGAAACGTTATCATTCGCCAGAGAGGAACTAAATGCCAGGCCGGAGAGGGGACAAGACTTGGTCGAGATTATACAATATATGCTGTTGTGGATGGGATTGTCCAGTTTAAGAAACGTGATGATAAACAGTATGTGAGTGTAGTTCCTCGTCAATAATTAAGATATTTATCTTTCTCCGCTTTACAATGCCATGAATGAAGATGTTGAGGTAATTATCAATAAAATCAAAAACGAAAATAATGTTTTTGAAAAAGCTTCATTGATACTTGCATTGAAAAATGATAAAAGTCTTCGAATAGTCGATATAAGTCGACTTCTTTCAGAATCACCATCGAAAATTTGTCAACTTCTAAGAGTCCTACGATTGCCCGATATTGTTATCGAGGGTTATTTATCAAAGACTATTTCGATAACACATTTAATCATTCTCTCAAGAATCAAAAACGAAAATACTTTGATTCATATTTATGAGAAAATTTTAACGAATGATTTATCAACGATGCAGACTGAGGATTTAGTAAGACAACACATTTACAAAATTGATCCCAAAGGAGAAAAACTTTCAACTGAAGTTAGGCAAAATATTATCGATCTATTTAAAAAAGTCGATCCATATTTGGAGATAGAATTTATCCAAACAAGAGTTAGAGCAAAAATAATCATTCAGGTAAGAGGTAATTTAGACAAGACTACTCAAGTCTTAAAAAAGATTAATGATTTGTTTGTCAGATAATAAATACTGCAATATTATACTTTGAAATGGGTTTTTGACTCCGCCCAATTTATTAAAAGGAAAATAGCGATAAATGACTTTTCCAATGACATTGGTCGCTGGAATAAATCCAAAATCTCTTGAGTCTGAGGAACGAGGTCGATTGTCGCCCATGACATATAAATAATCTTCCGGTACGGTAACCTCGACGTTATTCTTCATAAAACCGCTTTCAAATATAGTTGTTTTTGCTGATATGTAGTCTTCTTTGATCAGATTGCCATTTAAGTAAACTTCATTATCTTTAATAACTATTCTATCTCCCGGGATGCCAATAATTCTTTTTATATAATCAATGTCCTTATTTCTCAAGGATGCAAATACGATAATATCTCCTTTTTTTGGATGAGAAAATTTATAAGAAATTTTGCTTGTTAATATATAATCACCCGAATCAAAAGTTGGTTCCATCGAAGCACCTTTGACCTGGTTTGGAGCAATTAAAAAGAGGTAGCTGACGATGAAAAGTGAGCCGACAAAGACCACAGTTTCCAGAATATCCATGACAAACTCGATAACCTTTTTTAAAAGATCCATAACTTATGATTCTAGCTAAATTCTGGTAAAATAACAATAGAATTTGGAGGGTAGGCCGTTTAGCTCAGTGGTTTACCCGTTCAAATTTCAATACAGTATATATGAAATTTGCGCGGGTGAAGAGCGGCAAGTAGAGTTTAACTAGATGTTTAGTTCGTTATAATTAATGTTATTGATCCGTAGCTCAGTGGTTTACCCGTTCAAATTTCAATACAGTATATATGAAATTTGCGCGGGTGAAGAGCGTTGTTAAATATGTATTATACCTATGTTTTAGAGAGTTTAAAAGATAAGAGTCTTTATAAAGGGTATACAGACAATCTTAAAAGAAGACTCCAAGAACATAATCATAGAGAAGTTGATAGTACAAAATATAAAATACCTTGGAAAGTCATTTATTATGAGGCGTATTTAAATCAACAAGATGCAACATCAAGAGAAAAATTCTTTAAAACTCAATGGGGAAGAAATTATTTGCGGAGAATATTAAAAAATTATTTTTTAAAAGCGGAGCACCCGTAGCTCAATAGAAGACCTGCACCTGCAGGCAGGAAGGGTGCTGTATGGCCGTTTAGCTCAGTGGTAGAGCGCTGCATTCACATTGCAGATGTCGGAGGTTCAAATCCTCCAGCGGCCACTATGAAAAAGCAGCTATCACCAATTTTTTTATTACCTCTGTTTCTGGTTTCAGAAACTGCGACAAATAAAATTGAGACAAAAGTAACTCAGCAAGGCAGTGGACAGGTACAAGTTCAAACTAATGTAAATTCTCAAAGTAGTCAGAGTGTAACTATCGAAAATAATGGAAAAGTTGAAAAAAAAGAATCAGGTACAACCAAAACAAGAATAGAAGTCGATGTTAATGGTCAAAAAAAAATTGTTGAAAGTGATAAGCCCGGGTTATACTCTGTTGAATATAAGAACGGAAATTATACAACGCAAACCCAAGCAACCGACGAATCAAAAAAAAATAATATCGTTTTAAACACAGATACTATCTCATATATAGACAAAATTAAGACTACGAGTTTAAGTGATTATATTCACAATCAAATTCAAAGTATATTCAATCGGTTAAAGTTCAGGTTTTTCGGGAGGTAATTTTTTTAAGTTTGTATCTTTTTCTAATTAAAGGTACCAAAAGCAATGACAACACAGGTATTATCCAGTACTTATAAAATAGACTGCGTAACATACACATAAACCCGCAATTGTTTTTATCCGAAATAGCCAAAATTGATCCTTGATTGATTTCTGCCGGATTTTCCTTAGTTTTTGATAAATAACGGATGTAAGATAAAGGAGCCGGGATTTTTGTATCAATTACCGGCATCTCAGTTGGTGTCGGAATGATATTAGTCGTACTAGATTGACTAGATGGTGTAGACGTCGATTGATTATTTTGGTTTGAAGAATTACCTGAATTATTATTATTGGCATTGTCATTTGTTTGTATTTGCGGTGGTGCGAAACTTATCTTAGTCACGGCAGATGAACTATTATTTGATTTATCTGATTCCGGTGTATCAGTCTTGATTATGGCATTGTTTATCAAATCAAATGATGCATCAATATCTTTTACTTTTACCTGAATCGAAATTTCACCGACAGATCCTGGTTTTAGTCGTCCTAAAGAAAAAGATAAGTTATTTCCATTAATGGTTGGAGCAGGTAAAGATGTGACGAATTCTACATCTTGAGGTAATACATCAGTCAAAACCGTTTTATTGGCATAGTATCGCCCTATATTAGCATATTTGATCGTATATGTCAGTTGATCATTTTTCAAGGCAGTAGTTTTATCAACAAATTTTGCTATAGCAAGGTCAGGACGAGGAAAGATTATATCGCCAACAAAGTTATCAAAGATATTTATTATGGCAAAGTACCAATTATTGCCGATTATGGTCGTATTCAAGAAATTGAAAATGCTGATATTTGAGGTGGCATCTCCTGTTTTAAGCGAAGTATTTATGCCTGACACTTGGTTATTTCCGCTATTTGCGGTGACGTCGACATTGTTTGTCACGGATGCGGTATTATTTGTATTGACTTTAAGAGTGTTTGAATATTCATTTATTTGATCAAGCGATAAATTATCGCCACTGTTTACGATATTAGTTGATTGCGCGTTGCCCGATCCATCACTCGCAGGAATTCTGAAAAAAAGAATAATGTAGTTCTCACCTCGAATATATGGGCCATCAAAGCCGATGATATTGCCCGACCAATTACCCAAAATATTAATTTTTAGCATCATCCATCGGTCACCGACAATTGTCGTGTTGATGGCATCAACCATTTTGACTGTTGAAGTGGCATTTCCCGTCGAAATGAGTCCATTCCAGATACCTGAAATCTGATTACCGCCGGTATTGACGTCAGAATTGACATTGCTTGTGACATCAGCATTGTTTTGAGTATCAATTGTTGTTGAATCATTAGTTGATGATTGTTGATTTATATCAAGATTATCACCGGAATTTGTGACATCTAATTTGTAGTATATAGCCGGCAACCCGGAATCAAGCTCGGTCATACCAAGTTCATAGGGAAGAATGATGTTTCCATTTTGATCTTTAAAAAGATTGATTATTGTAAAAATGTTACAATCACCTACAAGCGTTGTATTTGCTCCATTATAGATAAATACATTTGATTGAGCATCGCCTGTAGTAAGGGAAGCATTTAATCCGTTGACATCGTTTGATCCGGTGTTGATCTTTACCTTAACATCATTATTAATTGTCGCGTCGTTATTTACAGTGATAGTTGTATCCGTAGTTTCCTTTTTATCATTTTGAATGTCAACATTGTCACCTGTATTGACGATATATGATTGTTGACCTTCTGATCCGAATAATTTATCAAGACATGGTTGAATCATCGATAAATCTATCTCTCCTTGATGATCCTCTGTGATATTGACTAAAACAGGAGTGATTTCACCTCCGACTATAGCTTGATTGACTTCATTAACTATAACAACATCTGATTTAGCCTCGCCTGTTTTGACATCTGAGTTTGAGACAGGATTGTCGGAAATGTTATCACCCGTATTTACGTCATGATTCACAGAATTATCTACTTGAGCGCTATTGGTGCTTTCTATATTTACAGTTAGACTGCTGCTGTCTGTCGCACTTACGCTTGTATCATCGCCACTATTGACGATTTGTAGATCAGCGTCAAGTGGTATTGTCGGGGTCGGAGTGATATCAACTATTGGCGTTATCTCATCAACCGGAGTAGGTGATAGGTCAACGAATTCTGAAAATGGTGTTGGCGTACTTTCAACAACCGTCGTAGGCGTAGGTGATTCATCTATAGTTGGTGTTGGTTCGACTTCCTGTGAATATATTGAAAGAGGATAAAATACTATATTAAAACATATCAAAACCGATAATATTATACGTAAAGCTATAGAATTCATGTGTTAAGAGCCAAAGAACTTGGCGATATTATAAATTATATAAATTTTAAATGCAACCTATAAAAGAGTAAAAAAGGGTATCAATATAGATATATGAACGTCTTTAAAGCTTAAACTGTATTTAAGGTCATCATACTGCAACAAGCTAAAGCGAAATCTGCTCTAAAACAAAATCCCGCCACGTTTGACGTGGCGGGTATTTTGTTTCTCTTATCTTTAATCTTTTTTTAGATCTAAAAAAAATGATCACAAAAAATCAGATTAAAGCGTAAGAGCGAGCAATAAACCAAGTAATCCCAATGGTGAACTTGTTACCAAGAACGTATTGGTATTAGCTGTGGTTGATTGACCGACTCCACTAGCTCCTACTCCAGTAAGGGTCGATACCATGCCGACATTCTTCAAAACTCCAACTAAACCAGTTTGGACATAATTACAGGTCTTTTCAAATATGAATGAAAGGTTGTTTTGTTTGCCACCGACAACAGTTGTGTCGTTAGCGCTCGCATCAACATTAGCATTCACACCTGTATTGACAAGTTGAAGTAATGATCCTCCTAAAGGCATTTCATCTGAACCGATTGAAGCGGCTGCAGTGTTTTTGTTGGCAACCAGTTCCATCAAGGTTGATCCAACACCAGCACCAGTGGTTATGTCTACACCACCAATATTTTTCTTAGCAACGACATCACCTGTTGTGACGTAATTACCAGCCTTTTGAGAGGAGTAAAGCAAATTACTTTGCAATAATCCTAAAACGGTGGTATTGTTTGTGTGATTGTCGACAATAAGTTTATTACCAGTATTGGTTATCATGGTGTAAGCACCATTAGCACCGACTAAGCCAGCACCACATGGATTTAATCCACACATAGGTGGAAGAACTGTTGTGGGGGCTGGTTTAACTACTGCCAAAGCTGTATTTTCATTAGCCTTGATTTTTTGTACAGTTACTGCTGTACCTGGACCAGTGGTTACATCGACATTGCCGATATTGTTACTGGCAACGACGCCTCCTGTATCGACAAGATTCATGCTACTTTGAGACACAAAAGCTTTATTAGCTTGTTGTTCAGTAAGAACAGTCGTTGAATTGGCACTAGTATCAATAGTGACGTCTTTTCCAGTGTTGACTAAACCAAGAACAGATGTAGCGCTGCCACCTGTTACTTCTGCGGCGGCGGTATTATTATTTACATCAACTTCTTGGACTGTCGTTGCAGTTCCGGCTCCGGTTGTGACACCTATTGTACCTAAGGTACAGGTACCACATCCAGTTCCAGTTGCAATATTGCCTTTTACTTCAACATCACCTGTCTTTACGACATTGGTTGAATCTTGTTTGACAAAGGCACTATTGGTTTGATCAATAGTAACAACAGTAGTTGTATTGGTTGTGTTTTTTACATCCAGACCTGATCCACTATTGGTGATATCAGTATATGTCTGACCGAAAACACCTGCTGCGTTTGATAAAAGAATCGCTGCGCAGCTTAAAGATGCAATTGTTTTTCTCATTTTATATTTCACCCCCTTTCCGTTCGAGAACTTAATAATTTCTAACAGCTAAGTTAGCTGGATTTCTCCGCTTTATAATTTCTTAAATAATTTCCTAATATTAATGATGACAACGCGATTGCCAAAATCCAAAGTAATAGTTCCGGACCTGATGCAGGCAGGATTGCTGTTGCTGCTCCTAATATGTCTCCATCCGATACGCTACCTACTGAAGAAGAGGAGATAGTAGAATTGGTCGATGAATTGCTTGGTGATGGATTAGATGGCGTTGTCGAATTATTGGTGACAACAGGATCCGTTGTACCACCACGCGCAACTTCTTGTTGAGGAGTTGGCGTTGGGTTTGCGGTTTCTGCACCACCAATTTGAACAGGATCGATTATGACTGTTTCATTATTATTACCGGTGACTTTTTGATTAACATTTAGTTCTGCATCACCAGTGACAATTATTCCGGCGCTTCTGCCTATATTTCCAATTGCTTTGACAAAACCTGTTATGACACGTCCAAATACATTTTGGGCAAGATCTAAGAAATTAGTGCTGTTTGATGTAATTTGAGTATTGTTATTGGTTTCAGTTGATATTTTTACATCATCTCCTGTATTGACGACTTGTGAATTTGAACCACCAACGTTACCATTTAGACTACCATTGTCAATTAAGGTTTTGTTATTGTTTACATCTGCAACAAGGGTGACATTGACAGTGGCATCACCTGTTGTGATACATCCTGCACAACCGCCAAATGAAATATTTCCATTGGCGATATTTTTACCGGTAATCGCTTTTGCATTGACTCTTTGATTAATTGTTGCAGAATTACGATTATTGACAGTGGTATTGGATGTATTATTAGATGTAGTATCTATATTTACATCATTTCCCGTGTTAAGGACGTCGGAATTCGCACTACTACCTGAACCAGCACCATTTATAGTTGTTGAATTGTTGTTGACATCAGCGACCATGGTGACGTTCACGGTAGCGTTTCCGGTAGTGATTCTTCCAGCGTCGCCTCCGAAGGCGATATTGGCCGAAGAATTATTTCCTCCCGTAATCGCTGCGCATGATGATGCATCGACCATATTGGTGGTGGGAGCAACAGGATATCCACAGGTTTGAGATACGAGAGCGCGATTACTATTGTTCACTAAGATAAAGTGAGTAGTATTTGCTCTGGTGAAAAAATATCCACGATTGCCTGAATTGGCAAGAATTATTGATGCACCGTTTCCTGGTCCATTTCCGCCTGTTCCGCCAATAAGCGTGACATTGCCATTAGCAGTCACTAAGAAATTACTATTAACTGTAGCATTTCCGGTATAGACGGCACCAGCTGGTCCACCACCGATGGCGATATTCCCTCTAGATCTGTTTCCACCAGTGTTGGCATAAAGGTTGGAATTTTGATTAATTACTGTAGTATTTCCACTATTAACCATCGTTGTTGTTGAGTTATTCGCGTTAGTTGACGTGGTTAGACTATTTCCGGTATTTACGACATTACTGCCGGCTGAACCGCCATTTCCGGAACCAATTATAGTTGTCTCGTTGTTTCCGGCTTTGACAACTCCCGTTGCATTAATAGTCGCATCTCCTGAATCGATTACGCCAGCTCCAGTTCCATAGATCGAAATATTTCCATCAGTGGTATTATCACCGGTGTTAGCTTCTGCATTTATATCTTGATTAACAGTTGTATCAGTGGTGTTATTCACTTGAGTGGTTTGATCATTGTTAGTTGATGTGGTGTTATTGACATTATCACCAGTATTTGTAGTATTGCTGTTTGTTGCTGGTGGTTGAGTAGGGACTGCACCCGTCGCTTTTGATGTATCAGCATTTATAGTATCTGTTTTAGTAGACGCTTTATCGATGATTTGTTGTTTTAAGGTGTCGCTATTTGGCATATCAGCGGCGAAGATTAAAGTCGGTAATGCATTGAAGGAAATTAAATTGAAACTCAAAAAAATTGAAATAAGTTTAGCTAGAAGTTGTTTATTTTTCATCTGCTTATTTTATCCTTGCGCTTAATATAAAGGATAATCGATCCATTTTTAACGTCTGTTGTGATTGTATACATAAGGCTTTTTTCCTGTCAAGATAGTATCTTTATAACTTTCTGGTGCTATCATATTCTAAATCTATCTAATTTGATATTTATGTTATCGTAATGTATCAACATATTTCACTATGAACTATTAGTGTCACAATAATAGTTCAAAAAAGATTCTACAAAATAAAAAAACTTTGTCAAATGAATTTATTACAATCCTGTTTTTGGCTCTATAATAATTTACGTAACCTTCAAGGTTGAAATTGGCGTTATTACAAACTAAATCGTTGTATTTATTTATATTCATCTTGACTTTAGTGTAACTTTGTGGAAAATTTAGATATGGCAGGAAGAAGAAAGAAAATATATACCGATGGAATCTATCATGTGTTTAATAAAACAATTCATTCGAACAAGATATTCCTAGATATACATAATTGTCATCTTTTTATTAAAATAATTCACTACTATCGATCAATGAAAGCTCGTCTAAGTTTTTCTCGTTTTCTAGATTTACCTGAATCTGATCGTAATCGAATTATTATTCAGCTTGGCGATGCGAAATTTTTTAGAGTTGAGTTACTTAGTTATTGTTTAATGCCAACGCATTATCATTTTCTTTTAAAGCAAAATATTGATTCGGGACTTTCACATTTCAT
The DNA here is from genome assembly GCA_001789395.1 of Candidatus Roizmanbacteria bacterium RIFCSPHIGHO2_02_FULL_37_13b. Classification (GTDB taxonomy): domain Bacteria; phylum Patescibacteriota; class Microgenomatia; order UBA1406; family HO2-37-13b; genus HO2-37-13b. Next base: position 3,184 of record MFZK01000017.1, on the reverse strand, counting down.
CAGTCTCGTAATGAATTCGTTTACACGACATGTTAATTTGGAAACTGATGGACTCGGACCTATTTTTTTAACTAAATTTAAATCAGAGCAGATTGATAATGACGAAGAACTAAAACACGTATCACGGTATATTCATTTAAATCCTTATACATCAAAGTTAGTAAATAATATATCTGCGTTGAATAAGTATCCTTGGACATCCTATCGTGAATATATAGCTGGCGAAAAAAGATTATGCAATATTAATCCTGTAATGTCTCTATTTAATAATAAAAGAGAAAGTTATCGCGATTTCGTTGAAAATCATGCGGATTATCAAAGGACTTTAGAAACGGTAAAGCATGCATCCAGGTGGAAATAAACAGGATTAGCCTATTTTGACAAGATTCTTAACCTTGAAGGTTACGGGGGGCTATTTGTGGACTAATACGATGCCAAATGGTAGATCGCGACCCGGTCCGGCGACAAAATGACCATTGGTATAAAAAGCTGTTGATCCACCACTGTCTAAATTTAAAGCATTTTCCAATCCCATTTTTTTGAGAACTTGAGCGACGTCATAAACTGAAGCATTATGAACGACGCCAATATAAACGGTATTGCCTTTATTACCGATGAAACTTCTATTTCCTTTTGAAGCTCTTTTGCTTTCCGAATCACCGGAAAAAGTCACATTCCCACCTGATAGTAACATTGGTTGTGATGCTATCACAGCATCGACACCGGTATCGCGGCCCCATTGGGAGGAAGCTCCGACAAATCGGGCCGAATTTCCGGTAAAGATTACTGCAGGTACATTTGAGTAAATATTATTATCGGAATTAAAATAGACTTTGTTTTTGTTCATTAACAGAGTATCAAAAGAATTTTTTTTGCCACTGCATGCTGGATAACTGGCAGGACAAAAATATGGACCGTTAATTCCTGCAAATCCACCGGAACGGGATATAAAGGTGGATAGGGAAAGGACCGGGCAGTCATTTCCGCATGTGGAATCTGATGCAGTATCGACCATGACTCGTGTTGAATTTAGGTCAGCTGCTAAGACGTCGACTAAAAAATCGCCGACGTCAGTTGTCACTTTTTGCTGACTGTATCCTGAACCGGGTGCAGCATCAACTGCCTTCACATTTTGCGGAATCACAAATGAAGACGAGATTTTATCTGATTCTGTTTTTATGTCTTTATCCAATTGAGCAAGTAAAGCCGATGCACTAATGTAATTTTTTTCAGAGAGAAGAGATAAAATCTCAGCAAAGGTTTTGTCGAAGTTTTCAGTCTTTTTTGAAATGCTTTTAAGATCAAGCAAATTTTCATAAGTCTTGACACTACTATTATATGTAGTATTGATATTCTTAATTTCTTCCGTAAGATTTTGGTTAATTTTCAGCTGGTCTTGATTTTGCAGATCAATCAATGCTTTTTCAGTTTCACTAAATTTGGTAGTTAGATGATTTAAATCTTTTTTTAAAACAATTTCTTTTGCAGATAAAGTGTTTATTTGTTTTATCGATGTATTGGATGATTTAAAGAAATAATAATTTGTCGATAGTAATATAGCGATTGTCAAAAAATAAATAGATGAAAAAATTATTAATCGTATTTTTTCTTTATTTTTCATAATAAAGGTCATTCCCGCGAAGGCGGGAATCTATCTAATAGATCCCCGATCTAGTCGGGGATGACAATTTCTTGTCATTACGAGGAGTATAACGACGAAGCAATCTCCATAAACTATCATCCTAAACGATGAGAAACTGTCATCCTGAACTTGTTTCAGGATCTATACTCTTCCTTCACCATATTATGACTCATATATGTTTCTATCAAATTATTACAAAAAAATAAACAGCTAAATTTTCATAGCCCATAATTAAAATTAAAATGTCATTTACATCAATGAAACATCTTAATATAAAAATTAAGATATCCTATAAGTTGAAAAAAAATTAATAACAGTTTATAATTTCCGCTAAGCTCTTACCGGGGGTGAGTTTTGTGCTACCCCCGAACAGGGGTGGTACTTTGATAATCCGGCATTCGAAATAGAAAGAAAGGAGAGTCTGATGAAGACAGTGCGGCGCTGTGTCGTGGCACTGCTCCTCATCGGGCTGTGCCTTTTCATCACAACAACTTCATATGCGCAGGGAGGATTCAGCAAGGGTCGTCTGATTTCAAAAGACGGTCGTTGGTTTCTTCCTGTTGCATCGGGAATTGAAAGTTCAAACTCTGCAGATCACCACGGTCGGGGTGGTGAGTATGCAGTCGATCTGTCTGCTGTTTATCGGGCACCTGTGAGGGCGATGGCATCCGGAGTAGTAGACGTATCTGACTGCAAAAACGCAGGAAACAGAGGATGTCAAGTATGGGTAAACAATGGTAACGGAATCGTTACCATCTACGGACATCTTCTGGACGAAACTCGACCCGACTACCTTCCGCCGATCACCATCGTCGGTAACAACATCATCCGGTACCCTAAGGCGGATGGTCGTCCCCTGGCTCAAGTAGGGGATAGGGTAGATCAGAACACAGTCATCGGTCGTGTGTCTCTTACGGGGATGACGGCGTGGACTCACGTCCATTTCGTCATTATGAAAGATGGTGTGTCAGTAGAACCCGAAAACTACTTCGACACAAGTAAGCTAACGTACTGCTTGTGCTGTGAGACTAGTGAAGAGTGGACAGAGGATAAGGAGTACAATCCTTTTACGCTCCAAGCTACGAACATGTCGCGGCAAGTGGTAAGCTGGGTTGGTTCTGGTCAACACTGGCTCGAGATCTTCATCATCGTGGCTCTGATCGTGATAATCGTCGTCGCGATCTTCAACTTCGGTCTCGTGGTTGAGGCAGCGAAGACGGTGGTTGAAGTAAGCGTAAAGCTGGTCATCACAGCGCTACGTCTACTACGACAGGTCCATGCAAGAGTGAGGCGTCGAAGGTGGTGGGGTGCGTTCAAGTGGGCGCTGAGTGTGTTCCTCTCAGCGGCCATCCCCGCTGTCTTCTGCGCTGTATCGATCTGGGCGATGGAGACAGGTACAGACATCGTTATCTTCGCCCAGAACTTCAAGCTGGAGTTGATAAGTCGGGTTCCCTTCCGGGGGATCCCGAACAACAGTGGAGTGGCCTGGCTTCCAGACTCTGTAGCCTACTGGTGGCCTGAGATAACGGCCGCAGCGAATCG
>MFZK01000016.1 GCA_001789395.1 Candidatus Roizmanbacteria bacterium RIFCSPHIGHO2_02_FULL_37_13b | reverse complement strand
AGTCACAAGCATTATCCGGTGTTACTGGGCGTAAAGTGTGTGTAGGTGTCCTGTTAAGTTTTTGTTCAAAGACCTTGGCTTACCCAAGGACAGGGCGAAAAAACTGGCAGGATTGAGTTTTCTTTAGGGGAACCGGAATTTATGGAGTAGCAGTGAAATGCGTTGATACCATAAAGAACACCAGTGGCGAAGGCGGGTTCCTGAAAGTTAACTGACACTGAGACACGAAAGCTAGGGGAGCGAACCGGATTAGAGACCCGGGTAGTCCTAGCTGTAAACGATGCTCGCTAGCTGCATTTCTTGCTTTATTGCATGAGGTGTGGCGAAGTCAACACATTAAGCGAGCCGCCTGGGAAGTACGGTCGCAAGACTGAAACTCAAAGGAATTGGCGGGGAGACACCCAACTAGTGGATCATGTGGTTTAATTCGATACGAACCGAAGAACCTCACCAGGGTTCGACATGTAATGGACAGCCTGATGAAAGTCAGGCCTTTCCGCAAGGAACTGTTACAAAGCTGTTGCATGGCTGTCGTCAGTTCGTTCCGTGAGGAGTGCCCTTAAGTGGGACAACGAACGCAACCTTTGTCCTGAGTTATATATGTCTCAGGAGACTGGTCCGATATATATCGGACAGGAAGGAGAAGCAGACGTCAAGTCAGCATGACGCCTATGCCCTGGGCTACACACATGATACAATGAGTCGTAACAATGGGCTGCCAATCGGTAACGAGGAGCAAATCCCATCAAACCGGCTCTCAGTGGGGATTGAGGTCTGCAACCCGACCTCATGAACACGGAATTAGTAGTAATCGCGGATCAGCTATGCCGCGGTGAATACGTTCTTGTCTCTTGCACACACTGCCCGTCAAGCCAACAAAGTCGGAGGTACCCGAATTCTAATGAACTTTGGAAGAGGGTAAAATCGGCGATGGGGGCTAAGTCGTAACAAGGTACCCGTTCTGGAAGGAGTGGGTGAATCACCTCCTTTCTTTTAGAAACTGTGTATAAATCGTAAGATTTATAATTACAGTTTCTTAAACCCAACGAAGCGAATATTTCGACTGCATGGCTGTAAGCCATGAGGCGAACATGAGCGAAGTTGGGTACAGTCTGCTGATTAAATTTGGTGGACTTAGATCTTTTTTTATAGAAAGATTATATCCGTGTAATTCGGATTAAACAAATGCGTCCCTAATGTGCGGGACACCACCACATTTCTGTTGTCAAGGTTGTATCTTCCTTTTGCTGTGGACCTGGCGAGAATCGGACTCGCGCCTCTGCAATGCGAATGCAGCGTTTTACCACTTAACTACAGGCCCGATATTCTATTTGAAATATTATATCAATTAAAACTATAATGATATTTATGAAGAAATTGATAGTTATTACTGATTGGGCAAAAGACAACATCTATTCTCAAGAATTCCAGATATCAGTTGATGGGTATATTAAAGATTCGCTTATCCCCAATATCAATTTCATTTCAGCAACTACCTCATCAATAAATAGTGGTTTTTTACTTGAGCAGATTGTTAGAACAGAAGAAAGATTAGGCAGGCCAGGTAATACGGTTTTTTTTATTGGCAGCGAGATGAAAGATGGAAATCAAAGATCCTTTTATATATTACGTCTCAAGTCAGGAGCGATAGTTTGCGGAGAAAATTATCAATATAATTTTACATTTATAAAACCTAAGATTGATGAAGCGTTCAGCTACTCACTTGAATTATCAATGACCAATTTTACTTCACGGGATTACTATGCAAGAATAATTGCACATCTTTTAGAATCGATGGAAGATGATTTGGAGCTTGATGAAGTACATACAAATACAATATTGGAAACCTCGGGGTTTTACGTGGGTCACATCGATTCATTTGGGAATATAATCACAACAATAAATGAATCAAAACTGAAAGGAAAATATGAATATGGAGATAATCTTGAAATTGAGATAAACAGACAGAGATCTAAAGTGGTATTTGTTAAAAATATTTATCAAAAAATAGACCATTCATCAAAGATTGGTCCGGGATCATTTGGTCTATTTGATGACTCTTATTTAGAATTACCTTCGGCCAAAACTCAATTTGATGAGATTAAATCTGGTGACTTAATAGATATTAAGATATAAGCATCAATAACCTCTCACTTCCCACATCAGTATTCTATCTGCTCAAAAACAATCTTGAACCAATTTGCATTCTCCGTTCTACGGCCGTATAATAACGGAAATCAGGCCGAAGGGCCTGTAATATTTATGTACAAAGCTTATTTGACCTTTTGCATATAGCCGCAAAAAATGAGAATAGGCTTTTTTTTTGCACTTTGACCCCGCCAGAACGCTTGCCGTTCCCGAGGTTTACATCCTCGCGTCACGGTGTCGCGTCTGCAAGGGTCTGCGATAAGCTTGTATTGAGCTTGTCGAAATGCACTTTGACAGACAGGGAGTTAGAGAATTTATAAAGTTGTCATCCCCGACTTGATCGGGGATCTATTAAATAGATTCCCGCCCTTACAGGACTTTCAGCCTTCGCGGGAATGACCCTATTAGTGAGCAGTCAGAAATCAACATCTATTTATGTCATTGCGAGAACCCCGCTTAGCGGGGGACGAAGCAATCTCGTCAAATGAATGTTGTTCTCTGGCTGCTCGCCGAGCAGCTCATAGAAAAGAGGACAAGAATCGAATAATTGTTCTTCTCGACAGAAGTTCGTTTCGCTAGCCGTCGCGTTTACGCAATGGCATCACCCGCACGCAAGGAGTTGATTTCACATGAGATCCAGCATTGACGCCTCAGCATTCTTCGCTGCAATACGGTCCGGAACGCTTTCGCCCGGTAAGTACCGTCTCACGGGCGATTTGCCTCCATCGAAAGCCGTCTCTGAACACAAGAGTGCTGCTGTCAGCAACGGTTTGAACGTCGAGATCAACATTCGTCTCGCCGAGGTTCGACGAAGGAAATAGAAGTACCAACCCCGCGGCTGGGCTGGCCGTATGCATGCCTCAGCAGAAGGAGGACCATGAAATCTCTACTGAAACTTTTGCATCGAGGAAAAGAAGGCGACAAGTCCCCCCATGGAGAAACTCGTGAGCTCAGTGTCGATGCCTTCATCTGGGGCATCGATCGGCTTTCCAAGACGGGTACCACGACCGTCAGGATTGCCGAGGGAACCAGTCTTCGTGGTGGAGAGGAGTCGTTCTGCGGTTCAGCAGCGCGATTCCTCGCGCGGAAGTTCCCTCTGGCCACGAACATCCGGGTCCGGCGGGAACACGATACGCTCGTCATATCCCATACCCGCCCCAAGAAGTGACGGCGGGGCGGAGGGGACTCAACCGTGTGTTGAGTGATCGTACCCCGCGGTCGGGCCTGGCCGCAAATAGCATGGTCCCGCCTAGAAAGCGGGACCAAGGAGGTTACACCATGAAGTTCCCGACGTTTCCCAAGAAGGGCAAGAAGCCCGCCGCCACCGAGCCACCGACCACGCCAGCGCCGGAACTGCCGAAGGCGCACGTCGTGAAGGTCTTCGACGTCACCTCCAAGATGCCGTCGCAACTTCCGGCGAATGGCATCATCGAGATCTCGCTCGAATCCAACCCGCGTTTCGATGACGGCTGGGATGCCTTCGAACCTCGGCTCAAGTCCGAGGTCAAAGACCGCTCCCCCGGCGCGACATACCGTCGTGCGACGATCTCCCATGGTCGTTCGATCCGCATCGTCTACGACCCGCCGAAGGGCCAGCAGAAGTACCACGGGCCGTGACCATGGCCAAGCGCGGCAACCCCAAGAAAGCTCAGGGCCCACCGCGGTCGAAGCTGACCGCGGTAGACGTCCTAGCGCAGTTCATCCGTGAAGGATCACCGACTGAGGGGATCTGGTGGTCCTTCGAACTGGAGCCCGGCCAATCGGTCGAACCGGGCTTCAGGAAGAAGGCGTTAGACCGACTCAATCACACGTTCATCGGTGGGCGGACCTGGACAGTCGAAGACTCGTCCAGGAAGGTACGCATCCGGTGGGCCACGAAGTGACACTCGTCGAAGAGGGGGCGGGCAAGTCGGCCCGCCCCCTCCTGACAGATGAGAAAGGACATCGTTATGTTCATCACACCAAAAGACCTCGTCGATAGGACGAGGCGGAATCACACAGTCGGGAAGCGCATCAGTAAGTCTTTCCGACTGACCATCGAAGTCAGCCCAGGCTTCGATGACAGGGCGGCAGTCAACGCTCTTCGTACCGCCTTCCCAGACACGACACGGCAGATCGTTGTCACCCATGGCGAGAATTGGATCCAAGTGGAGCTTCGGCCCGTCGACGCTCCTGCCGGCTGCTGAGCGTCAACACGTAGGTAAGGGGGGTGGCCCGTACTATCGCACCCCCGCCTACAAGCTGCCTTTTTTTTGCGGCAGTAATTTCATCAAGTCAAGCTCAGCTTGACAACCATCTCTCGTCGAGCTCAGCTCGACACCATCATGTCACGTTCGCCGTGACACCAAGTCGCGTTCGACGCGACCGCTCTAACCCCTGTCTATATTTTTTTAATTTATAGAGATTTCTTCGTCGCGGAGTATGTCCCGTATTTAGTTACGGGGCTCCTCGCAATGACAAATAAACGCTCTCACTTCCAAAAGAATTCATCCAGAACTCATCAGGATCGCCTCGCTAAAAATCGAAATAAGGCATTATATATATCACTTAAAATATCATGTATGTATTATTACAATCTCCTAAATGCCAATATCAATACCCTTAACACTTCCAGACGGCCGCACTGGAGTGGTATTAAATTAAATATTAAGGAAGACTAGAGAATTCCAAAAATTCCACTGACAGCAATAGTAAGTGATGCAATCACAATAATGACAGAAAAAAATACGCTTAAATAATTAAAGAGCTTGTTATTAATGTAGCGTCCCATTCGCTCGCTATCATTACAAAATCTGAGGAGAAAATAAATAATTACAGGAAGCAAAGCACCATTTAATGACTGTGTATATAATACAATTTTAAACAACGAGAATCTGGGGATTAGCACGATAATAAAAGCTATTACTATTTGAGCAAAAAAAATCAAGTGAAACTGTTTGCTCTCTGTAAATGATTTATCAAGACTTCCTTCAACACCAAAAAATTCGGCAAAAGCATAAGCAGTTGTCAGGGGGACAATCACCGCTCCCATAAAGCTTGCAATAATCAGACCTATTCCAAAAAAATGTGACGCAAATGCTCCTGCAAATGGCATAATCGCCAAAGCTGCGTCAGCAGCATTTTTTATCTGAATTTTATGCATGAAAAGTGTTGCAGCACATGCTACAACCATAAAAAAAGAAAAAAAATTCGTTATAAAAGCTCCAAAAAAAACTTCTAATTTTTCGTACCGCAAGTGATTTACCGTAATTTTTTTGTCTCTTATGAAGCTTGAGATAAAAAACTGCCCCCATGGGGTCACAGTTGTACCAAGTAGTGCCATCATGCCAAAAACAAAATCAATCTTAATTGGTATATTTTTTGGTAAAAACAAACTTGTAGTGGCTAAATTCCAATTAGGTTTAGCTAATACGGCTGAAAAAATATAAACTACATACAATAAACCCGCGGTTAAAAAAATTCGCTGGTTAACTTTATAATTTCCTTTAGAAATAAAGAATCCAATCAAGATCGTAGTAATAATAAGTGATGGTATTATTGGCAATCCAAATATACTAAATCCCGCTACCAATCCCGCATAATTAGCAATTGTTGTCCCAAGGTTGGCTACCATTAAAAGTATAAAAATCAATATTGAAATTTTAATTCCATATTCTTCGCGGATTAAATCACCCAATCCCTGTCCAGTGACGATCGAAAGACGCGCGCCCATTTCCTGAGTGATTGCTAATAGAACAGTAATAATTAATAGAAAGAAAAGTATTGAATAGCCATATTTTGCACCTAATATTGAGTAGGTAGCTACTCCACTGGCATCATTATCGGCGATGGCAGCAATAATTCCCGGTCCCATGACGGCAAAAAATACCATCATTCTTCTTCTGGTAATTATTTGTTGTAACTGGATCATGACATATGGATTAAATTTTCAGCAACATCATCTAAAGAGACTAAGCCGATGATTTTTTTATACTCATCTACTACTGGAAGTGCGGAAAGTTTGTATTTGATCAATTTTCTTTGAACGGATTTTAGTGGTGTTTTAAGATGAATATTAATCGGATCCTCAACCATAAATTTACGAACAGGATTCGCCAATGACTGCAATAGCAGTTCATGTAGATTAAAAACACCGATAAGTTGTCCTTGATTGTTACAAACGTAAACATAATCTAGAAAAGAGCGCCTTTGAGGATAGTTTCTAATCTTTGCTATTACTTCATTCGCAAGCATATCAACATCGACCGTAAAAAATTCACTGTTCATATAATCGCCGACTTCAGTTCCGACAAATGAAAGTAGTTCCTCAAGTTCTTGACGACGCTTCACTTCCATTTTCTGCAAGATATTAGCTCTGGTTTTTGGTTTAAATCCAACTAAAACATCGACGGCTTCATCAGGATCCATCTGTGAGAGCACAGCAACGCTCTTATCAATGCCTATTTGTCGGAATAACTGTATCTGGTAATTTAGATTGAGCTCGGCGATAACTTCAGCGGCAAAATCTAGATCGAGTAGATTTATCGTCGATATAATATTATCCATACTGGTTGCTTCCAGATAATCAGCCAAATCTTCAGGATGTAACTTCTCAAGTTTTTCTTGTTCAAAATTAAGTTTGACTTTGTTATGTGCAAGCTCGAGAGGTTGGATATGCCGCCAGGGTAAAGTCACTGGAACTAATTTTACTCTAAAAATAGATGCGATTTTTTTTAGTGCAGTATTTAATCCAAACCATCTCCAAATTCCCATAGCGCTTGTATCAACTCCCAATATTGTCAAATTATTCTGTCCATTTTGCTTCAAGATGACATCATTTACCCGCACCACTTTTCTCCCCTTTATATCAATAATTTGTTTATCAACGATATTATTCCAAATGGATAGCTCATTTACTTTAAGACTACCAAGTTCATAATTCTTTGCCACGACCATATGCTTATTCATCGATAAAACATAGTTCATCGGAATGTATAGTCGTGGATACTGAAGTTTGTCTGACTTAACAATTATTTTAGTGATACGAGGAATCTCTTTAAAATCAAACACCAAATCATGTAGTAGACCAATAAAAATATCATCTTCTGTAAAAACTTTTATATTTTTGATCTCAGAAAAAAAAATCATGGTGTTATTTTAACCATTCAACATAATCACAACCAATTGCCGATCGGCTATTGGGATCCCACTCATTAGTTGAACATTTCTTCATCTTTTTGCCTGCAGCTGATGTATAAAGCACAAGCTTTTGTCCACATTTAGGACAATCTTCTGTCAAGGTTTCCGTAGTACCTTTTACCCATTCAATATAATCACATCCTGTGGATGTCTTAGTTTCCTTATCCCAAACATTGGTTGAACATCTTTTCATTCTTTTGCCAAAACGGGTAATGACAAAGACTAGCGGTGAACCACATTTAGGACACTTTTCCGATAGAGTTTTAGGTTCATAAGGTAACCATTTCACATAATCACAACCATCAACTTGTTTAGTCTCCTGATTCCATGATCCAGCCGAACAACGCTGCAATTTTCGGCCAGACTTGGTTTCGATAATATCAGAGAGAGGAGATGCACATTTGAGACAAACATCACTTTCTGTTTTATTGTTTTCTTCTTTTTTCATAAATTTTTAATAATAATAACGATAAGTTGATTTTATACCAGTTTTTCTTCATTTTGCAACTAATTTATCAACGGCGGTGGAAAAGAATGCAGCATAAACAGCAGCAACATGACGCGCTACAAAATCCCATGATATATTGTGCTTAGATTGTCGAATAAGAATATGTCTTATTTTCTTATATTTTGTGGTATCGGTAAGGATCTTAGCCATTTGATCGGCAAGATCAATTGGACTATTTGCAGGAATTATATATAAGTCTTTACTATCTTCTGCCAGCCTCGATATACCACTTACATGCGTTGATATTACCGGAATACCGCATGATAAGGCTTCTAAAGCGACGATACCAAAAGTCTCATAGTGTGAAGGCATAACTAACATTTCACTGGCATTATAGTAAAATGGCAATTTATTTTGCGGTTTTTGACCGACAAAGACCACCTGTGTCTGGAGTCCTAATAAATAACGCAACTTTTCTAGCTTTTTAAGTTCTTCAGACCATAGACTTTTTTGCTGTGTGATATCGCCGCCAACTATCCATAAACATACCTTTTTCTTGAGCTTTGGGTTTTGAACAAACAATATCTTCAATGCATAAAATAAGGAATCAATTCCTTTTAGAGGCTCAATTCGCCCGACAAAGAGAATCAATTTATGGTGAAAATCAGCACCTATAGCTTGTTTTGCAGTCATTTTGTTAATGGGTCTAAATATCTTTGTATCAACGCCAGGACTGATAACCGAAATCTTATTCTTTGGTACATCATATAGATATTGAATATAGTCTCTATCTTTGTCTGAAAGCGCTATGATATGATTGGCTCGCTTTGAAAGATGTGTTTCTGCTTCGATACGATATTGAGTTTCTTTTTCTAGCGAATGTCTTGCAACCAAATTTTTCATCATGCCTAATGTATGAAATGTCATCAAAAGTGGAGCAGAGGATAAACTTTTTTTCATTGATAACCCGGCAAGCCCTGAGAGGTAATAGTGGCAATGAATAATATCATAATAAACATTATCACTACGCATAAATTTTCTTATTCCCTGTACGAAGTCTTTTACATATAGATGTAATTTGTGTTTAGAAACATGAACATATGGCCCTGCAGGAATTGGAATTAAGCGTACATTATTTGCGATTTTAACCGGTTTACTCTTTGAATCTATTTGACGCGTAAATATATCAATTGAATGGCCTTGTTTTGCCAGCGCTTTCGATAATTCCAGAACATACACATTCATTCCTCCTGTTTCTTTACCGTAAATCATCGAAGGATCACTATGGTAGGCAAGCATCATGACTTTATAGCTTGTCATATGGCTAATTATAGCAGATAGATGCTCGAATGGCTTTATGACTCTATCTGAGTAATATTAATTATTTTATCGAAGTAAATTTCTTAATTTACTAAAAAAAGAGGAGGTTTGAAGTTGTTTCATATGGTTAGCCCATTTTTCCTCAGCATCAAATTTCTTATCCAATTTATTCACACTTTCTTTCATTTCTTCAATTACTCTTTCTTTTTCCCCACTGTCAAGCCAATAACCATGCATATTCTCACAATACTCAAGATATACATCATTAAGTCGATAATTAAATCCGACCATCTGTTTATTACATTTTGGGCATTTTTTTTTCGATGGTTTTTTATCCCACACTAATGTACCTTTCATTTCATCGTCGGATAAAACTAAATCTTCTAGTTGGTCTAATTCTTTAAAATCAAACCAATCCCCTCCGCATTTTGGACATTTATTTAGCTCCATTCCTTTAAAATCAGAAACTTCAAGATTGATGCTACAATTTGGACATTTCATATGTATTTACAAAAAACATTATACATCATTCCTCAGGTTGATATTCAGTTTTATATCCCGGATTATCTGATGGTCTCAATTTGTTGGGATAATTCCAATCTGTTTTAATATTTACTGACACGGTCTTAATTTGCTTGAAAACTTTATAAGGATCAGCAATAGCTGAGATTGAGCCGTAAATGTGGACGCCGCGGTTACCTGAAAAATCTGCATTGATTTTGATGGTGCCTACGCCAAACATATTCTCAAAAGGATTTACATCAACTCTGATATCTTGAATTTTATCGTAGTCGATGGATCTAAAATCAATGCCTAAAAAACCAGTCCTAAGTAAGATTCGTCTATTAGTTGTTGCATAAGCAGTATTATTAAATACAAGAAATAACCTTACAAAATTAAGGATTCCTAACCAAAGTGGCATCAAATGAATTAGAAAAAAGGGGATTAACATTAGATCTAAATTCATTGGAGCGGATAATGACTTCACGATAAAACTAGAATCCATAATTCCCCAAATAATTCCGAATCCTAAAAATGGTAAACCTGAGGCGACAAATGGAATGAATGTAGGTTTGTCTTGCCAGATGATTTTCTCATTATCATCCAAAACGTCTTGTATATGGTTATATGAATCTATTGCCATTTAAACATTAAACAATTTAAAGTGGGTACGGATGGAATCGAACCATCGACCCTCGTCTTATCAGGACGATGCTCTACCACTGAGCCACGTACCCAACTCATCAATTATAATTTTAACCTTTACAAAATGCAATGAAGTGCTAAAATGTGACTAACATAACTTCCAGATGTGCTATCAAGAAACAATTAAAATTATGAAAATATTAATCAAACAAATTGATCCGAAATTACCAAAACCTCAGTATCATACATCCGGATCAGTTGCATTTGATCTGGTCGCACGAATTAAAATTGAAATTGAACCATTTAAACCAACCATCATCCCTTTGAATGTAATTATCAAGATACCGAAAAATTACGTCCTTATATTAGCCGCTCGAAGCTCGCTTCCCTTGAAAAAAAACTTGATGGTCGCCAATGGTATTGGTATTATCGATCAGGATTATTGCGGAGAAAATGACGAAATCGGATTGCAGGTAATTAACTTTTCAAAAAAAAACGTTGTCATAGATAAAGGAGAACGCATTGCTCAAGCCATGCTTGTCAGAATCGGAAAAGTATCAAAGTTTAATTTTTTAAAAAAAGCCGAGAAAAAATCTCGTGGTGGTTTTGGCTCAACGGGATAAAAAAAATGAAACAATATCTAAATCTACTCCAGGATGTCCTCGATAACGGGGTCAGAAAAGCTGACCGAACGGGCACCGGCACGCTCAGTGTCTTTGGTCGACAAATGAGATTTGATTTATCGTTTGGTTTCCCACTTCTTACCACAAAAAAAGTATTTCTTAAAGGCATTATCTATGAGCTGTTATGGTTTTTGAAAGGGGAATCAAATATAAAATATCTTACTAATCATGATGTTCATATTTGGGATGAATGGGCTGATAAAAACGGCGATTTAGGACCTGTCTATGGCGTCCAATGGCGAAAGTGGCAAACCTCAACTGGTAAAAAAATCGATCAAATTGCTAAAGTGATCGAAAAGATCAAGAAAAATCCTTCAGATAGACGCCTAATTGTAAGTGCTTGGAATCCACAGTATATTGACCAAATGGCTTTACCTCCTTGTCATACCATGTTCCAATTTTATATCGTGTCCGACAAGCTTTCTTGCCAACTATACCAACGTAGTGCTGATCTTTTTTTGGGAGTGCCATTTAATATTGCTTCATATTCACTTTTAACAATGATGATAGCTCAGGTATGCAATTTGAAACCCGGCGACTTTGTTCATACATTTGGTGACGTCCATATATATCTAAACCATCGTGCACAAGTTAAAGAACAACTTTTAAGAATTCCTCGAATCTTACCAATTATGAAAATTAATTCAAAAGTTGATGATATTAATAAATTTAAGTATGAAGATTTCGAACTCGTAGGCTATGATCCTTATCCAACCATCAAGGCACCGATAGCTGTCTGACATATGATAGTCCGAACGATAAAAACTAAAATTATCACAAAAAACGATAGATTGTTTGAAATTATTGATCAATCAATTCAGAAACTTCAAGAAAAGACTATTCTGGCAATAACTTCAAAAATTATTGCCTTGATTGAAGGCAGAGTGATAAAGAAAAGCGAAATCGATAAAGGCGGATTGATTGAAAAAGAAGCTGATCTTTATATAAAACCAATAAAACCTGATGATTTTTATTTGACGATCAAAAATGATATTCTAATTCCCTCAGCGGGTATTGACGAATCAAATGCCGGAGAATATTATATTTTGTGGCCTAAAGATCCTCAAAGATCAGCTAATATCATCAGAGAATATATCGTGGATAAATTCAAACTAAAGAATCTTGGTGTCTTGATTACTGACTCAACTACGGCTCCACTTCGATGGGGAGTGAAAGGAATTGCCATCGCCCATAGCGGTTTTTCTGCATTAAATGATTATGTCGGAAAACCTGATCTATTGGGTCGAAAACTTAAAGTGACAAAAGTAAATGTCGTTGACGCGCTTGCGGCAGCCGCCGTTCTGACGATGGGGGAGGGAAATGAACAAATGCCTTTGGCATTGATTGAAGATATTCCATTTGTCCAGTTTCAAGACAGAAACCCGACAAAAAAAGAACTTGAGGAATTGAGGATATCTCTAGATGATGACCTCTATTCACCACTCTTAAAAACTGTTAAATGGAAAAAGAAGAAAAACGATTGCTAGACGATCTTCTTATAATGAATTAGGAGCGTTCCGCGTTCATTCATTTTTTTAATACTTACCAGTTTTAAATTAATATCAAGGATTCTATCTTCAAACATCGGCTTTCCTGTCCCGAAAATCTTTGGTTCAATTGTTAAATAAAATTCATCGATCAATCCGTCCATAAGAAATTGACTACTGAGACGGCTTCCAGCAGCAAGAAGCACCTGATTTGGGTTAAGTTTCGTTATGGCGTCTATCAATTCTTTGGGTGTCGAATTAATAAATTCAAGTTGCCCGGGTTTCTCGTCTTCTTTATATTTCTCAGGCGTTTTGGTCAGAACAAGTCGAAGTATTGGCAGATCAAAATTAAGATTTTTTTTTACCGCTTGATAAGTGCCGCTTCCCATTATCATCACATCGCTCTTCTTAATCATTGATGAAAAAAACTGCTTATCTTCACGAGATGTCCATTCTTGAACGTTTTGGATATCATCCCATTTTGTTATCTTACCATCAACTGATGCGGCCAAAGCAAGAACGACTTTCATATCTGTAATTATATAATTTTTTCGTCAAGCTTTCAGTTGACGATAACTTGTGTAATAGTATAAACTCTATTTATATAATGAAACCATCTTTTTTTGCGTTTGTTAAAGTAAAAAACGCTGAGTTTATTACCGCCATTTCAAACTATTTTATTTTCTTACCTTATTTTTTTTCTGTCAAGCAACTCTTCAAAACCTTGTTTCGACCGTGGAAGAATATCATAGTTATGCGTCCTAAAGTGTCTGAATCAATCAATGACTGGTTTTCTCGTCTCAGTTTTAATTTTATTTCTTCTATGCTTGGCGCATGTATGCGTCTAAGTATAATTGGTGTATATTTGATTGTTCAAACTAGCTTTGTCGTTTTTCTACCATTAATTGTCATGGGTTATTTCCTAATTTTACCTATCAGCTATGTTCAATCCCTTCTCCAAAAGCCCCAGGAGCAGCTGAAAGATCAATACAAATCGGATTTTATAAAGAAAAGATGCCTTGGTGAAGAAAACCAAGAAATTGTCAGTCTTTGGTTTGAAAATTATTACACCAATCACATTAATAGAAAACCATGGTGGGATTTAGACGTTCTTCTATCGACTCCACCATTAGCCCGTGATTGGACAGCAGGGTACACCCCGACCCTTGATCAATACGGAGAAGATATTACCCTGGCAAAACCTCATTATATCAATTTGGTTGATCGGGAAAAAGAAATTACTCAAATTGAACAGATCTTATCTAAATCAGATGAACGCAATTGTATAATCGTCGGTCCTGAAGGAGTCGGAAAACACACTATCATTGAAGGTCTGGCAAAAAAAATATTTGAAGGTAAATCGTCTCCTCTTTTAGCCTACAAACGAATTATCAAAGTCGATATGGAACAAATACTGTCACAATCAGTTGATTTTTCTCAGAGAGAACAATTGATTAAAAACGTCTTTTTGGAAGCTGCCAATGCTACCGGAGTCATCATTCTCATTGATAATTTTGAGAAATATATATCTTCCGGTGAAGATCGTATTAACTTAACAAATGCGATTTCGACCTATGCTAAATCGTCACAACTACAAATAATTGGCATCACCACACCATATCTCTACGAAAAATACATTTTGCGGAATGAATTAATTAAAATACTGTTTGAAAAAGTTGATGTCTACGAAATCACGAAAAAGGAAGCGGTGGAAATATTGCTATCTTCGGTATTTACCTTCGAACATCGCTTTAAGGTCATTATTCCATATGAAACCGTTATTTCATTAATTGACAAAAGTGACTTTTATATTACTGCAATTCCCTTTCCAGAGAAGGCTATAGATATGCTTGATGAAATCTGCGTCTTTGCCGCACAAAACAAGAAAACAACTACAGTAACTCCTGATTTAATTGATGATGTCTTGACAAGAAAAACCCATGCACCGGTCAAACTTGACAATGCATTTAAACTCAAGCTCCTTAAACTTGAAAGTGAATTGAAAAAAAATATTATCGCACAAGACGAAGGAGTAAATATTCTGGCTTCATCCCTTAGAAAATCATTTATCGCGGGAATTAGTCGTAAAAAACCTTTAGCGACGCTTTTGTTTTTAGGTCCGACCGGTGTCGGGAAAACAGAAACGGCTAAAGTAATCAACAATATAATCTTTGGTTCTGACAAATCGCTGATACGTTTTGATATGTCGCTCTATCAAACCAAATTTGACATTCCAAATCTCATAGGATCTCAAGATACAAATAATCCGGGGTTATTATCATCTGCGATAAGAAAGAAACCCTATGGTGTTTTACTGATCGATGAAATAGAAAAGGCTGATCAAGATCTTTTGAATATTTTTCTTACCATTCTAGATGAAGGTTATTTTACAGATGGATTTGGTGAAAAAGTCAACTGTAAAAATATAATTGTCATTGCAACTTCAAATGCAGGCGCTAACTTTTTACATGAATTAATTCTACAAAGTAAGGATTTCGATTCTACTTCACTGATAAACTATTTAATTGATGAAAATGTATTTCTACCGGAATTTCTTAATAGATTTGATGGAGTAGTTGTTTATAAACCATTAGATAGAGCCGCCATCTATATTATCACCACTCGCATGGTCGACGATGTAATTAAAAAAATTGAAAAAGATCACCAAGTTAAAATAAATGTAAGTAAAGGATTTATCGGAACTTTAATCGATAAAGGATATAATCCCGTCTTTGGCGCTAGAGAAATGGCTAGAGTCGTCAGAAGTGAGTTAGAAGACAAGTTAGCAAAAATGGTACTCCAAGATAAATTAAAACAAGGAGACGTCATAACTTTTTAACTGTATTTATCAATACCATCTTAAAATATCAAATCAATGGGACTTTTCATAACTGTTGAAGGCAGTGATTACACTGGAAAGACGTCTACTGTAATTCCGGGACTCCAAATAGCTATAATCAATAAAGGTCTTCCAGTGCTAGTAAGTAGAGAACCAGGCGGAACAATTCAGGGAGAACATATTCGTCAGCAAATATTTGAAAAAAAAGCCGCTGGAGCATCCGCATTTGAATTAGCGGTATTATTTAATCAGGCTAGAGCTATTCATTTAAACGAAAAAATTATCCCTTTTTTAGGCAAAAAAAAAGAAAAAAGAGCTATAGTTATTTTGGATCGCTATTTAGACTCGACTCGCGTTTATCAGGGATATGAAGGAGGTGTTGCAATGAAAGAAATATTTGCTCTAGAGAAAAAACATATCCATGATTATCTACCTGATCTGACTTTAATTTTGTACTTTCCCAAAGAAGTCTTTTTATCAGAGCTTAAAAAAAGATTGTCGGACGATCGACAACGTAACAGTTGGGATAAAGACAGTTATAAATTTCAATTAAAGCGGCAACAATATTATCTAAAATTGCCTAAGCTCGCCCAAATTCGTAAAGAAAATCGCAATTTTCTATTAATTAATGCCGCGCAACCAAAAGTAAAGGTTGTGAAGGATTGCATTAACGGTTGCCAACCATTCATTTATCAGAATTTTGCCGTCAATATTTGACTTTTTTTGGGCAGAGTGATATTATCGAAGTAACAATATGGATAAGAAGTTGATCGGACTTGTTGCCGTCTTCATCATGGTATTTGGGGTATTTATGACCACGCTTTTATATAGTGGCCGAGAAAGATCAGGTCCCGTAAGAGCAGGACTTCCTCCATCTTGTGTTAATTCATTTATATTTACTACTTCGGTTGAGGCTGCAGTCGGTGAATCTGTCAATCAGCTGATATATGTCAGAGACGACAACAACAATGGTCTTAAGGGAATAAATGTCGCGTGCAGCACAACTTTAGGGAGTTTGAATCCATTCAGTGGTGTCACCAACACCAATGGCAACTTACAATTAACATTAACATCTAACACTGCCGGATTGGCTGTCACAAACTGCACCATACCTATTTGCGGACAGGTACAGAGATCCGTATCGGTACAATTCAACTCTCAGTAAATCGGTATATATTATGGATATAAAAAAGGTGGTTATTCCTGCTGCGGGTTTCGGAACTCGATTCCTTCCACAAACTAAAGCGCTTCCAAAAGAAATGCTACCTATTGTCGATAAACCGGTAATTCAATATGTGGTTGAAGAAGCTGTAGATTCGGGTATAGAAGATGTCATAATTGTTACCGGCTATACTAAAAGAACAATTGAAGATCACTTTGATGTTCCAAATGCTGATTTGGTGCAAAACTTAAAGTTGGGCAATAAGGAGCAGCAGATTAAGGATTTGATCAAAATTTCCGAGATGGCTAATTTTATCTATATCCGGCAGAAAGGAGCATACGGTAATGGCACTCCCGTTCTTTCAGCCAAATCAATAATTGGCAATGAACCTTTTGCCGTCATGTGGGGTGATGAGTTCATTTACTCGACGCCTCCTCGTTTAAAACAGATGATAACTGCCTGGCAAAAATATGGTGGGATTATGATTTCAGGAGTCAGAATAACCGAGAAAGAACATTTGTCCCGATATGGTATTGCTGATCTTGATCCCGTTGAAGGATCTGTCTATAAGATAAAAAAAATAGTTGAAAAACCAGATATCGATAGAGCTCCATCCAATTTAGCGACTCATGGCGCATATATTCTTCCTCCTGAGATATTTGGTGCTCTGGAGCAAATTAAACCCGGTATGAGTGGTGAAATCTGGTTGGTAGATGCTATAAACATGCTACAAGCTCAAGGAGTGCCAGTCTATGCCTGTGAGATTGAAAACGGTAAATATTACGATACCGGTAATAAAATGGAATACATGAAGACCATCGTGGAATTTGCTCTTCGTCACTCCGGCATCAATGGAGAGTTCAAAGACTTCATAAAATCTCTCAAAATTTAACTTCATTTCTAAAAAAATATTTCACCTAATTATCTAAGAATAACTTTTATATAATTTTCTGTATGACTGGTGCAAAAACACGAGGTATTATTGTTATATTACTGAGTCTTTGTGCGTATGGATTGAGTTCTACCACCATCTATGCCACCGACTCCTGGTATAACACATCATGGCAGTACAGAAAGAAAT
>MFZK01000015.1 GCA_001789395.1 Candidatus Roizmanbacteria bacterium RIFCSPHIGHO2_02_FULL_37_13b | reverse complement strand
TGCCGCAGTGAAGGGGGATGGTCTACCAATTTAAATTCATGTACGAGTGCAATTTGTTGCAAAGGTTTAAATCCAAGCAAATTCTTCAACTATGAATGTAAACGAATAAGAGGCAATGGAAACTACCGAGTGGCTATCGCAAATAGTCATTATACCGATAAATATAAATTTCAAAAAGATGCAAAAAGAGTTACAGATGATTTTTATAAAATGAAAGGCCTTCCTAATTTGGATTTAAACAAAGTGTCATTCGTTTCTGCTTGGAGTGAGTCTTTAGCATCGATACAACGAGAAATTCCTAATTTAAATCCAGAATATGACAACAATATGGTTGCTTATATTGCTACAACCTGTGCGACTCAATATGTAATTGTTATCGATGATGGTGATGGTCGTGCTGCATCTTATGGTTTTTGGATTGTGATATATAGTGGGGATCAACGTGAACTTATCACCGCTCATGAATTAAGCCACAGTATCGCCTGGTTGGCGGATGAATATGTGGAGGATGAAAATGTTTCAGCACCGCCCGATGCAAAACCTTATGAATTAGGAATAAATGTTAGTGAAACTTATCCATGTAATAAATGGTCGTCCAAACCATATGCCAGCCAAGTAGGCTGCTATAAAGGCGCCTGGTATAACAATTGGTATCGACCTTGGGAAGAAAGCCTCATGACTGGTGGCAGTTTAGAGCTAAATCCGCCCTCTGTTGAAGGTTGGCAGATTGCTCTGAAGAATTACAAAAGCAGCGAGACTCCCACTTTGAATTTCACTTTTAATACTGATAATACTATCTATCATCAACTTCTTAGCTTAACGATTAATCAAGACGCAGACAACAAACTTAAATTAGTAAAACAGGAAATACAAGAAGGCTATCCAATGGATTATGCTTTAAATCTACAAGACAATTATTACATTGTCAGAATTGTTGATAAAAATAATCGTAAGCTCTTTGAAGGTAAAATAAGGTACATGGATGAAATATATACTGAGGATTTCTCAACTAACCCGCCAAAAGGAACATATACCAGCAAGCTTACTGATCAGCTCATGCTGAATCTACCGGTGTATAAAACAGCTGCATCAATACTCATCTTGGATAAGACGGGGAAAATAAAGCTCAATATCAGTGCGTCTAATCCTGATTCAGCCTATTCTTTATACGATGTTCAAGGCTATTCTTCTCTTTGCGGGAATGGTCTTTGTGATAGTCTAATTGGGGAAAACGTCAAAACCTGTAAAAAAGATTGTCAAACGGCGGATAAATGACATATAGTAAAATATCTTTGACAAAAATGTGTTAATTTGTAATAATATTACTACAAATATGAAAAAAAGACTGCTTTACTATCAAATTATCAAGCAATTAGAGCATAAAAACGCTCTTGTCGTTACCGGCATGCGCCAGGTTGGCAAAACGACACTTTTACGTCAAATATATGATGAGATTAAAGATAAACCAAAATTATGGTTTGATTTTGACAATCCGCTGGAGCAAAAATTATTTGAAGATGAGGATTATCGCAATATCTATCTACAATTAACCCAAATGGTCCAAAATCCAGGAAAAAAAATTTATTGTTTTTTAGATGAAATCCAAAATTTTCCGGAAATTACAAAAGTCATCAAATATCTGATTGACCATTATCGGGTTAAGTTTATCGTTACCGGTTCATCTAATTTTTATCTTAAAAATCTGTTTCCCGAATCATTAAGCGGCCGTAAATTCCTGTTTCAACTTAATCCTCTAAGATTCCCCGAATATCTTTATTTTAACGATCAGATTGATCTCAAAGAAATATTATCCTCTAATTTACAATCAAATATAGATAAATCATCTATATTTATTCATAAAAAATATCAGACATTTTATAATCAATATCTCACGTTCGGTGGATTTCCAGAAGTAGCAGTCAACTCTGATAAACAGACAAAAGAATTGATTCTAAAAAACATCGTCGCCTCCTTTTTTGAAAAGGATATCAGAATTTTAGCAAACTACAGCAATATAAGAGAGCTACGCGATCTACTTTTACTTCTTGTCCCCCGAGTCGGGTCAATGATTGATATTTCCAAAATTGCCAGTGAACTCGGAGTCGACCGGCCAAAAATTTACCGCTATCTTGAATATCTTCAAGGTGTATTTATGATAAAACTTCTGCCAAAATATTCTAAAAGTATTGACCGGGCTGTTGCCGGAAGGAAAAAAGTCTATTTTTCAGACAGTGGTATATTGAATACTTTAGGCCGAGTCAATGATGGCCAGCTTTTTGAGAATACTGTTATCAACCAATTGTCCAATTACGGTGATATTGCATTTTACAATCAACGTCAAAGTAGTGAAATCGATGCCATAATGGATCAAAAAATTGCATTTGAGATAAAACTTAACGCGGTACCAAAAGATTATCAGAAACTATTAAAAATTACAGATAAACTCTCAGTCAAACAGTCATATTTAGTATCTAAAAAATATAATGAAAATCTGAAGCAAACAATTACTCCGGTAGTCTTATAAACAATTTATATATTCTGTTGCAAAAGTTCTTTCCGAATAGATAATGGTTTCAGTAAAGTATACATATTTGCTCTTTTCAGAAATAAGAATACATTATCCTTATTGAATTGCCAAGCATTTCAATCTCGGGAGTTACTTAATAGAATCAATGGCCAAGCAGCAATTTTGTAAAATTAGACGGTTGTATCTGTCTACGTAACTCCCGAAGTTGTAAATTTTCTCCATGGTTAATCTTCCTACTATCTCCAAAAGTAGTTTGTTTTCTCTTTTTAGTTTGGCATACTCTAGAAAACTTATTGATTTGACTACTTCCTTTTTCAACCACCCATAGATCGTTCTGTTACTGACTTCGTGCTCTAAAGCTAGTTTAGGAACTGATTCTCCATTGGTTTTAACTCGTCGCAAGATTTCCTCTTTTATCTCTTTTGGAATGATTTTAAAGTTTCCCATATATTCTTTATGTTATTAGAGAATATATGTTCAGTTTATGGGGTACCTGCCAATTCCCGCTCTTCAACATCATGCATTTGCACCAGGTTTTGATCAAAACGCAATTCAAGAGGCTTTGTTACTAGTTTTAGCAATGGGCTATGAAATAGGAGATATAGAAGCAGCCCAATTAGTTCTTCCCGATATTTTGAATGGATTAAAGGTGGGAGGATGGCTTGATAGTAGGGGAAAAAATGAAATTGGCGCAACACTGGCAAAAGTCTATTTACAAAGTTTATTAGCTAGAGGACTTTTACTACGTGATATGATTAATCCAGCTGAAGATGATAGCAATGATAAAAGTCCACGTATTCCTGAAGTATTTCTAGAGTGGTTTGATGATGAAGATATAATTTCAGACTAATTATAAGGTTAACATATCCCAGACTACATGAGTTAAACATCGCTGATGAGGACTATTCCCTAAATGTATGGCTACCGCAGCTGCCCTAAAGATTGTCGATATATAGAATAGTCTTATTTAATAAATAAAGTTTGTCTCAAAAAAAGGAATGATCGTAATCTTTTTGCCATTTTGGTTAATATTCTGTCGTTTAACTCCTCGATAGATAACATATCCCTGATTTAGAGAGAATTTCTTCATAAACAAGAGCAGATTATTAATATCTTCCTTTTTGATCTCAGTTTTATATTTCACTTCAACGGGAAAAAATTTGTTTTTTTTATCAATTATCACAAAATCAACCTCATGTCCATAAACATCGCGATAAAAATAGGAACTTACAAGATTAGACGCCAGATAATTTTCGAAAAGACATCCTACGTCGGAAAAATCTACCAAAGCACTGGAAAAAGACGGTGACGCTAAATAGTATTTTTTTAACCTTTTTTCCGAACTGATAAGATTTTTTGAAAAATTGTAATATTTTTTGATTAAAAAGGAATCTTCTAGAAAAGAAAGATATAAACTTACGGTTTTGTTACTTATCCCGAGCTCTCGGCTCAAACCAATATTATTAATCAGACCGCCTGGTTTTTGGGCAATTTGTTGAACGATTTTAAAAAGAAGGTGGGGATTATCAAAAGTGAATATTGAGGGTAAATCTTCATAAATAATTTTTTTTACGATTGAGATGAAGTATTCTTTCTTATCCTTCATATTTTTCAACTCGATACTTTCGATAAATTGTGAATAAAGAAAAACTTTTAATTCGTGATCAAGCTCATGACGGTATAAATTTGGTTTCAAAAGAAGCTCTTGTTTATCAATAAATAGAAGATATTCAATAAAAGACAATGGGGAAATGATAAATGAAAAAATCCGTCCCGCCAGACTTTCTTGGGTTTTTTTGCGGATAAATAAGCTGGTTGATCCGGAAATAATAAACTTAATATTAGGATAAAGATCATAGTAAACCTTGATTTGATTCTGAAAATCCGCTAGTTTTTGAATTTCGTCTAAGAAAAGAGTTATTTTTTCTTTTTTGTAGTCAAGTCCTGTTGATAATGAATAATCCCGCAAAAGAATATCGATAGTCGGTTGAGCTTCATCAAATGTAAAATAGAGCAGATGGTATGGATCGATATTATTTTTTTTTAATTGATTTATAAGCTGAAATATTAATGTGCTTTTACCTACCCGTCGCAGACCAGTAATTTCAATAATTTGCTTTTTTTTAAAATAAGGTAAAATTTCAGCGAATGCCGTTCTTTTTTTAGGGTAAGGATAAAAAAAATCCTTTTGCCAATGCCGGTTATATTTAAGTAAATCTAGTTCTAAAGATTTCATATTTTATTGGAAGTATAACTCCAATATTATTGATTGTCAAACCGAAATAGTTAAATTTACTTGACATAATATATATTTTTTCTATAATGGTGCACATGAAGGACAAAAAAATCCTTGAACTTATCGCTCAGGAAGAAAAAAGACAAAAACAAGGTATTGAACTCATTCCTTCTGAAAATTATGCATCAACTGCTGTCCGCAATTGTTTATCTTCCGTATTAACAAATAAATACTCTGAGGGCTATCCGAAAAAAAGATATTATGGTGGAAATGATGTCGTTGATGATGTGGAGATTTTGGCTCAAGAGCGGGCTAAAAAACTATTCGGTGTACCATTTGTTAACGTCCAGCCATATTCAGGTTCACCAGCAAATCTTGCTGTAGTTATGGCTCTTCTAAAACCCGGCGAAACTCTGATGGGTCAGGCATTGGTCGCCGGTGGACACTTAACTCATGGACATAAAGTCTCAGCCACCGGAATATTTTTTAAGTCAGTTCAATATGGTCTGAAAAAAACTACCAATGTCATTGCGAACGATAGCGAAGTAATCTCATCACATCTAAAACAACTGACCAGATTGCCGCGTCGTCCCGACACTGCGGTCGGGACTCCTCGCAATGACAGCCTTGTCGCCGATTTATTTGATTATAATGAAATAAGAAAATTGGCTAAGGAATGTCGACCAAAGATGATCTGGGTAGGGACGACAGCATACCCACTACAGCTTCATTATGAAAAATGGGCGAAAATCGCTGATGAAGTTGACGCTTATCTCGTCGCTGATATGGCTCATATTGCCGGACTCGTCGCCGGTGGAGCTCACCCATCGCCTGTGCCTCACGTCCATGTCGTGACTACAACGACACACAAAACTCTTCGCGGACCCCGCGGCGCGATGATTATGGTGACTGATAAAGGATTAAAGAAAAACCCAGAACTTTTTGACAAAATCAACAAAGCGGTTTTCCCGGGGTTACAGGGTGGCCCGCATGATAATCAAACCGCGGCAATTGCCACAGCTCTATATGAGGCCAGTCAACCGGAATTTAAAAAATATGCTCATCAGATTGTAAAAAATGCAAAAATATTAGCAGCAGAACTTAAATCAGGAGGATTGACACTTGTGGGAAACGGTACTGAAACTCATCTTATCTTAGTTGATCTTAGTAAATCTCATGAACCAGGAATGGGTGTATTTGCTGAAAAAGCCCTTGATTTGGCAGGACTAACTCTTAATAAAAATACAGTCCCCGATGAACCCGTCAGTCCTTTTTATCCATCAGGAATTAGACTTGGGACTCCGGCAGCAACGACAAGAGGCATGAAAGAAAAAGATATGAAATTTATCGGACGTGTGATGATTGAGGTTCTAAACTTAATCAAGCCTTATTCTCTACCTCAGGACAAAGAAAAACGAGGAGAATATATCAAAAGTTTTGTCAATGAAATGAAGGAGAATAAAAGTATTAAAAAACTTCATACTGAGGTGATTAATCTTGTTATTAAATTCCCCATTCCCTAAACAGAAAAGTATTTATTCAATCTTTATTTTGATCGAAGGAGTCATTGTAGCTTTGAGATAAATTGAAGTGATGTTTTTTGTAGCTACAGCTTTGATAAAAACATCAATGTTTTCAACTAAAGCATCTTCTTTGAATGACATTTTGCCAACTGTTTGATGAATAATCGGTGCTTTAGGTTCTGTCTTGAAGCGAATACCGCCAGACGAGAATTTTTTGACTGCTTCTTCAGGTTTAGCCGATACGGTCCCGGCTTTTGGATTTGGCATTAGGCCTTTGGGTCCTAATATTTTTGCATATTTTACGAGTTTTGGCATATCGGTTGGGGCTGCAATCAAAACGTCAAAATCTATCTTGCCGTTTTCGATATTGTCTAAAACTGCATCACTGACGACTTCAACCCTGACCTTTTTACCTGTACCATGAGGTAAGGTCACTTCACCTTTAAGATTTTCGATATTGGTATTGATATGAAGCTCGACTGTCTGATCAAATGAAGTAAAATTCATTTTCTTTAAGAGTTCAACGGCTTTTTTAAGGGAATATTCTTTTTTAACCTCAAGCAATTTCTTTGCTTTTTGATAGTTAGCACCGTGAGATCTGACTTTGATTTTTTTTGGTTTTTCCTTATCGATCGAATCTTTAGTGGAGGCGGGTTCTTCAATGATTTTCTTTGCTTTTTCCTGCCTAGCGGCAGGCAAGCCATCTTCTTCAACCTGCTTCATACTTCCTGGACTCTTAGAAACCTTTGATGAAGTGTGCTCTCCACCTTTACCTTGCGGTACTTTTGTCTTTTCAGATTTGTCTTTTTTTTCAGTTTTATCTTGTTCTTTCTTAACAAATTTTTTTGACTCACGACGCACCTTAGCATCTTGCGCTTGTTTTTTCTCCATTTCCTCTCCCCCAAGTGTTTTGATTCTGATTTTACCCATTTTCTACCTCCACTCCCATCGATCTGGCCGTACCGGCGACGATTTTGGCCGCTCCTTTAAGATCGTAGGCATTTAAATCTTTAATTTTTTCGCTTGCAATTTCGTTTAGTTGGTTTTTTGTCAGTTTTCCAGCAAATTCTTTACCGACTTTACCTGAACCTTTTTCAATATTAATTTTTTTCTTAATCATCTCTGCTACCGGAGGTAGCTTCGTAATAAAAATGAAGCTTCGATCTTCATAGACAGTTATCACTGCAGGAATGACTTGACCTTTTAAATCTTTGGTTCGCGCATTGTATTGATTAATAAATTCCATTATTGGAACTCCATGTTGCCCCAGTGCCGGACCAACAGGTGGAGCGGGCGTCGCTTCTCCTGCTTTTAAGTTAAGTTTAATGATTGTTTTTACTTTTTTCATAGTTTTGTGACCTGAAGGAAATTGGTCTCTATCCGCCAGATTTTGCCATTCGCCTGTTCCCTACTATTCGTAGACGGCTCATGGAGCAATCCACGGCGGATTTCGCTTGATTTCCTCAATTATAATTTAGTAACTTGAAGGAAATCAAGCTCAACAGGCGTCTCCCGACCGAAAATTGAGACTAATACTTTAACTTTTCCTTTAGCTTCATCAATGGATTCGACGGTGCCAATAAAATCTGAAAATGGTCCGTCTGTAACTTTCACCGCTTCACCTATCGAAATCTTAGCTTTGAATTTTGGCTGTTCTTGTTCGACGAATCTCTTGATCGCTTCTACCTCTTTATCTGATATTGGAGTCGGCTTAGTGCCAACGCCGACAAATCCGGTGATCCCCTGAGTAGTCCGAACGACAAGCCAGGAATCATCATCTAATATCATTTTTATTAATAAATAACCAGGAAATACTTTTTCTTTAACATTTTTCTTCTTCCCTTTTTTTATCGTGACAATTTCCCTCATCGGAATGACGATGTCAAATATCTTTTTTTCATATCCTAGCGTCTTAATACGCTGCTCTAGCGCTTCTTTTGCTTTGGCTTCAAAACCAGATTGGGTATGAACGACAAACCACTTGGCTAAATCATCCAATACTATTTTATTATCTTCAGACATATTTAATTCATCAAATTTTTGTTAAGAGCTGTAATACCTTGGCTAAAACGACGTCTATTATACCGACATATAGACCGACAATCAAGGAAATGGCAAATACGGTAACGGTTAGCTTTATTGTCTCAGTTCTTGTCGGCCAAGTAACTTTTTTAAGTTCATCTCTGATATCACCGACAAATCCAAAAGAACGTAGCGTCTTGGTTTTTTCCATGATGAAGGATATTCTAACATAAATTTACTAACTTTTTTAAACAGAAATATTTCTTGGGGTATAATAATTTTATGAGCAAAAAAATGAGCCACATAATCATCTTGGTAATAGTATTGATTCTGTCACATATTATTTCGAAAAGTTCACTTAGCCAATATGATATTCAAATAACAGGAGGAATTTTTATCATCTATTTTCTTCTTAAAAAAACTACGGTCAGGAAAAATTTTCAGCTATTTGATGGCGTGATCGCCACTTTGATCATTTCGAATTTAGTTGAATCTACCGGAGGTTTGGCGTCCCCATTTTTCTTTTTATATTTTTTTCTCATTTTTACACTATCCCTTCTTCTTGAGCCAATAATCTCCATAACCACCACATTAACAATTGTTTTTCTATACATACTGACCGCTCCACAAAACTTGACCTTACAGGATTTTTTACCCCTCCTGTCGCTCCCTTTTTTAACTCCATTTGCACTGGTCTTAGGTGAGGAATATGAACAAATTATTAAAAAAAATAATCAAATCAAAGACAGCAATTTCTTTTTATCCTTAGTTATAAAAACGCATATCCACCATCTTAAGAAAATGGTCGATAGTTTTATGGGCGATCATGAACTCAGAGAGATTGAAAAAACCGTTAATAAGATGGAAAAATCAATCGAGGATTATGAGAAAACCATGTAATTATCATGAAACTTGGAACATGAAACATAAAACATATTTATACCATAACCAAATAAGGCACTTCATGGTATATACTTCATGTTTCCTGATCTATGCTTTATGCTTCATGTTTCATGCTTCAGGAACTCATGCTCTCAATATGGATTCGCAGCAGTATCGAATCCAGGGAGGTAATATCAACATTGGCGCAAAAGATTCAACTTCACAGACTTTTAATCTTTCAACGACGTTAGGCCAAACCGCAGCATCTCAATTTGAAGCTCAAGGTTACTTGATAAAGGCAGGTTTTCAATATATTCATTCAATTATTCCATTTACGTTTGCAGTATCTAATGGTCAAATTTCTCTTGGCAATATTAAACCAAATACGCCGTCGAAAGCCACAGTAAAGTTGACTGTCTCTTTTGGTGGCGCTGGCGAATATCAAGTAAGCGCGGCCGAAAATGGTCCGCTACGGACATTAGATGGAACCAATATTATTCCCGATACTCAATGTAATGGTGAATCTGAGAAGTGTACGGAAATAAAAGCAGCTAGGTGGAATAGCCAAAAAGCATATGGATTCGGGTATTCAATCAAAGGTGATGACATACCTTCTGACTTCATAAGTCCTGATCATTATAGACCCTTCGCTGATGGGCTACAAAATGAAAAGCCCGTCATTATCATGCAATCTGATAATGTAATTAAGAAAAGGGAGTCGGAAATAACATTCAAAACAAATATATCACGTTCACAACAAATTGGAATATACCAAACGATTATCAATTTTGTGGCAATTCCATCGTTTTAGACATGAAACTTGAATTATGAAACTTGAAACTTGTAACTTGAAACATTTTTTCAGAAAATACTCTAAATTTCTTGTTTTATCTTTCATGATCTATGTTTCATGTTTTATGTTTCATGTTTCATTTATTCACGCCCAAGAGATAAATTTATCTGTTGCTCCGCCACTTATAAAAACAATTATTAAACCCGGTAAAACCATACTTATCGGATATAAACTTCAAAATCTGGGTGATCCCGTCATCGTAACGACCCGGGTGGCTGGGCTTATACCGATTGGGAATAATGGTGGCTTAAGAATTGAAAATGGTCCGACTGATCCCATCCTATTCAATTTAGATAATGCTGAGTTGAAGTTAAATCAGCCATTTCTGATGAAAAGCGCTCAACAGCAGCAGTTATTAGTTAGAATTAAAGTGCCCGATCAAACGCCTGAGGGTGATTATTATTACACTTTATTAAATGAAACAAAACCTTCTCAATCTGACTCAGAATTGTCAACAAGTACAAAAGCTACGATCGGATCAAATATACTATTAACTGTTACTAAATCAGGCAAAACAGATATTAATGGAAAAATAGCTTTTTTTGATGTTGTGCCTAGATTCAAACTACCTTTCTTTGGTAATGTATTCGATTCATCAGATAAAATCCCTGTTCGTTTATTTATTGTCAATGTTGGCCATAATGTAATAACTCCAGAAGGTACTATCAATCTTATTGGCAACTTTGGAGAAAAAGCGACTTTTAATATAATCCCAAAAAATATATTAATAAATTCACAAAGAATCATGGAAGCATCAACTTCAGGTCAAATGACTGATCAAGCAGATTCTAGTTTGTTACTTAGCGGTTTTTTCCTAGGGCATTATAAATTAGCCACAACGATAAATTTTGGACCAGGAACACAAACGTTATTTGGTCAAGCATCGTTTATCGCATTTCCCATTAAATTAGTCATTGTTCTCACGTTTGTACTTTTTATTGTTTTTATATTATTAAAACAGTATAAAAAGCAGACCCTACCCTGACTCATTTCTTGATTTGCCACGATCCCGATTTATATTCGATAATAACATCACCAAGCTCGCTCGTTAAAAGAAATGACAGTTTTAGGGTCTTCAGAAGATCTAGCACATCACTTGAAGGCAAATTGTAGCTATTACTCTTACCGACGCTTATCACTGATAGTATAGGGTCTGCTAATTCTAGAATTTGCTTATTTAGATTATGTCGAGAGCCATGATGAGGGATCTTAAGAACGTCTAGCCTATCACCCTGGGCTAAATGGAGTTTGGTATGTAATATCATGCTTAACCTATCCGGTGTAATGTCTCCAGTGAAAAGAGCTTGAAAATTATCTTGGTAAAATAGGACAACCTGTGATGTCTCATTCGTATCGGTCAAGTAGGACATCACTTCTTTATCAGGCCAAAGAAATAGCAAGCCGCTCTTGTTGGATAGAACAATTTTATCTCCAGATTGTATTTCTATCGTGCTTCGAACTTTTTGCTTTATTAGTTTTGACAGTTCTTGAGCTTTTTTTGTTTTATTTTGGCTCTTTGTAATAATAAAATTGTTGATTTTATAACGTTCGAGAATATAACTATAACCTCCATAGTGATCTGTTTGGAAATGTGATAACAGCGCGTACTCAATAGTACGATCGTAAAGGGGCATATATTTCCCCAGGCATGTTAAAATGTTTTTTGAAGGTCCGGCGTCAATTAATATATCAATATTGTTAACCGTGCGAATATAAGCTCCATCACCCTGACCAACGTCACAAAATACAATCTTAGTCTTATTGTTAATAATTGATAAGCCGACTAATACCAATGATAGAAATAAAAAAACAAATCCTGTCATCAAAAGCGTTTTTAATGATATTGCCGGTTCATTCATTTCTCAGAATTGTATAAATATAAAAGGCATCTCTGAAAGTTTTTCTATAATCCAAATGATATAGGTTAAGATGCCATAACAAATATATGAAAAAGGCAACCCTAGATAAAAATTGATTTTCCCTAAAAAAGCTGTTAGAAATCCAAAAACCATTAATGGCGGAATTAAAAAAGAAATTAAAACATTAGCAATTGGTGATATTAGTGATAGCTGGTGAAAATATATAAAAATCATTGGTACGGTGAATATCTGTGCTGCTAAAGTCGTCTTCAATTCTTTTTTCAAATTATAAACAACAGAATTAATATAATTTGAACCTTTGTAAGGTTCTTTATTACCAAAGATAATCATTCCTAAAGTTGCACCATAGGATAGATAAAAAGACAGCGACTTAAGCCAGCTTGGCCAGAAGATACCGATAAATATGGCTGATAAAAGAAGTAAATAAATTGCTGTGACCTGCCTACCATATATAACTGCTACTAACGTTAGAATACCCATAAAACCGGCTCGAATTATTGGGGCTTGAGCGCCGACAAAATAGATAAAAAAAATGATAATTAGTATCGTTATCAAACAAGAGATCCTTTTGCTAACAAATGGAATGATAGATCCAACAACAGCTCCAAGGATCGCTATATTCATCCCTGATAAAACCACCATGTGAAGCAGACCAACAATTTTAAGCTGTTGATAGAATTTTGGAGTCGAACTCAGATTAAGTCCAAAAATAATACCATTTAGAAGTGCTGCATGCGGTTCAGGCAAGTACGAATTAATGACTGAAGAAAAGATTGTTGGATTCATGTTACTTCATGTTCAATCGGTTGATAATTTATCTCTAATCTTCTCAAAAAGACTTTTATTTAGAGCTTTTTTTATGACAAGGTCTTCTAAAGTGGCATATGGTCTACCACTTATTATCTTATCTGCAATTACCGGACCGACTCCCGGTAATGAATCTAAGGTAGTTTTATCGGCACTATTGATATTTATCAAAGGGTTTTCAACTTGATTTGGCAACACAATCTCATTATCCGTGAATACTTGTTCTTCTATTTCTTTTATGGAGGGGATATAGATCTTTTCTTCATCTTTCAACATCTCTGCCAAATTGAAATTTCTCGAAAAAAAAGTCCTATCAGCATTTTTAGCTAACCCATTTGCTTCAAATAATAAATCTTTCAAACGTGATTTTTCCGTCATTTCATAGACATTAGGCTTTTCTACAGCCCCAGCTATTTCAACAATAATTCGTTTTTTCGGGGTTGCTTCTTGCGTGGCAATATTGATCTGATCGTTATCTAGATAGTCTGTTTGATTAGGATCTGACCTATCTGATAAGACAAAAACAATCAAAGACACACAAAGAATAACCACAGAAATAGCAACTAATACAATTTCCGCCGCATGTTGAACAAAAATATTTCGTATTCTTTTTTTTAATGATTTTTGTAATTTATCCATTGAAATTTGCATAATTCTACCGACTTATGGTTCTTTAGATCAACGGACAATAAGCAACAATTATGGTGATTCGAATCGATAAATCAACCTAAATCTAACGAAGTCTAACCAAGAAGAATGCCTCTCACTTCTTTGAATATATCAAAGGCTTCAAAACCAATCCATTTGCGACCAATCAAGCTTGATGGTAAGCCTGGATCATCCCTTAGTAAATGAATATAAGCATAAATTATTTGCCTCATTTTTTCGTCTTTACTTACTTCTGTAGATAAAACATCATGCCACTTTTTAAAAAGATCTCTGTATCTTTTATCCAGTGCTGATTTACCCCATACTTTCTCCACTAAAATATCCATATCGCCAAACACGTGAGTTGCCTCAAAAGACTGAATATATTTTTCCTCCTCTTTCCCAAAAACCAAGTTCTTTAAATCGGGAATTATTGGGTGCGGAGTGAGCCAAAATGATCTATGCCAGGGTCCCAATCCCCAACCACGCATCTCACGTCTTAATCGATCACGCAAATCTCTTTTCTTTTCAGGAATTTCATATGAGATAATTCTCCATAGCCCATCCCATTGATCTTTCAAGTAGCGAAAATACGGAAATTCAAGACATAATTCATAAAATCCTTTTTCAGTTAAACGATACTGAAGATTTGTAGATGGATTGTTCTTTTGTTCTGATTGCGATTGTTTTTCGATCAGTCCCTCTTTGATTAGTGAAGAAATTGTTCCTTTAGTTTTTTGATTTATAGAAATATCATAGATTTTTTGCAGCGCTTCACTTATTGTAACAAAGCTAAAGTTAACATCTGTAGAAAGAAAAATAAGGAGTAAAATTTTCGTTCGTCTTTCTTTTACTGGCATACGAAACTAAAGATAACAGACGTTTCTTTTTATGTCAACTATGATCATGTATAACAAAATCATGCTAAATCATTCTTTCATTACTTAATATTTATATATATACTTGTTTATGAATATATGTATATACGAAACATGAAAAAAAATAGCATTCTTATATTTATAATTTTTTTCTTGATAGGATTTATACCGACATCATGCTCTGCGGCCAATTTACAACAAGGAAGCGATATCATTAACAATCCTCGACTTTCCGAAAATGATAGAAATACAGCTGAATCATCAACTCATCAATTAACGTTCACCACTTATTCTTCTGTTTATAATGGTTCAATAATTGCTTTGATCCCAGCTTCATCAACGACTTTAGCCTCTAATGACAGTCTACCGGATTCTGGGACAAATATCATTGACTCTGGATTTGATTTAAACAACCTAGACAGCAGTAATGTGATCTGCTCTGGGGGTACTGTCACTTGGGGAAAACCGGAAATAATACCTTCATCAAAATCAACCTCTGGTAAACATGAAATAATTTGTCCTTTCTACGGAAAACTTGACGTTGACCAAATGATTCAGATGGACGTGGGAAATGATCAAAAAGGTCTAATCAATCCATTGCCTATCACGAATCATGTCGCTAATGTTGCCGATGTCTATAATATTGATATTAGAATTATTGACTCAACAGATGAAATCGTTGATCGAATTAATACGAAAATGGCTTTACTCGATCAAGTCGAGGCTTATGGCGGCGTTGGCGTTGAAGCATATGTAGGTACATATCGATTCTCCTTATTTGGATATACGAGTCCTTATTCACAAGTAAATCTAAGCGGATCTACAATACAAGCTAAAACGAATGCAAATCAAGACGGCTATTTTATATTCCGTAATTTATTCGCGCCCTTCAAGCCCGAGAAATTGTGTCTTTATTCCGAGGATACTGAAGGAATTGTGTCTTATCCAATCTGCTTACCACCATTTCCTGTAAATAAAGATACAACCATAGGGCCAGTATTAATACCGCCTACAATTTTTGTAATAAAAGGAAATGTTCTTATTGGAGAAAGCGCCTATATCGTAGGCAAAACAATACCTAACATTGACGTGAATTTTTCATTTTTTAATGGATCGAAAAGCCATTTTAATCTAATTGAAAAAATGCTATTCTTTGTTGCTAGTAAAGCACCAATTAAATCTATTTATGCCTATAGTCTACCATCTCTTAAGACTAAGGCGACGAAACAAGGTAATTATCAAATGGCCTTGTCGGGAAACAACCCAGCATTTTACCAGATATTCTCATCTGGGGTATTTCAGAATGCAACAACACCCAAAAGTCACACTATTACAGTGCAAATGCTGCCCTGGTGGCTGACATTGATACAAAGATGGTTAATTCCCTTGTTATTATTATTTATCATTATGCTTGTTCCAATAATATATTTACTAATTAAGAAATATTTTCATCCTTTTTTCATTCATCGACAACGTTCTTTAATTTTAAGAGATAAATTCCCGATTGTTTTAGAACCTCAAGAATTATTGAGTTTTAAGGATAGAATGTTGATGCAAATATCCTAAATTAATTAGTAAATCTCAAGGTAAGACGCTGAGATAATTCAATTCCGTTTCCGATAACAGTAATGATAAAATCACCGGCGATTTTTGAAGAGATGTAGGCTTTAATTTGACCTTGACCGTCACTTATTGGCTGAATTTTCTCGATGTTTAAACCATCTGGACCATTTATGTTAGAGGAAATACCCTGTGCTGGCTTTCCATTATCCTTAATAAAAAAACATGAAAGTAATATTTTTTCATCATTGATTTTTGCTTGAAGTGGCGAGTAAAAACAGATGGAATCACTCGGGGAAAAAGATCCCGATATTGATTCGGCTCTGCCTAAAAATGTTTTCGATTCATATATCCAAAATAAACCTAGGCTTAATATTAATAACCCGCATAATGTAATTAAAATAGATATATTTCTCCTCATAGAGAAATTATAATCCAACAATTGAAATAAAGTTCAATATATTAAATTACTGTAAAAAAAATAGTACACAGGACTATAATTCAAGGCTTCTAAGCATACCTCAGCATACATCAATAATTTTGGCAACCCATATCACCTATTGCTACTGAACATAATTACGCGGTAACTACTCATTGGCGATATTTACAATAGCAATAACCGATAATTATACAAAATATTATTTGGGCCTTATCAAGGCCCAAATAATTAATATACTTACATTTTTACCTCTTAAATAATGACGTCATGATAAATCATCATAATATTAGACTGCTAGATTGGTCAATTATCAATCTTAATGTTAAATAAGTAGTGATAATTTTTATTTAAGTACTATGATTTATTATAGGTCATGTGATATATTTATATATATTTATTAAAGCTAGTTTACTCTGCGTTAATATAAATTAATATAAATTAATGAATATATTTAGCGAGGACTAAGATAATTCTGTTTTTTTTAGGGCGGTTGTATTATTGGGCTAAATATATCAAAATATATACTTAATGCCTCTTGACATTCTTTTTATTATTGTTTTATATTCTTTATATGCAGGTAATACATAATAAAGGGTATAATGAGTATAATGAGTATAATTTTAACCTCTTAATTAACGAATTTAAAAAATATCTTCAAATCAATGACAAAACCTCAGTAACGATCAAAAATTATCTTTCTGATATTCGCTTTTTTTTTGGATGGATCATCTCCATATTGAATCTTGAGATTACTAAAACAACTCTGGAGGCCATAGATGGTGCTAAAATTAATAGTTTCAAGAAATATCTACTTGATTCTAGTTTACCTTCAAGTACAATAAATCGACGCTTATCATCTGTAAGAATTTTCTTCTTCTTCTGTACTGAAAACAAGATCATTTCACATAATCCAAGCCTTAATTTATCCAATGTACATAATGACTCAACTAGTCAAAAAAAAATACCATTAAAATCAGCATTTATTCGGTCTGGATTTGACTTTATAAGCACTGAGCATTCTGAGCTATCAGAAAAACAAAAGAACTCGCTACAGAAGGATATTAGAGAATTTGTTGATTACTTAATCAAAACAGAATGATATGAGATATTCAATTTATATTAATACCTATTTAAGGCTTGTTAAAGCCTTAAATTCTATATTAGATTAATTTGAACATGACAAATTATTTAGCTCAAAAAATAGCGGACTACATCACTGTTTTGGTTCATCAAGGACTATCCCCAAAGGCAATACTCGAAAAAATGGATAATATAGAGCTATTTATCAAACATCTTAATCAAAATAATCAATTGACCTTTGATCAATATGAACAAACCAATTTGGAAATAGATGCTATTAAAGCACGATTTCATCGGGAAGAAAAAAATAAATCTAGATTAACGCGCTTAACTGATTATTTCCAAATACGTGATCGTGTATTGCTAAATCGCTATTCAGGAATGTTGATGTTGATTATACTTGCTCTACTTCTATCATTTGGATTATTTCGTCAATTCTTTAAAAAGCCCAACAATACACAGGCATATTCATCAGGTGAAGCTATTTATGGCTCAAGGATACTATCCTTTCAAGGTAGATTAACTGATTCAATATCTAATCCTATAACCACAGCTACAAAAGCCCAATATCGACTTTATAACACTGAGTCAGGTGGTTCATCTCTGTATGATTCGGGATCATGTACCGTCGTTCCAGATCAAGATGGTATTTTTTCCGTATTGATTGGCAAAGATTGTGGAACAGAAATACCCAATTCTGTTTTTACCGAAAATCAATATGTATATCTCGGAGTAACTGCAGGAACAGATTCTGAAATGAAACCACGACAACAAATTGCCAACGTTGCTTATGCGATAAATGCTGAAACTTTACAAGGACTTCCTCGTGGAACTAGTAATTCATCTGTGCCGTATATCAATGCACAAGGTGAAATCATTTTTTCAAGCAATACCCCATCTTTAAGATCTATTTCAACCTCAGCAACTTTTAATCTATCAAGTGCTAACGGAATGGTTATTAGTACTTCTGGAACTGGTGATTTAACTCTTCAAGCTACGGAAAGTGGCAATATAAACCTAAAAACTGGTACGTCAAGTAGATTATATGTACAAAATAATGGTAATATCGGAATTGGTACCACAACACCCTCTTCTCTATTATCTATTGGTAGTTCATCTCCTTTTCAAGTAGATTCAAATGGTAATTTAGTTAAAATATATAACGTTAGTTATTCTTTCCCTTCATCTCAAGGTAGCGCTGATACAGTATTAACAAATAATGGCTCTGGGACCCTCACTTGGAAAGCTGTTAGTGGAACTTCTACATCAGGAACTACAGGAGCTATTGGTTCTTCAGGTCCGACCGGAGCTACTGGATTTAGAGGTGATTATGGGCCTACTGGACCTAGTGGTTCTTCGGGTATGACTGGACCAACTGGTGCTACTGGCGCAACGGGAGCTACTGGACCTTCAGGAGATGCTGGAATTACCGGACCTAGTGGTCCAACCGGAGCTACTGGCAGCACTGGTGATACGGGAGCTAGTGGTCCAACTGGTACAACGGGTTTATCAGGTCCTACTGGTTCAACTGGTGCAACAGGTACGACAGGTTTCTCCGGACCAACCGGACCTACAGGATCTACTGGAACCTCTGGACCTACCGGACCAACTGGAAGTACAGGAGCTTCTGGTAATACAGGCAGT
>MFZK01000014.1:45882-167761 GCA_001789395.1 Candidatus Roizmanbacteria bacterium RIFCSPHIGHO2_02_FULL_37_13b | reverse complement strand
TTGAAGTCTATCTCCTTCACTTATCCGGCTCAATCCCCTTCCATCATATAAGACGTCTTGTTTATCGATCGGGCGGGATCAAAATCGGCAATGGTTCTTCGATCCATATGTATACACGTTTTTATGATCCTAAAAATATTTCAATCGGTGAAGATTCGATTATTGGCGAACATGCGGTTTTAGATGGTCGTGATCAACTTATAATCGGCAATCACGTGGCTTTAGCCAGCGATGTTATGATCTATAATTCCGAACACGATATAAACGATCGGGATTTCAAGCCAATTACTGAAAAGGTAGTGATAGAGGATTATGTATTTATCGGTCCCAGGGCAATAATCATGCCTGGCATCACCATCGGTAAAGGATCTATCGTAGCTGCAGCTTGTGTCGTCACAAAAGATGTACCACCCTTTGCAATAGTCGCTGGTGTGCCAGCTAAAATTATCGGTGAACGACAGGATAAAAATCTCTCCTACAAACTTGGCCGTGCAAGGTGGTTTCGTTAAAATTATGTTGCCACACTGGAGTAAAAGATTTGATCTAAATAGCATGTATAAAATTACTATTCTACGTCTATTTTTTTTATCCATTATTGTTGTTTCCGCCTTTTTAATGGCTTATTTTTTTAAACAATTACTTTTATCTAAATCACAAGTTTATCAAACTCAAGCTCAGCAAAACAAAGTTAACATTTGTGAATCTGTATCAAAAGGAGTTCCCGCCGCCATTATCCACAACGCAGTAGCAAACCCAGAGACAATCGAAAATTGGAATCAACTAGATGATCCTTCTCAACCTGAGGAACCAAATAATAAACGAAAAGTATGGTTAGATCTTCAGAGAGCCTCCGACACATATGATCGATATAATAACTTAATATTCAAATCAAAATGCGAAAGACCTGCTAATTCGTATGAACTTAATTGTCAATGCGATCAAAACTCAACATCATCATCGTGTAACAATTTCTGCTCAGTATATGGTACGCGCGGCAAACAATGCCATATTTGGTCTGATTGTGTTACGACTGAAAACGATACTATTAGAGTCAACGTTTCATTTAATCAATCATCTCTACCTGCCACAAGCAACTTAATCGCTCAGCTCTATCGAGACGATAAAAATAATAATAGATACTCTCTCCTCGATACAAGAAGAATAGAAAACCTTTCTGAAATAGCTAACAGTGATTATGATTTCGTTTTTTCAAATCTAGGACTTGATGAAAAAAAATACAAAACTGTAGTATATCTAGATCAACCAGGTTTTACTCAAGTTACATATCCATATGCTATTTCTATAGAAGAATGCTCAGGTTCTCGTCGCAATGGAGATTGTGAACGACAATCTCAACCTGGCTTTTCTGCTTTTCAAATTTCGACAGACACCTCCTTTTTTAGACTAAGACACTGCAGATTATTAAAAAACTATTGTTTATACCATTCATCACCTAGTACTTGTCTCATTGGTCACTGCAACAGTGAAATCGATGACTGTGGAACAGATCACAATTGTGTCCCTCTGCCTTATCCATTTATCGATTCGACTGAACCCGGTCCCGGATGGGGCAAATGCTATTGGCCAACAGATCAAAAAGATTGTCCAAAACCATCGCCAACACCTGTAAAAAAAACAGCCGACTGGAAAATACTTGCGGTAATAATGGATCCTTACTTAAAATCAAAAAAATCAACGTATTTAAACTATTACAATTTTAATTATTCCAAAGGCAAAAATCCTAAAAAAATAATTGATACTGTTAGCACCGTAATTAATAGATCGGTCTATAATGACCGACGATATAAAGTAGTTAAATATTTTTATAGTAATAAATTCCCTCCTTTAGAAGATAACTACGCTCTTGATGATTATGAAACGGCATTCATTAAATGTGCCGAAGGCAAATCTCAAGGCTGTCAGGAACTTCAGAAACATCGCTTTGATATTATTAAATGGTTTAATGACTTAGGAATTGTTTCTATGGCAAATAATGATGAGATTGATGATGTTTGGTTTACAAATCTACCTAATGCACCTCTACCTGAAGCGGCGATGATCGGACCGAACCCTTTTGACGTCAACGGCGATCCCATCCGATATCTTGGTTTAAAGAAAAATCTTCCAATAATGTTTTTCGATGATTCCGCGGGTCCTGATAATGCTTTACACTCATTTGGTCATCGAGCCGAGTTTATCCTTGACCATTTTATTGGCCAAAGTCTAGACCATTGGCAAAAACCAATAACAACGTGGGATTATTTTTCATATCACAATGACACGGGAGCACCTATTCTTAATAGAGCAATAGAGCCTTATGGATGTGGCACTGTTGAAATACCACCAAATGGTAATTCTGCATATGATTATAGTAATCTCGATGAAAAAATGTCGTATTGTGATGAGTTTTATAACTATAAAGATTTAACTGATGGCATAGATAGAAAATATAAAAGCAAACCAATTAATTGCTATCTATGGGGTTGCTCACAAATGGGATATTTAACGTACTGGTTCAATCATTTCAATCCTGATTGGTGGAATATCATTCATAATCTCGATAATACCGCATCTATCATTAACAACCGCCTAAATATATTTAAGAAGAATAGATTCTCAAAATAGATTAACTTAATATTTATACCAAGTATCAACTAACTCAAAATTTCTTTCTTTTAACCATTCAAAACTTTTTCTAACTTCAAAAGAATACTTAGTCACTTCTTTTTGAAATTTGAAATAGGTGCGCAGTTCGTAAAAAGAAGATACAGAAAGCAATAGAAAGAAACAAATTACAATAAGATTCTGGACGCGCCTCGTCTTCAACTCGACTTGCCAGAATGACATAGAAGACGATATCTTATTCAAAGCAATCCCAATAAAATAAATTATCGATGGAATTAGAGTATAAGTACGTAACATGTTAGGATTACCTTTCGGGAGAGTAAAAAGCGTCGGAATCAATGATAAAAGAAAATATATGCTGAACATTTTCCAATAAATATTTTTTTTCTCCTTTAGACTAAATAAATACCCAGCGATTAAGAATAGGCTCAAAATTGGATTTAATGCCGGCTTACCGGGATAGTTATGCCGTCCATTCATGTCACCGATTACAAATATCATAAAGATATTTTTGGTGATGTTTTGTAACAAAATCACTGATTTACCAATAAAATCCAGGTTTCTGTCTAAAAGGATTAGTTCATCAACTACACGGGGTTCAGGATTATGGATCAATGCAATTACCAGAGGGATAATAAAGGGCAAACAGGCTAAAGCATAATAAAAAATTAATATTCTTGTCTTTTTATCTATAAATAAAATAATTAAAGGTAATAGAAAAAATATTCGACCCGGAGTGTATGAGTTAAATGCTAATCCGGCAAATATCCCACATATTAATACAAATAATATATTCTGTTTCTTTAACGCCCGTATCAAGCAATAAATTGAGCCGAGTTCTAAAAACAATAGAAACGTCGCCTCATATGCGAACCTGGCAAAGTTAAATTGCCATCTCAAAGTGATAAAAATCAATGCCAGAATGAAACCGACAGGCATCAAAAATATTAGCCTTCTGAATTTAAATTTAATTTTTTCACGGAATACCAAGTCAAAGATTAGATAGATGAAAAGCCCATTTAAAACACCAAATATTGCCGCAGGTATTCTCAATGCCCATAAATTCAAGCCGAATAATTTAAACGAAGTTAATAGAAGATAAAAATATAAAGTACTGTGGCCTGTTTCTTGAGGTGTATAAATCCGATAAGATTTATTGTTTAGAGACCGTGCCAATCTCACAAACGCAATTTCGTCACGATCGATATTGACCGGTATTTTATTGAATTGAAAAAAAATGGTTATTATCGATAAAAAGACTAATATGACGATATAAAACCCCTTTCTCATGATAAAATTATATACTAGATAATCTGTATAATGTATTTAAAATGAAAGACCTGTCAGTCATCATAGTTTCTTATAATACCAAGAACATAACTCAGAAAAGTCTTGATAGCGTTATCAAATCATTGTCACAAACTCCTAAAGTCAAAGCTGAGATTATAATCGTCGATAATGCCTCTACTGATGGTTCAACAGAACTTCTCCAACGGTATTTACATAAATATTCCGACTTTATTTCCATTATCAACAATTCAAAGAATGTTGGCTTTTCTAAAGCTAATAATGAGGCTATCGAGGTTTCACAAGGAAAATATATTCTATTTCTCAATTCAGACGCTATTTTGCAGGATGTCAACTTTGAGGATTTAATATATTACCTCGATAAAAATGATTCAGTCGGCGCCTTAACTATCAAAGTATTATTACCCACAGGTAAAATAGATTGGGCATCTCACCGTGGTACGCCTAATATATGGCGATCATTGACTTATTTTTCCAAATTGGAGCTTTTGTTCTCTCATGTGCCAAAACTTGCTAAATATTTTGGCGGATATCATCTCAAACATTTAGATTTAAATACGATTCATGAAATTGATTCCCCGAGTGGCGCTTTTTATTTCACCAGGAAAGAAATTTTAAACAAAACCGGTGGTTTTGATACCAGATTTTTTATGTATGGCGAGGATTTGGATCTTTCATACCGAATTAAAAAATTAGGCTATAAAATAATCTATTACCCAATGTTTACCGTATGCCATCTTAAATATAGGAGTGGCTTAAAACGTGGTCTCACATCAACTGAAAAACAAACAAAAAATTATTTTTATGAGGCTATGAAAGAATTTTATAATAAACATTCGGCACCACATCACCCCCGATTCATTTCCAAGCTAGTACACTTGTTAATAAATCTAAAAAAGAGATTTTAATGGTTAAAAAAATTGGTATTGACGCTCGGCTTATATCGCAAACAGGCATTGGTACATATACTCGAAATCTGCTTTATTTTCTTGACCAACTCTCACAAAATGATATTGTCTTTTATATTTATCTTTTAGAGTCGGAAAAAGAGACATTTAAATTTAAAGGTAAGAATTTCATCATTCGTACTACACGTTCAAAATGGCATAGCATAAACGAGCAATATGCCTATCTGCAAGAAATTAACCAGGATCATCTCGATCTTGTCCATTTTACCTATTTTTCGTATCCTTTTTTTTACAAAAAACCCTTTATCGCAACTATACATGATCTCACACC
Source organism: Candidatus Roizmanbacteria bacterium RIFCSPHIGHO2_02_FULL_37_13b (assembly GCA_001789395.1). GTDB lineage: Bacteria > Patescibacteriota > Microgenomatia > UBA1406 > HO2-37-13b > HO2-37-13b. The sequence goes on along the minus strand of MFZK01000014.1, from coordinate 162,589 downwards.
ACTCTTGCTTAAAACCGGTCGTGCTTCAACAAAAAATCCCTTAATCTATCAACTTAAATTTCAGGCTTTTAAATATATCCTGTCCAAACAGTTAAACGAATCCAAAGCAATTATAACCCCATCTCAATCGGTCAAAAAACAAATTCTAGATTACTATGGAGAAAATTATAAAAACAAAATTTATCCCATATATGAGGGAGTTGACATGGCAATACAAGATTTAAATGAAAATTCAAGCTTAATGAAACAATTCAATACTAAATTTATGATTTACGTTGGAAATTTCTATCCTCATAAAAATGTCGATCGATTGATTAAAGCATATAGCAAAATTAAAACTGATGTAAAGCTAATTTTGCTTGGTCCAGTTGATTATTTTTCAGACTCAATTAACCAATTAATAAATCAAATGGATCTAAATAAGAAAGTTGTCTTGTTTTCAACCAATAAAAAAGAAGATCTTGTTTTCTTTTATAAAAATGCCATTTCTCTTGTTCATCCTTCTCTATCAGAAGGTTTTGGCCTGCCGATAGTTGACGCCATGTATTTCAAATTGCCGATAATAGCATCTAAAATTCCTGTGTTCCAAGAAATCATCGGTGAAAACTATACTTCCTTTGATCCGACCGCAGAGAATGACATCACCGGTAAAATTCAAAAATATTTGGATAATAAAAATTATTCTAAAATAGACTATTCTTTGAGACTGCAAAAATTATCATTTAAAAAAATGGCTGAAGAAACATTCCTTATTTATAAAAAAAATTTGGGGTATTAACTAATGAGTCATAAAATCGCTATTGTCTATGACTGGATTGATAAGTGGGGCGGTGTGGAAAGATTGCTATTGACGCTTCATGAGATTTTCCCTGAAGCTGATTTTTTTTCGTCCTATTATGATCCAAAGAATGCATCGTGGGCAAAACAAATTAATATTAAAACCTCCTTCATTCAAAAATTTCCGGATTTTATAAAAAAAAATCGAAAATTATCTGTTCCCTTATACCCATTTGCTTTTGAGAGTTTCAATTTTGGTGATTATAGTCTTGTGTTATCTGTGACGTCATCTTTTGCTAAGGGAATTATCACTAAACCTGGTACAAAACATATATGTATATTGCTCACTCCTACTCGTTTTTTATGGATACACCCACAAGTGTATAAAACTAATAACATGTTAACTAAACCCTATATAAACTACTTAAAAAAATGGGATAACATTGCGGCACAAAGACCCGATGATTATATATGCATTTCTGAGACTGTTAAGAAAAGACTACTGCAGATTCACGACCGCACTGGAGTGGTAATATATCCACCATTTGATATTCACCATTGGGATAAAATCAAGAAACAAGCAACAAGAAACAAGAAACAAATAAATTCAAAATATTTTTTAGTCGTATCTCGACTCGAACCTTATAAAAAGATTAACTTGGTAGTTGAAACATTTAATAAACATCCAAAAAAAAACTTAATAATTATCGGTAAGGGAACTGAGTTAAAATATCTTAAATCAATCGCAAGGTCTAACATCACTTTTCTTCAGGATTTAACTGATGAAGAACTGGCTACATATTATCAATTTGCCCAAGGACTGATCATGTCGCAAGAAGAAGATTTTGGATATGTGGCTCTTGAGGCTCAATTTTTTGATTGTCCCATCATCGCTTATCGAAAAGGAGGAACTGTTGAAACCATTATTGAAAATCAGACTGGAATTTTTTTTGAGAACCAGACTGTTGATTCACTGACCTATGTGTTGATCCAATATGATAAAATAAAAAAAGATCTAAAGAAAAGAACAATTATTTTGGGGAAAAAGCAATGCGAATTGTTCTCAAAGGTAAAGTTTGTATCTAATTTAACAAATCTACTTAGACGATATGAATAATGAGCGATGTATGGTCCACCTAAGTTTAGCATTCGCCTTTTCAGTTCTATTCGAACACGGCTCATGCTGCACTTTATTGGCGGACATAAGAATTAGTAAGCAAAACTTCTGTTATCAGTTTTGTAACGAATTCTAATGAAAGCAATAATATTTGCCGGAGGAGAAGGAAAACGATTATGGCCTCTTTCAAGAACCAACTCACCCAAGCAATTTGAACAAATAATTGGAAATAAATCGACCATCCAAATGGCAGTCGATAGACTAACTCCTGAATTTCACCCCAAAGATATATACATTTCAACGGTAAAAAAATATAAGCAAGTTTTAATCACACAATTACCTCAAATTCCGCAACAAAATTTTATTCTGGAACCTGAAAAAAAAGATGTTGGACCTGCTGTGGGATTGGTTATAGGAATTTTATATAAAAAATTTAAGGATGAACCTGTTGTTATTTTATGGTGTGATCATTTGGTTAAAAAACCGGATATTTTTAAAAAAATTATACTTACTGCAGGTGATTTGGTATCAAAAGACAAGAATAAGTTAATTTTTATCGGACAAAAACCAAGATTTGCCAGTCAAAATTTGGGATGGATAGAATTTGGCGATAAAATAAAGACAATTAATGGAATAGATTTTTTCTCACTTAAAAGCTTTAAATATCGACCGGACGCTGCAGAAGCCAATTTGTTTTTCAAAAATAAACAATATTCTTGGAATTTAGGTTATTTTGTTTCAACAATATCGTTTATATATGAACAATTTATGAGATTTTCTCCACAAATAATGGTTAAAGTTAACAAAATAGCCAATGCTGACATGGCAGACTTTGATAATGTCTTAAATCAAGAGTATCAACAAATGCCGGAAATCAGTTTTGATAACGCTATACTCGAGCAGCTTGATCCAAAAAATATTTACGTAGTAAATGAAGATATTGGGTGGAGCGATATCGGAGCTTGGGATTCACTAAAAGACGCTCTACAAAAACACCAATTGGAAAATATAACTCAAGGCAGCGTATTACTTTCTGAAAGCCGAGATAATCTTGTTTATAATTATGACGCCAAAAAAACGATTGTTGGTCTCGATTTGTCGGAAATGGTTGTTATCAATACAAAAGACGTTCTTTTAATTACAAAAAAATCCTCATCGTCAAAATTGAAAAAGTTAGTCAATAATCTTTCAAAAGGAGATAATCAACATTTAGTTTAAGATACAAAAGCCCATTTTAGTTTAGATCCAATTAGATCTTCAATAAAAACAACGGGATTAAAATTTGCACTGAGTATCCGTTTTTTGTCGATAAAACCGGAATGTAATAATAATTGACATAAATAATCATTAAAGTCAGTCATACCAAAATCTTTACGATTATTTAATTGTCTTAACAAAACAACAGTTTTATTGAAAATTATCTCTTCTTTTTGATTTTCGACAATCATCTTATCGAGAATAAAAAAAAGTAAAAACAACAAACCTAATTTGGATTCATCTTTTTTAATCTTTGAGTAGCCGTAAAGAAGATTAGTTTCATGAAGTACAGTACGATTGTTGTTTATATTATATGTAAATGAAATATAATTACCAGTCTCTAGGTGTGAAATACGACGACTCAGCAGATTTCTAACACCATAACCTAATAGGTTTAACTTACCACTTTGCTTTGAAATTATAGTTATTATTCTGTTTTCCTTAAAATTGCCCCTTTTTCTGATAACTATTCCTTCATCTCTGACGAACTGTCTCATAATATCATTTTAAAACATATTCTTTATCCTCAGTCAAGTTGAATTTGTCTTTAAGCTTACCATCAATCAAAATATCATATTCATGACCTTTTGTCCCCGGTTGTTTTTGTATTAAAAGCTTATAATTATTTTTCTTGATAAAATTATCTGGTAGCGAATAAACAATGTTTACTGTCGCTTTACCCTCAGGTTTAATATTCAAAAATCCTTCAAACACAGTTTTCCTTAATTCATCGTAGGTTTTTACAGATTTTTCTGAACCTTGAAATGAAATTAAATGACTCCCTATGGGTACGTATATTCTAAGCCAATTTCGAAGCGACGCATTGATACATAGCCCACCTCTCTCCAGACTGCAATCTGAATGTTTAAATGGATTTTTATATTCAATTGTCAATTTTCGCTGCACCTTTCCTTGATTATTAAATATCGTGTCCGATTTAATAGTATGAGTGACAAACAGATTCGACTTCGCACCTGCAAAATTCGTGTCACTAATATGTAAATAATCATCTTTCGTATCTATTATTCTACCGGCAAAATTTATCGCCTCGAGCGCCTTTTGAGCTTCATTATCTTTAAGATAAATAAGAATATGTTTTTCTCTCATGTTTTTAATCATTTCCTGTGATAGCGGACCCCAATATTGAGAAGGTGAAAAACCTAGTGCCTTTTGCATTAGAACATACAACAAATCACCTAAGATTCCTTTTCTGTCTTCTTTTATATAGCCCACAGGTCGATCAATTTCGTCAAGAAGTCGATAGATGACTTGAGGAATATTATATTTCGGCTCAATCTTGGAAGAAAAAACCGTACCTCTAACTTCTGTGTCTCCCAAAATCTGCAGAGTATCAACTAAAACATTTGTATCAACAGTGATGATTCCGTCGTAATCAATTTTTTGACTACTTTGATCATATAGTGAGTTAAATAGTTTAACTGATTCATAAAAATCAGGTGATAGATTGCTATCTCGAATAAAAAATTTATTGACTTCTTTATGGTAAAGTAAAATTTTTTCTGGCGCTCGGGGGTGAGATTTAATGGTATCGTCTAATTCATAAATATCTTTTGATCGTAGTGCTTGAATTTTACCTTGATTAACTTTAAACACTGCATAAGCAGTCAGAAATCCACCAGTCGGTCTAAGTTCTGCATCATTTTGAAATAGAACAAGATAGTTCTTTTCTCCGTCCACACCCATGAGTTTAGGTAGCCTGACAATTAATGGCTTTGCATTTATAAACAAAGAAGCAATCGAATCAAATTGGTCGATATAGCTTATGAGTTTTGGTCTTATCTCTCTTTTTCCTATTTTATTCGGATAACGACTAGGGTTAATCTTATCAATTGCGACTTTAGCTTTTTCGACATGAGTTGAGATATCATCAACTCTAGTCAAGACTTTATCCAATGTCAAAACTGCCGTCTGTATTCTATCATCAGCGCTTTTTTCTGCAAATGTCGCTCCTTTTTTAAAACCAATAAGATCTGCATAAGGTTCGATCGCTAAAACAGAAATTTCCGCTGCATTAAGCATCTCGCTGCCCGCTAAAACTCCGTTTTTTAGATCCGAGACATAACCACCGATTACAGGCATATAACTCAACCAATAGATCTTTGATGATGCTTTACCAAACTGTTCATAATCACGTTTTAGATAAGACAATTCAGTTTTAACTTCATCGATATTATTATTTTTTAGAGATTCCTTTATTTTTCTGGCATCAATTAGGAGAATTTGTCCCCTCGCATTCATTTCCCTTAAGGGAAAATAAATTAAAAGCCCTAGGAAAACAAAAATTATTAATAATGAAGAAATTAATTTTCTTTTCCCCGCCTTTCGACCATGATAAAGTTTTTTTCTTTTAAAATTAAACATATTTTTAAACTGCTCCCTTACCAGAAATCATTGCTATAGGAGTCTTAAATATAATTTCTAAGTCTTTAAGTAGAGATATATTATCTACATATTGAGCGTCAATTGCAATCCTTTTATCAAAATTAATATTTGATCTTCCTGAAACTTGCCAAAGACCAGTAATTCCAGGTTTAACAGAAAGTACTTTTCTAACAAGTCTTTTTGTTTGCGGATATTTTCTTAATTGATCTTTAAGCTCATCAGGATAATATGCCCGTGGACCAACTAAACTCATTTCTCCCTTCAAAACATTCAACAATTGTGGAATTTCATCAATAGAATGCTTACGGATGAATTTGCCGGCAGAGGTAATTCTTGGATCTTTCTTTAGTTTAAAACTACCTTTTCGATATTCCTCATATAGATTCTTAAATTCACTTCTGTGACGAAGAAGATAATGTGCGTTTACGACCATAGAACGAAACTTATGCATTTTAAACAGTTTGCCCTTAAATCCTACTCGCTCGGGTACGTCAGCCAAAAAAGGACCTTTGGAATCCAATCTAATAGCAATAGCAGTTAAAACAGCAAGTGGAGAAAATAATATTATTAATAATATTGACATGATGATATCGAGTAGACGTTTTATATATCGATTGTACTTTTTGCCAAAGATCAAACTAGATGAATATTTCCCCATAATCTGCTATTTTATCAAAAAATTAGAAAATTTGACCGTTGATATCGTCCTGCAAACAATGGACGATAATATATAATATAACGACGGGGTGTAGTATACCGGTAGAATGCGCGGTTTGGGACCGTGAGGAGGGAGTTCGATTCTCCCCACCCCGACTTAATATCATATGGACACAAACAAACTTCTAGAAATTTCTAAATGGATTCGATATCAGATATTATTATCGACAACTACTGCCAGGTCAGGTCATCCAACTACAAGTCTATCTGCTACGGACCTCATGGCGGTACTTTTTTTTAATAACCATTTTCGTTTTTTAATACAAAACCCAAAACATCCAAACAATGATCGATTAATCTTCTCAAAAGGACATGCATCACCTCTTTTTTATGCTTTATGGGCGGCTGCGGGAGCTATAGAAGAAAAAGAGCTATTAACACTTAGAAAATTTAATAGCCGATTGGAAGGTCATCCTACTCCGAAATTTCCATATGCTGAAGCTGCAACAGGCTCTCTTGGACAAGGTTTATCAATTGGACTTGGAATGGCGCTTAACGCTAAATATCTTGATAAATTACCATATAACACGTATGTTCTGTTGGGGGATGGTGAACTCGTTGAAGGACAAGTATGGGAAGCAGCAGAACTGGCAGTTCATTATAAACTAAACAATCTCATAGCCATTATTGATATTAATCGTCTTGGACAGTCTGGCGCAACGCTCCACCAATGGGATTTAAAATCATATCAAGCAAAGTTCGATAGCTTTGGATGGAAATCAATTATTATAGATGGCCACAACTTTGAACAAATAGATAAAGCGTATACTAATGTACAACTTTCCGCCGAGCAGCCCGTCGTTATTCTCGCTAAAACTAAAAAAGGCAAGGGAGTGTCATTTATTGAAAATAGAGAAGGATGGCATGGGAAACCCTTGTCGCAAGACGAACTTAAAACGGCGATATTGGAAATAGGTCCTCTTAAAAAAATTTCACCTTCCCTGCTTCAGCCGGAAAATTTAAAACCAAAAAAAACAAAAATAACTCATCAGAATATATCTTTAGATCGATCAAAACCGCTTGCAACAAGAAAAGCTTATGGTCTAGCTCTAATTCATGCTGTCCAAAACCATCCAGAGATCGTTGCTCTGGATGGAGAAACGCGTAACTCCACTTATTCTGAAACTTTTATGAATGCTTATCCCGAACGTTTTTTTGAAATGTATATTGCTGAACAAAACATGATAGGAACAGCTGCGGGTTTAGCTGGGCGAGGTAAAATACCTTTCGTCTCTACGTTTGCCGCATTTTTAACCCGAAGCCATGACCAAATCCGCATGAGTCAATATTCCTGCAGTAATATCAAGATATGCGGCTCTCATGCTGGAGTATCAATTGGAGAAGATGGTTCTTCTCAAATGGGACTAGAGGATATTGCCATGTTCACATCAGTATTAGATAGTGTTGTTTTATACCCTGCTGATGCAACGGCGACAATTAAATTGGTTGATCTCGCAGCAAAATATCAAGGAATAGTATATATACGAACAACACGATCTGACACGATTCATTTATATACAGACAAAGATTCATTTAAAATTGGCGGGAGCCAAACACTAAAAAGCTCGCTAAAGGATTCAGTCAGTATTATAACCGGAGGAATTACCCTACATGAAGCTTTAAAAGCATATGAATTATTAAAACAAGAAAATATATACCTTAGAATCATTGATATTTATAGCATAAAACCAATTGATATTGACACTCTGCAGAAAGCCCATGATGAAACTACCGCTATAATCACGGTTGAAGATCACTATCCATGTGGTGGTTTAGGAACGGCGGTAAACCAGGCGCTATCGTCATTGAAGAATAGAAAACCGATCTATCAACTATCAGTGACAAAAATTCCCAAAAGCGGGACGCCAGATGAGCTTTTAAGATTCGAGGAAATTGACAAAACCGCAATCGTAAAAAAAGTCAGAACAATACTTGATTAAGCACATGTTATAATTAATCGCAAATTCTAAGGCCAGCGCAGGCTGGGTAGCTCAGTGGTTCACCCGAACAAATTTCAAAGAAATTTGCGCGGGTAAAGGGCAATCGTCACCATGCAAGCCAGCATAGCTCAGTGGCAGAGCGACCGTTTCATAAGCGGTAAGTCGGAAGTTCGATTCTTCCTACTGGCACATAAGTTTATTTAATAAAATATGAAAATATTTAAACAATTTAACCAAAAACAATTAGTTACCTGGTTTTCAATTGTTATTGTTTCTTTTATCGCTATTTATGGACTTTGGAAATTGACAACAAAAAATTCTAAACCCATCCAAATTGCTTTAAATAAAAAAGATCACATCTATGGCGTGTCAGATTCTAAGGTCGTAATAGTAGAATTTAGCGATTTTCAGTGTCCGGCCTGTAAATATTATCATTCTCTAATCAAACCGATAGTAGAGAAATATAAGAAACAAATTACTTTTGTCTATCGTAATTTCCCTTTAGATCAACATAAATTAGCCTTACCTGCAGCGGCAGTTGCTGAAGCTGCAGGTCAACAAAATAAATTTTTTGAAATGCATGATAAACTCTTTGAAAATCAAGATGAATGGTCTGCCCTTAAAGATCCTGGGTCTCAATTTAAAAAATACGCGACAGATCTGAAGCTGGATATCAATAAATGGGAAAAGGATATAAATGGCACTGATGTCAAATCAAAGATTGATATGGATATTACGAGCGCAAGAGAAATAGGCATCAATCAAACACCGACTTTTTATCTAAACGGGCAACAAATGGGTAATTTTTCCTCAGCGTCAGAATTTGATAAATTAATCCAATCGGCTCTTTCTAACTAATCGGCTATTTTTAATCTTGGCATCCGTTCTAAATCAGCTACATTCTTAACATAGATGCCTTTTTCCGCCTTATAGTTGGCCGCCACGCCTATCATGGCAGCATTATCGCCATATAGTGATTTACTTGTCGGAAAAATAACGTCTCCATTATATGCTCTTGCTAAATTCCTGATCTTATTACGAAGATAGACGTTAGCAATTACACCACCACCAACGACTAACCGATTAATCTTTACACGTTCAATAGCAAGCTTTATTTTCTTAATTATTGATTCAAAAACTGCTTCTTGATATGAAGCTGCTAAATTATTTAAATTATGTGCTTTATCATTTATTGACATTTTTTGCAGATGATAATAAAAAGAGGTTTTAAGTCCAGAAAAAGAAAAATTTAAATCATGCGTCCGCGACATAGGACGCGGAAAATTATGGTATTTAAAATCACCTGTTTTAGCTAACCTTTCTATGACGGCGCCACCTGGATACCCTAAACCTAATAATTTGGCTGCTTTATCAAGAGCTTCTCCTGCTGCATCATCAATTGTCTCACCGATTACCTCATATTTAAGATGATCATGAAACAAAATTAGCTCAGTATGACCACCTGAAACTACAAGTGCCAAATATGGAAAATTGTATTCTCGCTTCGGATTACCTCTGTTGTTTTGAGCAAAACAAGAGTATATATGACCTTCCAAATGATTGATAGCTATCAATTTCTTATGATATTTTTTGGCCAATTCTTTAGCTTTATTGATGCCGACCTCTAAAGCCGGAGCCAGCCCAGGTCCATAAGTTACGGCGATATAATCGATTTGCTTCATAGACAAGTCAAATAAATTTCTGAAGTGAGTGGATGTTTGAGCAAGCAAGAGACGACGATGATCTCGGATTCCGAGCTCAGAGGAGTCTCTTTTAGATCTCATAACCGCCTCTTCTATAACCATGTCAATCCTTTCCTCATGTGCTCGTTTAGCTAAATTTGGAACCACCCCACCCCATTTTTTATGAATTAGTATTTGAGAATATATCTTATTGGATAGTATCTTTCTACCCTCACAAACAGCAACGGATGTTTCATCGCAAGACGTATCTATTGCTAAAATTATCATAAATTATTAATGCTAATTTCTATCTGCCGCCTATTCTCATTACTATATTTTATCTTCACGTGGACAATAATTGATTTATCTTTAAGAATGTTATAAATCGGAGCGCTTTTTTCTCCCCATTCTATACAAATGATATTACGGGGTTTAAGCATCTCTTCAAATCCCAAATATGCAAACTCGTTTTTTTCGGATATATTATAAAGGTCAACATGATATAAACGTCTCCGAGATTGCCTTGGAATATTATATTCATAATAAACAACAAACGAGGGTGAAATAATATCTTTTATTCCAAAATGTGCTCCGATACCTTTTACAAACTGAGTCTTTCCAGACCCTAATTCTCCTTGTAAGATTATAGCCAGTGCTCGTCTTTGATTATTTTTGTCATATTTTTTGATAAATTCCGAGGCGATTTTTTTTGTTTCCGCTTCGCTAGCGGATATGTAACTCTTTTTATTCAGCAGCTGATTATCACCTAAACGTAACATTGTTAATTTGTCACCAGTTAAATCTATGACCGTTGAAGGTTTGTGGTAAGGTAATTTACCATAATTCACTACCAAATCGATTAGGTCTCTTTTTTTTCTTGAAATTTGTCTAAATAGATTATCAACTGAATATACAATTGGCCCACCTGATAGATTTGCAGAAGTTGCAGTAATAGGACGTCCATACTTGACTAGTAATTCATTAATAAAAAGGTTATCAGGAATCCTTATACCCAGTGATTCAAAATCAGATTCCAGTTGACGAGAGGACTTGTGTTTAGAATTTAATATTGCTGTAAAAGGGCCCGGAAAAATCTCCTTTAATATTGATTCATTTTTACTATCAATCACGACATACCGCTTTGCATCATGAAGCGAGGCAACAAAAATAGAAATTGCCTTACCCGCCGGACGCGATTTAAATTGTATTAGTTTTGCAATCGCAGCCTCATTTTCTGCATCAACAGCTAATCCATATACAGTATCGGTGGGAACAACAACCAATCCTCCTTTCTTTAATACATTAATTGTTTGGTCAACTGCCTCACTAATTTTTTTCTTATTTAATTTAATGATTTCCATTCTAATAAATCATCGCCCTAATTTTACCAAAATTTGATAGAATTTAGGTCTATGGCAAGTAAAAATACTAATCATGAAAAAGTAGCTGAATTTAAATTTAATTTCAATATTAAAACATTGTTCGTGATTTTGTTTATAGGATTCTTTTTTTTATCACTTTACTTATCATTTAAAGATGTCAATCGTGTCTTTCCAGAAAAAAGTATCACTCAACTCATCACCGATATAAAAAATAATCAAGTTAAAAAAGTTGAAGTCATCGGTGACAAAATTATAGCCCAATATAAGAATGATCAGGTTGCTTCAATTAATAAAGAATCACAATCCAGTCTAATTCAAACATTAAAAGATTCTGGTGTGGATCCCAATAAAGTCACCATTAGTGTCAAAGACAGTCAAAGCAGTACTATGGTCGTAAATTTTCTCTCTAATATAATACCGGCGATACTAATGATAGCTTTTTTTATCTTCATATTTCGACAAGCTAGAGGTGCTCAAGATTCGATTTTCTCGTTTGGTCAAGCTAAAACAAAAAAATATTCCAAAGAAATGTCTCGTATTACATTTGCCCATGTAGCAGGTGTCGACGAAGCAAAAAAGGAATTAGAGGAAATCGTTGATTTTTTAAAGAATCCCAAAAAATATAGCCGTCTGGGCGCGCGTCCGCCAAAAGGCGTTATTCTAGTCGGACCTGCGGGAACGGGTAAAACATTATTAGCCAAGGCTGTAGCAGGTGAAAGTAATGTCCCTTTTTTTTCCATCGCTGGATCTGAATTCATGGAAATGCTTGTTGGAATTGGTGCTGCTCGAGCTCGAGATTTATTCACTGTCGCAAAAAAAAGCGCGCCCTCAATAATTTTCATTGATGAGATTGACGCGATTGGCAGAACCAGATCAGTCTCTGCCATGCCTGCTCATGATGAGCGTGAACAGACTTTAAACCAAATTTTAGTCGAAATGGATGGTTTTGCCCCTAATGATCAAGTCATTGTCATCGCTGCAACAAATCGAGGCGATCTACTTGACCCGGCATTGCTTCGACCGGGTCGTTTTGATCGTCACGTCATCCTCGATTATCCTGATTTAGAAGGTCGCAAAGCAATTTTACAAATTCATGCACGAGGAAAGCCTTTCACAAACATAGTCTCTTGGGAAAAATTAGCTAAGAGAACTGTAGGATTTTCTGGAGCAGACATTGAAAATATGCTCAATGAAGCAGCTATTGCAACAGCCAGAAATAACCGAAAAGAGATAACCAATGAAGACCTCGAAGAAGCTGCTACCAAGGTAAAGCTAGGACCGGAAAAAAAGAGGTTGCAATCAGACCGTGATAAAAGAATTACAGCATATCATGAAGCTGGTCATGCAATTGTCACCCATTTTCAGCCGAATACTGATCCTGTACATCGAATTTCGATTGTCTCACGAGGAATGTCACTCGGATTTACCTTAATCCCCCCTTCATCTGATCGTCTTCATGAAACAAAAACACACTTACAGCAACTTATCACTTCAATGATGGGAGGACGCGCTGCTGAAGAAATTGTTTTTGATGAAGTGACAACCGGAGCCGCCAATGATTTTGATCAAGCTACAAGAATTGCAAAAGCCATGGTAGCTGAATATGGAATGTCCAATCTTGGTCCGGTCAATTATGGCCCGACAATGGATGTCAAAGATTGGGGTCGAGCATACTACGAGCAAAACACTATCTCAAACGAAATGTTAGCTAAAATCGATGTTGAAGTCAGAAACATTGTTGAACAGTGTTTTACTCATGCTAAAAAATTGATAACACAAAATCGTGAAAAGCTAAATTTGGTAGCAGAAGAATTATTAGAAAAAGAAAGTCTGGATGACGAGGATTTTATAAGAATAGTTGGCGTAAAAAAACCTAAAAGTCTGCAATCATGAGCACATATCTTCTCATTGACGGTAATGCATTGATTCATCGAGCATTCCATGCCATACCTGAGTTTAAGACTTCTAATGGTATCCCTACAAACGCTGTCTTTGGATTTGCATCAATGATTCACAAGGCTATATATGATCTTCGACCGACACACGTTATCGTTTGTTTTGATTCCAAGGGACCGACGTTCCGTGATAAATTATTCTCCGAGTACAGGACTCAAAGACCCGAAATCAAACAAGAATTGAAAGATCAATTTCCTTTGATTAAGGAATTTATGCTCGCATCAGGAATTAAATATATTGAGAAAACCGGTCTTGAAGCAGATGATTTAATTGGAATTTTGGCTACGAGAATAGAAAACAGAGATCAAAAATGTTTGATATTAAGCGGAGACAAAGATTTAATGCAACTCGTCTCAAATAAAACAAATATGATGACTCCACAGATTGGATTTAATAAAAGTAAACTTTACGACGCTTCAGAAGTAAGAAAAAAAATGGGAGTTAAACCCGAGCAAATACCATTGCTTAAGGCTTTAGCCGGTGATCAAGCAGACAATTATAAAGGCGTAACAGGAATTGGCCCGAAGACCGCTGTAAATCTGATATTAGAATTTGACACCCTAGAAAATATATATAAACAAATAAACAAGATTAAGAGTCAAAAAATTAAACAAGCGCTTATAGATTGTAAAGATAACGCATTTTTGTCTGAAAGACTAGCTACAATCATCACGTCTAATGGTATTAAATTCAATCTTGATACAGCTAAATTTGCTGGTTATAATGAGAAGTTGAAGGACTTCTTTAAGAATTTAGAAATAAGAAGTCTGGAAACAAGATTTTTTCCGAAATTACCAGAACCTAAAAAGGAAAAAAAAGAGAGTGAAAAACCAAATCAAATAAATTTGTTTTAATTAATTAATTGAAACTATCTTAAAGTGAAAATAAAACGAATCAAAGCAATCGAAATCCTTGATTCTCGTGGCAATCCGACTATCAAATCTTTCGTTGAGCTTGAAAATGGACTCACGGGTTCAGCCTGCATCCCCTCAGGCGCCTCAACTGGAACCCATGAGGCAGCCGAACTTCGTGATGATAACAAAAAAAGATATTTAGGCAAAGGTGTCTTAAAAGCAATTGAAAATGTTAATAGTAATATCTCTAAAAAATTAACTGGGGCTTCAATCGAAAATATACAAGATATAGATTTAATAATGATTGGACTCGATGGTACGGAAAATAAGACAAATCTTGGCGCTAATGCAATTTTGTCAGTTTCTTTAGCCACTGCAAGAACGTTAGCATTTTTTTCTAAGAAACCACTCTGGAAAATCATTAATGAGTATTATTTTACCTCTGTGAAACCTGGATTTCCTCGTCTTTTTGTTAATGTAGTCAATGGTGGAAAACATGCAGATTGGAACTTCGACATACAGGAATTTGTAATTTCACCTGTTAATAATCTTCCCTCTGAATCGGTACGAATTTCATCTGAAATTTTTCATCATTTAGCCAAAAAATTAAAAGAAAAGAATTTGTCAATTTTAGTAGGAGACGAAGGTGGTTACTCTCCGGCATTAAACTCAAATGATGAAGTATTTGAATATTTATTATGTGCAATACAAACAGCCGGTTATTCAAAACAAGACATTAACCTTGGTATTGATGCGGCAGCAAGTGAATTCTATAACAATTCAGAATATACTCTAAAGAAAAATAATAAAAAATTATCGCCAGATCAACTGATTGAATATTATATGAAACTTAATACCAAATATGGAGTCAGATATTTTGAAGATGCCTTTGCTGAAGATGATTGGATCAGTTTTGCAAAATTTACTCATGATTTAAAAAATAACGGGATCGTCATCGGAGATGATCTATATTGTACTAATCCAAAAAGAATTAAAAGGGGCATCAAGGAAAAGACGACCACGGCAGTCTTAATTAAAGTAAATCAGATTGGAAGTCTTTTTGAGACGGTCGAAGCAATAAGACTGGCTCAACAGCATTCTCTACAAGTTTTTATATCACATAGGTCAGGTGAAACCGAAGATTCGTTTATTGCGGATTTGGCTTACGGATGCGGAGCTGATTTTATAAAAACGGGTTCAATGAGTCGATCTGAACGCATCGCTAAATACAATCGATTATTAGAAATTGAAGCAATTGAAGTTAATCATTAGTCATCCTGAATTTATTTCAGGATCTCATTTTAGATGCTGAAACAAGTTCAGCATGACAATCAATCATGGTCCATAAAATCATCTTTATCGTCTTTGACGGTCTTGGCGATCGGCCAATTCCTCAACTAAACAACTTGACACCTCTTGAATCCGCAAACACACCCAATCTTGATGCCATGGCAGCAGTCGGTATTAATGGTTTGATACACACAATTGAAAGAAGTATCAGACCGGGCAGCGACGTTTCACATCTATCGCTTTTTGGTTATGATCCAAGAAAATATTACCGGGGACGAGGCCCTTTTGAGGCAGCTGGCGTTGGCATGCAGTTAAATGAAGGCGATATAGCCTTTCGGGGTAATGTCGCAACGATAGATGATAAGGGAATAATTATTGATCGTCGTGCCGGGCGTATCGATTCTGTCGAGGGACTAGCACAATCAATTAACAATTTAAAAATCGATGACGTCACGGTTAATGCAAAAGCAGGTATCGGTCATCGCATCGCTGTAGTTTTACATGGAGGTGACTTGTCAGACGAAATTACAGACACTGATCCTCATCATCTGGAATCTAAAATATTAATTTCAACTCCCCTAGGAGAAAATCCTAAGTCAGTTAAGACCGCTAAAATTGTTAATAAATTAACCAAAAAAGCCAATGATATATTTTCACATCATCAAGTGAACAAAAAAAGGAAGTACGATAAATTACCTGAAGCAAACTGCCTTCTTCTTAGAGGAGCAGGCAAAATGACTCATTTTCCTTCATTTAAAGAAAAGTATGATTTTAACGCTTGTTGCATAGCCGGCGGAGGACTTTATAAAGGCATTGCAAAAATTATAGGTATGACAGTCCTTAAGGTTAGCGGAGCTACCGGTAAAACAAATACAAGCGCCAAAAACAAAATTAGGACCTTAATTGATAATTTAGATAAATTTGATTTCTTCTTCATCCATTTTAAGGGAGCTGATACATGTTCTGAGGATGGTGATTATATCGGTAAAAAACAGTATATTGAAAAAGTTGATCAAGAATTATCACCAATTGTCAAACTTGTCTATAGGAATCAGGCCATTTGCGTCGTCACCGGTGATCATTCAACTTCGTGCCGTCTTAAAAGTCACACTGCCGATGAAGTGCCTCTTTTGGTAGCCGGCGCCGATGTAAGAGTTGATGATGTCTCTAAAATGGGAGAACGATCGGCACAACGAGGAGGATTAGGACATATTGATGGACGCCATCTGATGCGTTTCATTGATAATATAGTTGGAAAAGAACCACTCTACGGGAATTGATCACATCGCACTAAACTTAGCGAATTGAAAAAAGATAATAGCGAAAGCTACGGCCATTACAATTGGTGCAATGGCAGATAAATAGTTTTTTTTACCCGGACTATAGTTTCGTAATAATAATGAATTACCCACCACAGATACGGAACTCAGCGCCATAGCCAATCCGGCAAGCTCTGGTTTTAATATAATACCAATTCCGGCAAACATACGTGCAGCAACAGGAATACCCATAATGTTATAAAATAGAGCAAAGAACATATTTTGCTTTATCTTATTCATCGTTGTTTTTGATAGATCGATAGCATCTGCGACATCTCTTAAATCATTCTTTATGATGACAATACCACCAGCTTCCATAGCTACATCAGTCCCTGATCCCATGGCAATCCCCAAATCTGCTTGGGCAAGAGCCGGCGCATCATTAATACCGTCTCCAACCATTGCAACTTTCATTTTCTTTTCCTGCAGCAATTTGATATTTATCGCTTTTTCTTCGGGCAATACTTCAGCGAAAACATTTTCGATCCCGACTTGAGAGGCAATTGCTTTTGCTGTTTTTTCATTATCACCGGTAATCATATACACGCTGATACCCATTTTTTTTAACCTCTCCACTGCTTCTTTTGATGTGTCCTTGACGGTATCGGCAACTCCGATAAGTCCCAGTATTTCATTTTTATTGGCAAGAATCATCACTGTTTTACCTTGCTCTTCAATCCGATTCATTTTTCTATTAATTTTTTCAACCGGCAACCCAACAATATCACCTATTAGTTTTCTGTTACCAAAATAGTATGTCGTCGCATCGATATTCCCGCTCACTCCGTGTCCGGCAAATGCTTTAAATTCTTCGACATCCTTCAGGGAAATTTTTTCCTTTTCAGCTTCATTATAAATAGCTTCAGCAAGAGAATGTTCTGATTGTTTCTCCAAAGATGCAGCAATAGTTAATACTTCATCCTCATCCATATCTCTTACGCTTTCAATATCAGTAACAATAGGTTTTCCATTGGTTAATGTTCCTGTTTTGTCAAAAATAATCGCATTGATTTTACACGCTGCCTCAAGAGGTTCCCCTCCTTTAACTAAAATCCCATATTCCGCTCCTTTTCCCGTCCCAACCATAATTGCTGTTGGAGTAGCCAAGCCCAATGCGCACGGACAGGCAATAACAATAACCGCAGTAAAGGCCATCAGAGCAAAGCTTAGAGTAGCTCCTAGCACAAAATACCAAATAATAAATGTCAGAACGGCGATCCCGATAACAGTCGGAACGAAATATGCGGAAATCTTGTCGGCGAAATCCTGAATAGGAGCTTTAGATCCTTGCGCTTCTTCAACAAGTCGGATAATTTGCGAAAGAAATGTCTCTGCTCCAACTCGAGTTACATTAAATTCAAAACTTCCCATTTTATTCATGGTCCCTCCGACTACGGTATCTGAGACCTGCTTCTCAACAGGCAAACTCTCACCGGTAATCATGGATTCATCAACTGCAGAAAATCCTTTTATAATCACTCCATCAACCGGGACTTTTTCACCTGGTCGAACAAGAATGATATCTCCATTTATCACCTGATCAATGGAGATATCAGTAGTTATGCCGTTTCGAATAACGCGAGCTGTTTTCGCTTGTAAACCCATTAGTTTTTTTATTGCGTCTGATGTACGTCCCTTGGCTTGCGCCTCTAACCACTTACCCAAAATCACAAAGGTAATAAGATATGCTGCTGTTTCAAAATATAGCTCAGGTATTTTTTCTCCTCCTATACCTATGAGTGAGTTAGTATTTAGATAATAAAAAATATAATTTATTAAACTATAAAAATATGCTACAGATGTCCCAATTGCTATGAGACTGTCCATATTAAACGTATTCATACGAAGTGCAGACCACATTCCTTTATAAAACCCGCGACCAATGATAAATTGGACCGGAGTTGTTAGGATAAGGGAAATGATTCCAACAAAGGGAAGAAAAGAGACTCTTCCCGGAATCCATGAGAAAAAATCAAATAGCATAAAATATATCATCGGGAGACTAAAGAGTAAACCTACTATAAATTTAGTATATAAAGCTTCAGTCTCTTGCTTTCTTTTCTTTGCTTCATACTCAGTATTTTTATCATTTAGCACGGTAGCTGAATATCCTGTTTTTTTAACGGCTTCAACAAGTACTTCTACTTTTATAATAGATTCATCGTAATCTATTAATGCTTTTTCAGCAGTAAAATTGACACGTGCTTCCTTCACTCCCGATACCTTGTTAAGTGATTTCTCGATAATGAGAGCACAAGAGGTGCAATGCATACCTGAAAGTGACAAACTAACTCGCTTTGATCCATTTGAATTTTTCATTTCCGGAGTATTTTGCATAGGAGAAAGAATTTGTTGTGTTTGCACAGATTCTTCATGAGAACCATTAACTCCATCTAAAAGGTGAATAAAGTTTTGAGACTTCACAAAGCGATGGATGTAATCTTCAGCTTCAACTTCTTTTCCTTTCGGAATAACAACCTCTACTTTTTTTTTATTGTCGACTTTCCCTTGGAAAGATAACTTCCCATTTTCATTTTCCGTAACCTCTCCATCTGCTGTCATATGTGCTTGAAAAAGTACACGCATAGGATCCCCCGATTTAGCATCTTTTTTGACTAACTCTACGGTATCTTTTTCAATTTGTGTATCTTCAATGTTGTTAATTACTCCTGTGTATCCAGCTCTTGTAATTGCACCAATAATATCATTATGATTAACTTTTTCATCATCAATAATTACTGATCCTTGTCCAGTTTTATGATCCACAATAGCATTAGTGACTCCTGATATTGATGTTAATTCATCTTTAATCAACAGTTCACAAGATTCACAGTGCATTCCGGTTACAGAAAAAGATATATTTTTTTTCATGTTAAAATATTTTATAAATTATTATCAACAACTTTATAATGAGTTCCAATTAAAGCTTGGGAAACTTCGTCAATTCCAATTGAACGAGAAGCAATAATGGACGCAGTGCCTTTTTGCACTTGTACTTCTACCTCTTGCACATCTGTAATAGTTTTTAATCTTTTAGTAATCACTTTTTCGCACGCGCTGCATGTTAATCCCGATAATTGCATATTTGTTGTTTGTAACATATTATTTTTTTAAATTTAGTTAACAAGAATTGTTCCTCTAGGAACACCCATAGCACATGTAATCGTGTATGAACCTGGTTTTTGAGGGGTAAAGACCAGAGATGTTACTTTTCCTTTTTCAAATCCCTGAGCCGTATTATCAAGATTGGGTATCATAATGCTTCCCATGCAACCCTGGCCATCTTCTTTTGCTTCAATATCAAATCGCACCGGAATTCCTGCCTTAACAGTGAATTTATTTGGCACAACATCTTCCGCAACAGAATAGCTGGCTTTAATAACTTGAAGCGCTCCATCTTGGACTGCTTCTTCTGGTGGTGTTTTGTCAGCATCAAGTTGTGCTTGTATTTGAGGTTTTGCACCACATCCACAACCACCACCTCCTAAACCGCAGGAACTCACAACGTTTTGGGCTGTTGCAGTATTAATAACCTGCCGATTTGTTGTAGTTGAACTACCATCACCTTCAACAACATTAAATACTCCACTATACATCCCCATACTACATGTAAATCGTATCTGTCCTTCCTCTTTAGGAGTAAATTCAATAATATTTTCTCCCGCTACAAGATTTTTTCGGATTCCTAATTTTGAAGACAAAATACTTGCTGCACATGTAAACGGGTCCTCTGATGTTATGATCCATTTAACCGGGATCCCTTTTTTAATAGTAAACGAATTCGGAGAATATCCACTTCCAGTCTGGGTCATTTTTACGATCTGTATATTATCTTGTAAGGTGACATTTGGGTCACTTCCAGAAACTGTTGTGTCTTTGGAACTTACAAGTGCATTAACATCAATACCGCTTAAATTCAAGCCATTTGAAATATTAAATAATGCCATAAATATAACCACCAGTCCGGCAAATTTAAAAAATGGTTTTGTGTAAGCACCGGAAACAACTGAAGTAAGTCCCCCAATTCCAAGAAGTCCCGGTGTCGTTCCTAAAGCAAAAATGCCCATGGTAAGAGCACCTGTTATCGGACTGCCGCTACTTATTGCAAAAAGTTGCATGGCTTGTGTAAATCCACAAGGTAAAAAGAAAGTTGATGCTCCTAAAATTAGAGAATTTTTGTGACTGTATTCTTTTTGTGATTGTTTTTTAATTCCAAATACTCTACTGATTCCCTTTGGAAGAGTAAATTGTAATCCGCTTAAACGGGGAAAAATTTCTATTAACTGTAATCCCATAAGGATCATAACTCCTCCAACCGCAATAGTAAGTAGTCCTAATGCTGCTGTAGAAAACTGAAAAAATGAGCCTGCATACCCTATAATTCCTCCCAATACAAAGAATGAAATAATTCTACCCGCATTAAAAAAGATATGAGGTTTGAATTTTGCAATGGTCGTCGCTTGAGGGTGTTTTTCAGCAAAACGTGATGACGCTGCCAAAACCAATCCTCCAACAAGTGCCATACATGTTGATACTCCTGCCGTAAGGCCAACAAGAAAAACAATAGGAAGACTACCATAATTTCCTCCTGCTGTAAGCGATATATTAAATATCCCGAGTTCAGTTCCAACTAAATAAAAAAAAACTATTATTAAAAAAGCGAGTCCAAGATCTTTATAATCTTGAACATTTTTTGAAAAAAGAGGTTTTTGGTCTTTTACACCTATTATATATCCTGCATCAGAAACTGCTCTCTCTATTTTTTCATATTCAAAATTTCCTTGATAATATATTTCTGCAACGCCTCTTTTTTCACTCACGATGACTTTTTTAACACAATGTATTTTCATTAATTCATCTTCAATTAAAATCTCGCATGATCGACAGTGCATACCTTTTATAGGAATAGATTTAGTATCCATATTGTCTTTTTTGATTGATAATTGTTAATCATAACTCTTACAATACCAAATAGAATGTGAAGAAATTATGAAGATAAATTATTCAACAGGTAGATATACAACAAACATTGTTCCTTCTTTTGCTTTACTCTTTACCTCAATTATTCCTTTATGAATATTTATAGTCGCTTTAGCGATAGCTAGTCCAAGACCTGCTCCAAACACTTTATCGGATTTAGAACCTCGATAAAAACGGTTAAAAATATGATTTATTTCGTTTTCTTTAATACCAGAACCTGTATCTTTTATCGCTATGATTGCTTTATCGTCTCTTTTAAATAAGTTAATTTCAACCATACCTTTTTCGGGTGAATATTTAATTGCATTATCAATAATATTCAGAATTGCCCTTCCAAGTTTTTCCCTAAAGCCATTGATTTTAATTTCAGGTGTAATTCTGTAGCTAACATTAATTTGTTTTTTTACAGCAAGTTTTTGAGCGATCTCGGATAGCTCGGTAATTAAGCTTGAGAGGTTAAAAACTGCTCTTAAATTTTCATTAGGCACCTCAGACCATGCCAGATCAAGAACATCTTTTAATGTTGTTGTAAGTCTATCTGTTTCAGTAATCGAGTCTTTAATAATTTTTTTATATTCATCGTTAGTTCGTGTCTTTTGTAATGTAACCTCAAAGCTGCTACGTAATGTAGCGATCGGCGTTTTCATCTCGTGGGCAACGTCAGCGATAAACTGCCGCTCTCGTTTAAAAGCTATATCAAGCCGATCAAGAAGATCATTGAATGTTTTACCCAGCTCTCCTATTTCATCATCGCTTTTAAGAGAAGAAATTCGTTTATCAAGATTTTTACTTGTTATTTGTCGCATTTGCGAAGAAAGATCAGTCAGTGAACGGGTAATTCTATATATAGTAATAAACCCTATTCCGGAAAGTATTATAAATACGACGCTGAGTACAAATGCACTGTACTTATATTGATATATATGGACAGTGAGGATGATAAAAAATCCAACTAGTAATAGACTCACAATGTACCAAAAAAACAGTTTAAATTTAAGACTATTGCTTTTTTTCATTTTTGCTTTTTTTTATCTGTTGCCATATATCCAACTCCATGAAGAGTATGTATAAGAGAAATTTTATAACCCTTATCAATTTTTTTTCTAAGTGTGCCGATGAAGACATCAACAACATTAGACATACTTTCAAAATTATAATCCCATACATGTTCCGTTATCTGAGTACGTGTCACCACCTCATGTTTTCGACGCAGAAGAAGTTCAAGGATTGAAAACTCTTTGGGAGTTAGTTTAATAGGTTTTCCCGCTCGCTTAGCTATATGTTTAACCAGATCAACGTCAAGATCAGCAAGAATCAGTGCGTTTGATACTTGACGATAACTTCTTCGAATCAGAGCATTAATACGCGCTTTAAGTTCTTCAAAAGCAAATGGTTTTGTCAGATAATCATCAGCCCCTGAATTTAAACCTTCAAGTTTGTCATCTAATTCGCTGCGTGCCGTCAACAT
The DNA here is from genome assembly GCA_001789395.1 of Candidatus Roizmanbacteria bacterium RIFCSPHIGHO2_02_FULL_37_13b. Classification (GTDB taxonomy): domain Bacteria; phylum Patescibacteriota; class Microgenomatia; order UBA1406; family HO2-37-13b; genus HO2-37-13b. The sequence continues at coordinate 139,447 of MFZK01000014.1, read as the reverse complement.
AAGAATTGGTGTATCTTTTTTCATCTCCCTTAATTTTTTGCATACTTCTATACCTGACAGTTTTGGTAACATTACGTCTAAAATTATTAAATCGTAAGTCTCTTCTTTTGCCAAATATAATCCCTCTTCACCATCATGAGCCTCATCAACAGCAAAACCACTTTCTACTAGTCCTTTTTTTATGAAATGAGATAGTCTTTTTTCATCTTCAATTAGTAGTATTCTCATGATTTAGAAATTTTTTACCCCGGGCATATTTTACCTTTAATCAAGATCAAAGTCCACTTTTCCGATTCTTTAATAATTGCTCTATTGTATATTTCGTACCCTGTTTTTTAAGAGCGATGATGCTTGCATTTTTTATCGGTAGCTTTTTTAGAAATTCCTTGTCTTTAAATCCAAGAAAGTAAAGCAAGACACGAATTGTTCCTCCATGACTGACAATTAGTAATTGTTTATTTTTATACTGCTTCCTTATGTCACTTACAAATGTTTTGATGCGACGATACATATCATCACGTTTTTCAATCATAAACTTTTCATGAAGATCGCTATTTTCCTGAAACAACCAAATATGATGAGCTTCTTGATTTTCATCAATCCCTAAAAGTTTGAAGACGTCATTTTTATGTTTACCTTCAAGCACTCCAAGAGCGCGTTCTCTAAGTTGTGGAACTGATATTATGTCCATGTTGAGTTTTTCAGCAATTTTTTGTGCAGTTTGCATTGTCCTTGGTAAATCAGAAGATAATAGAGCATCAAATATTTGATCTTTTAACTCATGGGCGGTCCTTTGTGCTTGTTTGATTCCCACCAAATCTAATGAAACCTGCAATTGCCCCTGCATCAGATCTTTATAATTGAACTTCGTCCTACCATGCCGGACAATAACTATTTTCTTTGGCATAATCGAAAAGAGGTTAATTTGGATAATGACATTTCTTATACTTCTTTCCACTACCACACCAACAGGGATCATTACGACCAGGTTTTTTTGATAATGATCCTGAAGGCAGAATACGAAAACCAGGGCCTTGTTGAATTTCATCTCCGTTGGGCTCGTCCTGGTCAGGTATCTGTTGTGGAGCTGATTGGACTTGCCGAGCAGGTGAAGATATGGACTTCTTTTCAGTTTGACCATAGGGATCGATATTTGAAGCTGATTTATAGGTGACTGGCTGGTCCATCAAGCTATGAACATGAGTTTTGTTATCTTCTGTCTGAACGAGCTGAACCCTTAATATACGCCGAGTGATTTCGTAATCAATATCAGAAAGCAGTTTCTCAAACATTGAAAATGCTTCATTTTTATATTCAATCAGAGGATCTAGCTGAGCATAGCCACGAAGATTAATCCCTTCTCTAAGGTCATCGATAGCGGTCAAATGTTCTGTCCAATACTTATCAATTGTAGTTAAAAAAATATTTTTGATAACTTCATGCCAGAGATCTTTTCCTATTTCCTTTTCCTTATTCAGATATGCGGTCTCAATCATCTTGATTAGCGTCTGTTGAACTTCCTCTGCCGGTTTATTGTCAAGATGACTTTGAATATGATCAATATTCTCGGGAATAATCAGAGATATCTCCTCTGATAAACGTTTAATGTCGGGTTTGGAATCTTCTGCATAATTAATATTTACTAGATTTACAATCTCTGATGTAAAAGTTTCAATAATCGTTTGTTTTAATTCTTCTTCGGTAGTCTTAACACCGGCCAGTAACATCTTTCGCCTTAATTTGTAAACTATCTCCCGTTGTTTATTTAAAACATCATCGTAATCAACTAAATGTTTACGAATATCAAAATTGAATCCCTCGACTTTTACTTGTGCTTGTTCGAGTGCTTTGGAAACCATACCATGCTCTAAAGGCTGATCTTCGGGAAAATTGAAAAAATTCATGAGCTTTGTAACCTGTTCTCCACCAAAAATTCTCATTAAGTCATCCTCCAGACCAACAAAGAATCTTGTTTCTCCAGGATCTCCTTGACGTCCGGCACGACCTCGAAGTTGATTGTCTATCCGTCTTGATTCATGTCTTTCGGTACCGATGACATAAAGTCCTCCGAGTTCAATCACCTTATCATGTTTTCCACGCCAATCTAAAGATTTCTTTTCATATTCTTCCTGTGATTTCTTATCGTCTCCTACTAAATATTTATTTGGTGGTTCACCACCTAGAATAATATCAACTCCTCTACCTGCCATATTCGTCGCTACCGTTACCGCATCTTTTTGTCCGGCTTTGGCTATAATCGTCGCCTCTCGTTCATGATTTTTTGCGTTCAAGAGTTCGTGATTGACACCTTTTTTCTTAAGCAAAGATGAAAGATATTCATTTTTTTCAATCGATGTTGTTCCAACAAGAACCGGACGGCCAATTTTATGGTTATTGGCAATTTCTTCGGCAACGGCATTGTATTTAGCCCTCTCAGTTTTGTAAATTACATCAGATTGATCACGTCTAATACTAGTTCTGTTTGTTGGTAAAACGACAACTTCAAGTTTATAGATTTTATTAAATTCTTCTGCTTCAGTAGCGGCAGTACCAGTCATGCCGGCCAGTTTTTTGTACATACGAAAATAATTTTGTAAGGAAACTGTAGCTAGAGTACGTGATTCCCGTTTTATTGATACATTTTCCTTAGCTTCGATTGCTTGATGCAATCCTTCAGAAAAACGTCGACCGACTAGAAGTCGACCGGTAAATTCATCAACTATAATAACTTCATTATCCTTGACTATATAATCCTTATCTTTTTTAAACAGAGTTTCTGCTTTCAGAGCAGCCTCAATATGAAATACTGTGTCAAAATCTTTTTCATAAACATTACTTACCCCGAGCATGCCTTCGACGTTTTTAACTCCACTTTCAGTCAAATGAGCCGTCCTTGATTTTTCATCGATGATGTAGTCATTTTGACCATTCAAGCGTTTAACCAACTGGGCAATTTTATAGTATTTCGAAGTATCCTCATCATAAGGAGCTGAGATTATATGAGGCGTTCTGGCTTCATCGATTAGTACCGAATCAACTTCGTCAATAATTGCATAGTTAAAATCACGCTGAACTAACCCGGGGACATCATAATTCATGTTATCCCGTAGATAATCAAAACCAAATTCTGAATTTATACCATAAGTTATATCGCATTCATAGGCTTCTTTTCTCGATATTTGACGAAGATGTCGTAGTCGCCAATCATAAGCATCTGAATCGATAAACTCCGGATCATAAATATATGATTTATCCGATATTAGCGCTGATATTGTCATTCCTAAAGAATGGAAAATTTGCCCCATCCAGCCTGTGTCACGACGTGCTAAATAATCATTCACCGTCACCAGATGAGCACCTTTCCCTGACAAAGCATTAAGATAAAGGGGTGCTGTGGCTGAAAGAGTTTTACCTTCTCCAGTACGCTGTTCGGCAACTTTTCCTTCATGAAGTGCTACTGCTGCCATCATTTGGACATCATAATGACGTTCGCCTAAAGTACGTCGCGACATTTCGCGAACGAGGGCAAAACCATAAGACATGATTTCATCAATGGTTTTTTCACCGCTTCTTATCTGATGACGCAGTTTATCTGTCTGTACTTTAAAATCTTCAGTTTTGAGATTTCTAACTTTATCTTCAAATTTGTTTATTTCATCAACCTTTATTTTTAGTTTGTTAACCTCGCGTTGATTAAAATCGAGAAATTTAGAAAAAATGTTTAGCATATTAGTGGTACTTAAAACTCAAATGTGTTCTATTTTATCAAATCCGCAGTAGGGTTGCAGTACTTTTGGAATTTTAACTGAGCCATCCAATTGTTGATGATTTTCCAGAATCGCAATTAAGGTCCGTCCAATTGCAAAAGCTGTTCCGTTTAAAATATATGCGAATTCTTTTTTGTTACCATCTTTAAATTTGATATTTAATCTTCTTGCTTGAAAATCAGTTGTTGTTGAAGCTGAAGTAACTTCACGATATTTATTTTGTGAAGGTATCCAAGCCTCAATGTCATATTTCCTAGCAGTCGGAAAACCCAAATCACCCGTACACATTTTTATCACCTGGTAGGGTATTTCAAGCTTTTGAAAGAGTCGTTCTTCCATTGAGAGTAAAAAATCATGTTCTTCATCACCCTTTTCCGGAGTCGTAAATGATACCATTTCTATTTTATCAAACTGATGAACTCTAAATATCCCTCGTGTATCCTTGCCATATGAGCCTGCTTCTCTTCTAAAACATGTTGAAAAAGCAGCATAACGAAGAGGTAGTGATTTTGCATCCAGTATTTCGTCAGCGTGAAATGGGACTATAGAATGTTCAGCTGTACCAACAAGATACATAAGACCATCATCGATATCCGGTTCCTTAACTACATAATAATCATTATTACCACCGGCTTGCCAATATCCCAAACCCTCGGTGATTCTTTTTTTTACAAGAGTTGGTGGAATTATGGGAATAAAACTTTCTGTAATAAGTTCTTTTAATGCTAGCTCAATAAGAGCAAATTCAAGTAAAACTCCCTGATTTTTTAAATAGCCAAATCGTGATCCTGATACTTTAGCAGTACGTCGAACGTCAATAATATCAAGTTTTTCACCAAGCTCAAGATGATCTTTTGGAGCAAATTTAAACGCAGTTTTATCACCTACGGTCTTGATTACATCATTTTCACTCTCGTCTTTTCCAGCCTTAACATCGTGTAGCGCGATATTTGGAATTTCTAAACTCAAAGGTTTTAGCTTATTTTCAATAGATTCTAATTCAACCTCTAATTTTTTTAAATCTTCTTTAAGACGCCGGCCCGTATCTCTTAATTTATCATTTAGCTTCTGACCTGCTAGTTTATTTCTTTCTTCTCTTATCTTTTGAATGCGTATAATTACCTCATGTCGTTTATCATCCAAAGATAATATTTTATCTAAATTGATATCGCCAAAATTCTTATTTTTTGCCGATGTCAGTACCTTTTCTTTGTTTTGACGTATAAAATCGATTGATAACATATCAAATATTATACTTCAAATGAATTTTCTTCCACAATCTAATAAGGGCTTTTCTTCTATGATTATAAATGGCATGTTCCTTATCGCTTAGCTCATCATAATATTTATCAACACCATTAACAATAAATAATGCTCGATATGGATATCCTTTGATATAGTTTATATTAATTTGATTGGATATATAACCATCGATTGATTCATTTTCAACAATGGTGTCTTTACCATCGTAATATGTAATCCAGACAGTTAACAAAGCCCGTCTTTGTTCTCTATTAGGATATTCTTTCAAATTCTGTATTGTAAATTTAATTAGTTCATCATCTGTTGCTTCATGCCCGGGCCACCGACGCGACAATACACCTGGCTCGTTATTTAGTATCGGAATTTCAATACCACCATCATCGGCAATTGTCGGCAAACCGGATTTTTCAAAATAATATTTTGCTTTAATTAATGAATTTTCGACAAAAGTCGAGCCGTTTTCGACTGGAGATTTTTCAATATCTAAATCCTGAGGAAAAATAACTGAAATCGGTGATTTAATTTTCGCAGAAAGAATTTTTTTGTAATCCTGTTGTTTTCCTTTATTTGTCGTCCCGATTAGGATTTTCATGAACATTTAAACCGTCGTTCTGGCAAGTCCCGCATTTGACGCGGGACGCGTCCAGAATCAACAACATTAAAATCATACCTTTCCGATACTGGACAAGTCAGCATGACAAACATCAGTCATTCTGGGGATCCCGCCGAAGGCGGTAGACTCCAGAATCGATGTCTATCGAAATTTATCTCTCACCTCTACGAACAAATCTTTAAAAGACGGATTCATTAATTTAATTAAGTTAATTTTTTCGTTGCGATTCAGATCCTTTATTTGTTTTTCTCTAATAATTGCACTCTTAATATCTTCTAAATATTTATAGTATACTAATTTGTGAATCGCGTATCGTTTTGTAAACATTGATCCTCTTCCAGATTTATGTTCAAAAACGCGCTTTGCGATATTATTTGTTACCCCAGTATATAAAGTTGGTCGATTATTTGCCAAGATGTAGACAAAACCTTTTTTCATCAGTAATTTATGATTCTGGATGCGCCTTCGGCTTACCAGAATGACATTAGAAAAAATATATTATTAGGCCTCAACTATCCCAACCACCTCCACCTTCCCCCCACAGTATTTAATTATAGTTTCAATAGTTTCTTTTAATGTTTTCTCTACCTGCCCACGGGTAATATCAAAAATCCCATCAACATTTATTAATAAATCTCTCGTCTCATTTGTTACTGCAGTTCTTTGGCTATCCCGATAATTAAAATCAATATTATATCCACCGATTTGATCGAAATAGGCAATCTCCCCTTGTTTATAATTAATTCCTTCTTTATCACCCAATAATAAAATTTTTTCGTTTCCTGTTGCTAATCTTAATTTCGTTGGTAATTTAATATTATTCAAATCAAATGCTCCAGAGGATACTCGGTATTTCATAACTACAAGATTGTATGCATCCACGCAATTGTTAACACTATAAATTCCTTTATTTAACGCTATTCGTCGTAACAATGCTTCCGGTGATGGCCGACGTGAATGCCAATCGATTCCAGTTGCCTTATATAACTTCCGATAACTTTGTATTTCATGATAGGATCCGATGATTCCATTTGTTAAGTTTTTTTGTTCACCCACAAAATTATTAATGTCCGCCATTAATTTTTCATTTGTCTTTTCGATCTTTACGTTTTTAATTATTGCGATACCAATACAAATCGACGGAAACTTTTCACTGACTGATTGATCAATACTGAATACTGAAGAATCATTAAGATTTGAAAATTCAAATTTAATATTTGATTTTGAATTACTCTTGTTATTTAAGGCGCCAATTAACTTTCTTTTAGCCTCCCCTATCCCCATCTCCAATATTAACTCTCCTGCTTTTGGACCAAAATCTCTGCCGTTTAATATTTGATAAAAAGGTTTAAAAATTTCGCGCGGAGACAAATTATTTTTTTTGAGGATATCAAAGATAATATTTTGAATTTCATCTTTGGTTTTTAATTTATCAGATAATTTTTCTGATAATTGTTGCAAAAATTGCGTTTGCACCATAGATAATGTTGCAGTAGGGGCGATTTTTAAATCGCCCGATGATTGTGTCGCATATTTTTCTAAATATATTTTGGCGTATTTTATTCTCTTATCTAATATTTCTTTTTCTTCAGTTGACAATTTATCTCCTTTTTGCCTTTCGTAAACATTATATATTTGAACAAACAGGTCATTACCCATCCCTATGGCATTTTTTATCAAATTAACAACAGTTCTAAATCTTGGTAAGATTACTCTTTTTTTTGGCAATGAAGATACAGCAGACAGCTCAATAATCCTAGCAAAATCCAATAATACTTCACCTTCCTTTCCCTCGGGAATTTTATTTTCCTTTTTTGCAAAATATGCATTCATGCATCTGTCATATTCATCAAATAAATTCAAAATTGTGTCCCCATAGGGATTAAAATCCAGATGAGATTCAACTGGAGTTCGAACAATTAAAAAACGTAAAAGCTCTGGTGGTAGTATCTTTGAAACTTCTTTTGCTGATGATCCGACTCCTTTAGATGATGACATTTTTTTTCCACCAATCGTAAACCATTCATAAATAAAAGAGTATGGCACAGAATACTTAAACACTTGTTGAGATATGTCTGATGAAATATCATGTGAACCCCCCTTAGACATGTGATCTTTACCGGCGCCTTCAACAGTGACGCCAATGACTTTCCACTTAGCTGGCCATTCGACCTTCCATGGCATTTTCCCCCGCCCGTCATATGGCGAAGTTTTACCTTCATAACCACATCCAACAGCCCAAGAAACCAAATCTTTCATACATCGATAGTGAACCAGTACACCATCCCAATTAAATACTCTCGTCGTACCAATCTTCTGGCATTTTTCACAAACAACATTAAAAGGATACCAATCATCGGCTAGCTTTCTTTTGGTATGTCGCAGATAAATTTCTCTAATCGTAGATGCATTATTCAAAGCCGTTGTTACAGCATCATTCATCTTCCCGGAAAGATACAAGTCCGATGCCCAAATTATTTGTGGGTGACAGTTAATTTTTTCAAAAACATGTTTGAATTCCAGAGCAAAATATTGCCCAAAGTTTTTATAACCTTTTTCCGGGGATGGTATTTTATACAACTGCATACCCATATATTTTCCCCATTTTTTGGCGTCTAAAAATGGCGGCATACCATCCATCGGATCATGATCTTCAAATACATAACTGAAACTTGCATTAATACCTTTTTCAATTAATGCCTTATAAATAAGATCATGATAAACAACACCAAGAAGTGAACCAACATGAATTCTGCCTGAAGGAGTCTTCATATCATCTATCCATTCTACTGCTAGATTTCTTTTTTTTATTTCTTCAACCATCCTATCGACCCAGATCATATTTGGATTATATCTCCTTTTTTCATACTCCGCCAGAGGAATTTATTTATTTTTTCTGAACAGACGATAGTAACTGAATCATCGGAAAAATATCTGAGGGTATAATATTCCTTATTTTTACTGTAAAAACAAGAAGCATAAAATTTATCATTTATGACAAGCCCGATGTTACAGCCTAAAATTCCTGATGAATTATTTATCAACATGTTTCTTAATTTTTTTAATGTATTTATTGGACTATTTTTATCTAAATTTTTTTTAATTAATGAAAAAATTTTTTGCGATCCTATTTGTCCTTCTGCATAAAGTCTGACTCCATAAAGCTCACCATTAAAAACAAAACACATATCACTATCAATATATGGTTGATTATAATTAATATTGTTTTTGTGCTTTGGAAATGATGCTCCGCGTGCATGAACAACAATAATATTGGATTCTGGAATTCCGTCAAATATATTAACATCGTCCCAAATTGGTTTTAATGATTTTTCCATCCGCCATCCTCCATTATCAACCCTCCAACTAATCCCCCAACCATCTCCCTGCCATTCAACACTTTTTTTACACATAAAAGCAAAATCACTAAGAAGTTCCACTAGTTTAATTGGTTTTTTTGATCTAACCATTAAAAATCTACACATATATTTTTAGTGAACTACACTGTTATATTAAATCCGGTTAATCACCTTGTCATTCCGCACTTGATGCGGAAACTATCTAATAGATTCCCGCCTTCGCGGGAATGACGCTGGATGTATGTAATCAAGCGGATTTGATATTACTGGTAACAATTAACGATTTTAAAGCCTTGTTAAAAACATTAATTGTCTTGTCAACATGTTTTTTCTCGATAATATATGGTGGCAAGAACCGAACCACCATATCTCCTCCTGGTATTACTAATATTCCGTTATCCTGCATGAATTTTAAAACTGGAGTAACAGGTTGATCCAATTCAACGCCAATCATTAGACCCTTACCTCTAACCTGTTTAATATGGGGTGATTTAATACTCATAAGTTGGTTAATAAAGTAATCACCGATTTTTTTGACATGTGAAAAAATATCGTTTTCGATCATATATTCAAGACTTGCGCAAATACCGGCACAGGTCAATGGATTTCCTCCAAAAGTCGAACTATGAATTCCCCGAATTATTTTTTGTGAAACTTGTCTACTTACTAAAGTTACCCCAACCGGCAAACCTCCACCAATTCCCTTTCCCAAAGCAATGATATCGGGTTCAATCCGACTATAACTACTGCATAGAAATTCACCGGTTCTACCAGCTCCAGTTTGAATTTCATCTACAATCATGAGTACATTGCAACTTTGACATAGACGTTGAACATCTCTTAAATAATCACCGCTGGGTACATGAATTCCCCCTTCTCCTTGTATCGGTTCTAAAACTACTGCAGCAAATTCAGAGGAAATTTTTTTTGTTAAATCCTTGATGTCACCAAATTCTGTCTCAACCATATCCCAAAGAAGAGGTAAAAAGGGTTTTTGATATTTAGATCCAACCATAGTCGATAGTGCCCCCAACGTCTTACCGTGATAATTATTTTTCATTACAATGAATTTCTTTTTTCCGGTTGTCAAAACAGCAAATTTTAAAGCCGCTTCCATTGCCTCTGTACCTGAATTGGAAAAATATATCTGATACTCTGGCAATTTGCACATTTTGATTAATCTGTCAGCAGCCTCAACACGCATACTTGATGTAAAACTTCCATGTAGATTCGTGATTTTTTTAAGCTGATATGAAATTGCGTTTAAAATAAATTGATTTGTGTGTCCGAAGATGTTAACGCCGTAGTTACTCATCATATCAAGATATTCTTTGTTGTTTATATCATAAAGATGAACGCCTTGTCCACGTACTAAAACCAGTCCTCGCTGTGGATAAAGAGGAAGCAATACTTGTTTTTCCAAAAATAAGTAATTTTTCATAAATAGAAAATCTTTTAACTAATAATCGTACCTTTTCCCGCCAAAATATTTGTAATCGGATTTTCATAGCGACCATCACCAAAATAAACGGTTTGCATTCCTAAATCGAATGCTTTCTCCACGGCTAATATTTTCTTTTTCATTCTGCCTACAACCATGGGTAAATACTTATCAATATTATCTTTCTCCACTTTATTTATTAAGGACTTTTCATCTGGATATAGTCTAAGCAAACCCGGACTTTCGAACAAAAAAACAATTTTTTTAATACCGAGAGCTGCAGCAGTTCTTACTGCAGCGATATCGCCATCGATATTAACTATTTGACTATCTTCGTCAATAGCCGGAGGACAAATAACGGGTAAAAAATAATTTTTTAAAAGAGTATTTATCAATTTCACATTAATTTCTTCAACTCGACCTGTAAGGTTATTTTTAATTAGTTTTGTTTTTCCATTCTCAACCGAAAACGTATGCTGCTTTCTCTTAGCTTGCCATAATCTACCATCGACACCAGATAAACCAACTGCATTCAGACCTGATTTTTGCATTAATGAAACAATACGTTTGTTGGCTAATCCTGCATAACTCATCAAAAAAATATCGAGTGCTAGGCTGTCTGTATATACACTTGATACACCCGAAGGTGAAGTAATAATCCTCGTAGGTACTCCCATTTTTTTAGCAATTTCGTCTCTTATTGCATTAGCTCCATGGACCATCACTATTTTTGCTTTTTTAGTAATCCCAACTAAATCTTTGGCAATATAATGCCAATTAATTTTTTCTCCTCCACCAACCTTTATTAAAAATTTCTGACTAGTCATTAATTATTTGATATTATTCATAATATAATTAACTACTTCTGATGTTTTATACTTTCCTCCAAGGTCATAGGTAACATTTCCTTTTTTTATAGCTGTAATAGTTGTTTTTCTCAACAAATCTGCTTCTTGACGCAACGACAAATAATCAAGCATCATGCAAACTGCAAATAACATTGCCATCGGATTAACCTTATCCTGACCTGCATATTTCGGAGCAGATCCATGCACTGGCTCAAAAAGAGCATTATGGGGACCTATATTTGCCGATGCGCAAACACCAAGTCCACCAATAAGTCCTGCAACTTCATCAGATAAAATATCGCCAAACATATTGGTAGTAACAATGACATCAAAAGATTGAGGGTTTTTGATGAGTTGAAAAGCACAGGTATCGACCAACATGTCATTGCATTCAACCTGAGGATATTTTTTGGCCATTTTTTTTGCTAATGACAAAAAAAGTCCATCAGTTAACCTCAGTATATTGGCTTTATGTATCACTGTTACTTTTTTTCTTCTTTTTTGTGCATATGAGAATGCAAAAGAAAGAATTCTCTCGGATGCTTTTTTAGTAATAATCCTTTCTGCAGAAAAACCACCATCAATTTTCTTTTCAATACCGCTATATAGTCCTTGAGTATTTTCACGAATTATTAATAAATCAATATCACGACAGGTGTCCTTTATCGGTAATGAAAAAAAAGGCCTGACATTGGCATATAAATTCAATTCTTGTCTTATTCGGATTATTGGGCTTTGATAATTTTTGATTAGAGGAGGGGTGGTCACTGCGCCAAAAAGAATGACATCAGAATTACGGCAGGTTTGAAGCGTATGATCTGGTAGTGATCTACCATGTTTTTGATATGCTCCATACCCAGCTATTTCAAATTTTATTTCAATTTCCGGTACTAATTTTTTTAAAACTTTAAGTCCCGATTCTAATACATCGGGTCCTATACCATCACCTCCTATGGCACAAAGTTTAATAAGTTTCATATATTGATACTATCCACTAATTTTGATAAACTATTCAGTCCATTTTTCCTGATGTAAGAGATAATTCCGTTACTCTGATATAGAGTCATCATCATTGGGGGAATGATCAAATCTTGTTTGGTTTTTTTTGACCTATTAATTAGATTTAGATTCTTTAAATCAAGCTCCAGATTATCTTTTTGTGAAATTTTACTCGTATCAACCTGGATTGCTAAAAGTCCAATATTCATACAATTTCTGTAGTATATTCGTGCGAATGACTTGGCCAAAACAGCTTCAATTCCGCAATATTTTAGGGCGATGACTGCAGTCTCTCGAGATGAACCACAGCCAAAATTCTGACCGGCTAAAACAAAATCTCCTTTTTTTACTTTATTTCTAAAATCAGGTCGATGTTCAATGAAAACAATACTCGCCAACTCATAAGGATCAGTCGTGATATTATACCTACCTGGTGTAATCAAATCAGTATTTATGTTATCTCCAAATATCCAGTTCATGTTCTAACAATAAAATTAAATATGGTGAAGAATATGGATGTGAGCAAATGTCACGCGAGGTAAAGCTCTCGGGTTCATTATGTAGTTTGATGAGCTTGATGCATTTGCGAACAGACATATTCTATCCATAAAAATTGATTTAACTTATAAATTGTCTCGGGTCAGTTATATATCCTGTTATGGCTGATGCCGCAGCTGTTGCCGGACTGGCCAGGTAGATCTTCGCCTTGGGACTACCCATTCTTCCGGTAAAATTTCTGTTGCTTGTCGATACGCATACTTCATTATCAGCTAATACACCACCATGACGGCCCAAACACGGACCGCATCCGGGATTTAATATAATGGCTCCGAGTTTCATAAAAAAATCAACATACCCTTTTGACAGCGCCTGCATCATTACCTTTTTTGATGCCGGTGTAATTATTGTTCTTACTTTTTTATTAAGTTTGCGATTTCTCCATAAATTACTGACGACATCCAAGTCTTCAATCCTACAATTTGTACATGAGCCAATAAACACTTGATCAACATTGATCTTTTTTTTCTCTAATTCTGAAACTTTTACAACTCTATCAATGTCGGGCGGCTTGGCAATTTGTGGTGACAGTTCTGAAACATTAAAATGAAGCGTTTTTTCGTATCTGCAATCAGGATCGCTTTTAAGCACGTCTTCATCGAATTTCCTGCCGCGCATATTGTCTTTTAGATATTCAGCAGTTTTCTTGTCGGGTTCAACAATCGCCGCTTTTGCTCCCATTTCCGCAGACATATTGGTCAATGTTAACCGTGCAGGTACATCAAAATTTCTTATTGTATCTCCACCATATTCAAGTACTCGATAATTTCCACCATCTGGTCCGATTTGTTTTGCAACCTGTAAGACTACATCTTTTGAAAATACTCCCTTAGGTAACTTACCTGTTATCTCAATTCGAATTGTCTTTGGGACCTGAAACCAGCATTTGCCTGACGCCATTGCAATTGCCGCATCTGTTGAACCAACGCCAATGGTCAGGCCGCCAAGACCACCACCTGTCGGACTGTGTGAGTCGGCGCCTAAAATAAGATCTCCCGGGTATATGAACCGCTCCGACATGATCTGATGACAAACGCCATCGATCGTGATTGGCACCCCTTGCTGATCTGCAAATTTTCGGATTTTGGCTTGAAGACTTGCCATTTTCACATTTGGGGCCGGGAAGGCATGATCGAACGGAATAAAAATTTTTGATTTGTCAAATACTTTTTTGGCAATTTTATAAAAAGGCTCAATAGCCCAAGCACATGTCGTATCATGAGCCATGATTAAATCAAGATCAGCGATGACATAGTCACCAGCAAAGACTGTTTTACCTACATGTTCAGAAAATATTTTCTCGGCGATTGTTTGAGCCATATTTACGACAAGTTCTCTAATCTTCTCTCTAGATACTGATTTTTAATGTTAATTTTTTTTAATTGATATTGATTAGCAATATTGATCAGCAATATCTCGGGTCGAAATCTCTCATTTAGTTTTTTTGCCTGGTTCTTAAACTCCAACGCAATTCTTTTGGCTTGTTCTTGAGAAATATCAAAGAATTCAAATTCTTTTAGATAGTAGTAAATTAAATTCCAGCCGGTCAAAGGACCAAGAAGTAATTGGTTTTTGGTCACACCGAATCGCTCCAAGTGATGAGCTTCATAAATTGTTGTCGAATTTAAAACAGCTTTATGATGAACGCCGGCAATATGCGTTCTATTAGTGATTGATACGGGTTCATTATAGGGAACCTGCATGTGCAATATTGAACCCATTAAGACGTTTAAAGGATAACAAAGGGCTAAATTGTAATCCTTAACCAAATTTTTATCAGTTTGAAATAAATTAAACAGGACGCCTGTGGTCGATGCAATCCCTGACCGCTCTGCTAACCCCCAAATTGACGTATCAGCATATGAAACGCCCGATTCTATGGCAATGATTGTATTTATTAGCGCAAGTCCCCTATCATTATGGAAATGACATTCCAAATCAACATGTGGATAGCGATGCGTTAAATCAGAAACCAAAACTTTGACAATATCCGGCGAAGCAATCCCGACGGTATCTGGAATACCTAAAGTATTCACAAATCCATATATTTCATCAAAAATTGAATATAAGTCTTGTTTTTTTGTTCTAAAGGCGTCTTCTATACTGAAACGAAGATATAGACCAGGATATTTTGATCTGATTTCCGTAATGATTTTTTTGATATCTGCTTTTAGCGTCGATAAATTTTTGTTGTAACTATGGAGTCTTGCGTCTTTTGTGCCGTTTAAATATAAATTTAATCCGTCAAAACCTACCGTTATTGCCTCGTTTATATCATTTAAATTACATCGACAATGTGCTAACAGTTTCGTCCTTTTATCAATCGCTTTAATATTTTTTTTGATTTCAATAAATTCTTTTTTTTCGTGATTTGAAACAACCGGAGAAAAAAATTCAATATATTTAACACCCAAATTTAGTAGTCCAAAAAGTAGTTTTTGCTTATCACTTAAACTAAAACTATATTTGTAGCTATCAAAAAGAAGAGGCGACTGTTGACCATCCCGGAGCGTTGTATCAATAATTCCTTTAAACATATTACTTAGATGGGATGAAGACCGGTAAATTCTAAAGCAGTGATTTCTTCATAACCATACATCACGTTCATTGCTTGGACTGCTTGTCCTGCAGTGCCTTTAACTAAATTGTCTATAGCTGCAATAATTACAAGCCTGTTTGACCTACTATCCATTTCAAATCCAATATCACAATAGTTTGTGCCTTGAAGAATTTTTGGCTCGGGGTAACGATATAAACCTCGTTTTTCTTTCACAATACGGATAAATGGCTCGTTTCTATATACTTCACGATAAGAAGACCAAATATTTTTTTCCGTGATATTCCGTTTGGGACTCACATGACAAGTCACTAAAAGTCCCCTAACCATATCAATTGCCGTAGCTGAAATTGCGATATCAGGTATAAAACCATTAATTGATAATTCCTGGATTATCTCAGCAGCATGACGGTGTCCGGTCGGCATGTACGAACGCACTGCACCAGCACGCTCCGGATGATGAGAAGAAAGAGTAGGAGAAACCCCTGCTTGAGAACTAGACATTTTGGCGTCGATTATAATCTTGCTTTCTATCAAATTATGTTTAATCAATGGATAAAGGGCTAGAATGGACACAGTTGCTTCACAGCCCGCACAAGCTACGAATCGGGATTTTTTAATTTCTGATCGATGGAGTTCACAAATTCCATAGACAAATTTCGTTAATAGATGAGGACTAATATGTTGTTGTTTATACCATTCTTCAAAAATTGATTTATTGTGTAATCTAAAATCAGCACCGAGATCAATTATTTTTTTAGCTTTATTAATCAGTTGCATCACCTGATTCATTGATTCTCCATTAGGTAGCGCCACGAATAATAAATCACAACGCTCAAGTTTTTCAGGACCAATAAAGGAAAGTGATGTTCGTTTTCTCAAATTAGGGTGTACTACCGTGACGAATTGTCCTTCAAACTTACGAGATGTTACTTGGGATACTTCAACATTAGGATGTTGTAATAAAATCCGAAGCAATTCACCACCCGCATACCCTGACCCGCCTAGAATAGAAACGCTAATTTTATTTCTCATGTTTTAAGTTAGTAACCAATTTTTTTCCGGTACCAAACTCGTCCCTATTGAAATGTCGGGACTCAAACAGATGGTTCCTCAAAAAACTGGTTACTAACATTTTTTATTTATAATTTTTAAACAATAATCGATAATAGCACCAGAAATACTAACTCCCGTTGGAATTTCACTATTTTTAAATTCCATAGTGTGGTTGATTTCATTGACTAAATAACCACTATCTGTCTCCATTAAATCAATAGCTAATACTCCTCCACCTACGGCATAGCTTGCAGATTTACAAATATCTTGAAGTGATTGCGTTACATGATAGTTTTCAACACTACCTCCCCGTGCTGTGTTAGTAATCCAGTGATCACTTCGACGTGAAATGGCCGAGATAACCACACCATCAATTACAAATGCTCTAATATCAACACCTGCTTTATCAATGTATTGCTGAATATAAAATGCTTTATGCTGTGGTGAGCCTAAAACTGTTTTGTGTTCTAAAATTGTTTCCAAGGCATCGCTATCATTTACTTTTGCCAACAGTCGTCCCCATGATCCTTTTGTTGGTTTTATAACTACAGGATAACCACCCATCTTTTCAATCGTAATGACAGCCTGATCAATATTAAAAACCATAGCAAATTGTGGCTCTTTAACTTTATTTTTATAAAGTGCTAGAGATGTTAAAAATTTATCTTCGCATATAGCTGCAACTCGTGATGAGTTAACCACCGGTATGTTTAGGGACTCAAAAAATGAAATAGCATAATTACCTTTGGTTGTTGATACGCAGCGCTCCAAAACCACATCGAAATTGTAAAGAATGGACGGTAAAAAAGCTGATTCTCGAACATCAATCAGCATCATTTTAACGTTTCTTTTTTTCGCAGCTTCAATCAGCAATTTCTCATCAGTCCTAATTGTTGTATGTAATAAACCAATAACCATATCCTTACTCTCCCCAGTCCTCTTCTACCTCCGGCGCTTCTTCAAGGATCACTCTATCTTCTTTTTTTTCAGCGACAACCAGTTGGTTATTGCAGTCCGAACAAGAAATAACTTCGCTTGCTTCAATATTGTCCTGAATTTCCAGGTTAGCATCACAAATAGGGCAATTTGTTGACATGCGTTTTATAAAAACTTCTAAATTAGCAGTATTTTATTGATGTTATCTTTATTTGTCAAATTTATATATAAACTTGACTTTTTTTATATAAAATGTTAAATTATTAACATGTTAACCATATCACAGATAGTCAATCGATATATTCAAACGACGCCCTACATTGAAGAAGCATTGGAAAAACGACTTATTAATCTATCTTCATTGGCACGATATATCAAACCATATATTGAATCTGAATTGTTTAAGAAAATAAAACTTGGAGCCATAATCATGGCTCTAAAACGGCAGAATATAAACATGTCAAAAGATAGATCGAATCTCTCACAAACGTTGCGTCAGCTTGGTGACATTACCGTACGATCTAATTTGATTGAATATACTTTTACGAATTCTGACACCTTAGTTTATAAACATGCTAAATTATTAAAGAAAATAGAAAAAAGCAAAAATACATTCTTGACTATAACGCATGGAATATTTGAGACGACGCTTTTCGGCAGTTCCATCATTGAAAATGATATTAGAAATATTTTTAAAGAAGAAGATCTTGTGTCGATTTTAAAGAACCTTTCCTCAATCACGATTAAGCTACCCGAAAATACCGTCAAAACTCCCGGTGTACATTATGCGATATTAAAACAACTTGCATGGCAAAACATTAATGTCATCGACAGTGTTTCTACATATACTGAATTTACAATTGTTCTCGACAGCAAACAAACAGACATAGCATTTTCGGTTCTAAATAAATCTCTGGGGAAAAGTCAGGTTATTTAATACTCACTATTTTGTAGCGATCGACATTGATCGGTGTAACTACATCAACAATATCATTCTTTTTTTTACCCATAAGTGACATACCTAAAGGAGATTTATTAGAAATCTTGTTGTGTTGAAGATCTGACTCTTCTTGACTCACAATAGTATATGTAAATACTTGATTGTCAGACGAAACATCGACAATACTACCAATTACAACATGAGAAGAATTGTTATTTTCTTCCATTATTTGAGCATTATTTAATTTGTCTTCAAGTTCTAAGATTCGACTATCGACAAATCCTAATTCTTCCTTAGCACTGGTATAGGCGTTATTTTCTGACAAATCACCCATTTCACGGGCCTTTTTTAAAGTCTCTACTGCTTGAGGTCTTTTTTGATTTTTCAAGACATCTAGCTCTTGATTTAATTTTTCGAAACCTTCTTTGGTTAAAATTACTTTATTTAGCATAAAAAATTGACCCCCATTCGGGGTCTTTCTAATTATGCTAAAATATACTATATTTTGAATACAATGTCAACCGTTTGCCGCCATCGTCGAGTCAAACTCGACTGATGGTGATTGAATTGCCGCCATCGTCTAGTGGCCTAGGATATCTGGTTCTCATCCAGAAGACCGCGAGTTCAAATCTCGCTGGCGGCACTATTTTTTGAGATCCAACGCAAAATGATGCGAAGAAATAATCATTTTATTTCGTAGGTAAAATCTATGAGCACCGTAGCGCATAACTCCTGAATCAAGATGAAGTTGATCGAATTCATTTTTTATTGCATGTTTTAGTATCCACTCAAACAGTTTTTGTCCATAACCCTTAGACCGATATTTATCAAGTGTTATCAGATCATCTATATAAATGAATTTGCCCCATGCTAAGTTTTGCATACTACGAAATCCTGCCATTGCAACTACTTTTTTTTTATCTTGGATATAAATTATTCGGTATCCTTGTTTTGATTGAACTGAAATTTGTTTATAAAATGCGGACTGATGTAAATTTGGTCGAAGTTTTTTGATTACCGAAAAACAAGATAGAAAATCTTGTTTTTCTTTTGCCTCACGAATTAGCATAAATTCTACAACAAAAAGAATTAGCTTTTAAAAAGTAATGATTTTATTGTTATAATTCGACAAATTATAACAAATAGAGATGACAGAACAAAATGTTATTGTAGATATACACGAAAAACGCCCTCAAATAAATAGTCTTCTTTATGGTCTATCTTTAATTTCCGGGCAAGATAGATTTGATACTTCCTTATGTCCCGATTGGTATTCACAATATAATATTCCCGATTTAGAGGTAACCCCTACTATAGAAGATTATTTAAGAGGATTTGTTCATAATTGGACCCAAAGTGATTCATACCAATATCAAAACGAGAGTGAAAGATCTTTTTTTCCCGAGTCCATTGCAAAAACGAGAGCTATGATAAAAAGACTCAGTGCTACTGATCATGTTATGGGCATGCCGGATAAAGAAGATGGCGTCATTGTTGAAAAAGGAGGTCAAAGATTTCCCGAAAGAGGTAAAGAAATGAGTCAAATATTAGACCAAACCACTATCGAAGAAAATGGGATAAGTTGGGGTATGTTATCAGAACAAGACAGACGATTTGTTGCGGGACTGCTCATGTTTGCAGCGACCGGTGGTATGTTAGAACGATTAAATTATATGCAAGATGTCGACAATATTCCCGCTGTAGTAGCTCGAGAACTGTCCGTATTAGAAAAAATTTCTGGTCAAACTCTATTTTCCGACTTGTCTGATGATGACTTATTGGAAAAATTAGGACAATATGATCAAATGAGAAGCAATATTGTTGCAAATCGAGGATTGGCGACAATTAGATTAACTGAAGGTCGACGCCGAGATGTTATTGTCGATCCACAGGTTATCACTCCCGAGCAAACTACATTAAATCGTATTAGAGCAAATATAGCCGAGGACAGTACTACCGATCAATCTTTTTTTAATGTTTTATCTGACGCAGTAAGAGAATTTGGAGATGGAGCAATTATTTTTACTCGGTGTAGCAATGACCCAATCAAAGATGGAGATAAAGTCGTTGGATATGCAATTATACGAGGAAAGCAAGTGAAGTATCAGTATCGTATTGTAAAAAAAGATGATAAATGGATATTTGAAAGAGATAATCACTTTTGTGAGATTTCTTCTGATCAAATAGATCTACCTAACCATATGTGGAGACCTAAAGAAGATGTAGACGTTGGTGCTAGTTCAGATGATGATATTATACATGCTCTAGGAGATCGCTTATTAGGTACAAATAACACGGCCAAAAGAAACAATGGTCAAATTGGAGCTGAAATTCCGGAAATTGGTTGGGGATTGGCTTATGATGTTGATGGTTTTATGAATAATCCCGGACATGCTTTTGCTGGAATCAATCATATGGTACGAACCGAACTTATTCCAGAAAGAGACAGTAGTATTCGAATTTGGAGATCATCACCAGAAAAAGATGCTGGATTTAAAATAGAGGATATTTCAACATTGATGGCATATCGTCAGGCTACACTAGAACTGTTAAACGGAAATACTTAAGAAGTAGAATTTCTTCTTCAAAAAAAACATTTATTATGCTTTAATAAAATAAAAGCTTAAAATCGCTTGGATAATTATCTATGAGAGAAAAGAAAATTGGTCTTTTATTTTTGTTAATCATCTTAACCACTCTGCTCGGACTATCGCTTTCATTAATCGATATTCCTGGATTTTTTGATGGCAAGTCTCAGTTGAATCTGACAATGATCATTCTCTCTGTCTGTATATCTTATTTTATTGCTATAGTCGTTTTTCTTCTAGATTTTTCTGATCGAAGTCATATGAATCTTGTCTTTGCTTTATGCGCTTCTATCTTTGCCGGTTGTTTAATTCTTTTCAATTCTGAACTCTTCCTTGGAATGACCTCTTTTTTTATTTATTATTTCTTTCTATCTTATATTTATCATCAATGTTTTAAACGGGCTGAACTATTCATCCGATTTTCTCCAAATGAAATATTTATCTCGTCTGCCAGAAGTGGATTTACCATTTTGATATTACTGATGGCTTGTATCGCTTTTTTTCAAACCAAAGATTTATTAACGAATAATCATCTACTTACACCACAATTTGTCAGATTAATAATAAAGCCCGTCACACCAATAATAAATAAACAGCTTTCTCAACAGATAAATAATCAAATTGAACCTATGTTAAAAAATAAGTCGGTCCCGATTGACAGAGATGACGCTATCCGCCTTGTCTTATTAGAAAGTTTGAAGAATTTCGATCAAGCCAAAACTCAAGAGCTTCTTGGAGTAGCCCCAAGTCAAATTCCCATTCAAAAAGCTTTAGTCAGCAATTCAGGAGAAATAGATCTTGGTCCTGTCATCGAAGAATTATTGACAAATATTGCAGGGAATTTAAATAGTAGACTGGGCGTTATGGTCAGGTTAGCACCTTTAGCAATAAGTGTGATCGTCTTTGTGCTTCTTCAATCCATTCTATGGCCATTTGGATTGATTGCAAGAGCTATAACTCCATTAATCTTTTGGGGGTTATTTAAATCAGGTTTTATCAAAAAAACACAACTAAATCAGGAAATTGATAAAATTTCCCTTTAGAGATATTTATCAACCTCAGGTTGCATTGTGGTAAAGTTCTGTGCTCCACCAAACGGAACTGCATTGACAAAAAAGTGTGGCGTTCCTTGGAAACCAAGTTTGGTTGCTTCTTGTTCATCTCGTGTAAGATTTTTTTCATACTTACCACTTGTCAAACAATCGGTAAGAAATTTTTTATCAACTGCCGAAGACAGAAAATCAGCTAATTTCCCGCTATTTGCTTTATCATTTTTCACTTCATTATTAAGTAAATCATATCCCTTATTTGTCATTAACAGATCATGAACAGGCCAAAATTTATCTTTTTCATTTGCACAATATAAAGCTTGTGATGCCAATATACCATTACCATGTCCATTGGCATACATCCAGACGTATCCTGCTTTTCCTGCATCAACTAATTTTTTCATTTCGGTTACCGGTGGGACATAATCTCCGCCTTTTTCTTTGTATTTAAATCGCGCATCAACTTGTTCTGAAAGTTCTGGATTTTTTCCTCCCGCTACATGACAAAATGGACAACTGGGATCACTAATCTCTATAAAAAGCAATTTTTTGCTATTGCCACCAAAACTTATATGATCCTCCTTAAATAATGACTTGATGCTATCTAATGCCACCGGAGCAGCGGTTGGAGCTTCTTTCTGAGCTTGAGTATCTGTAGTCTGCGCTGTTGTATCAGTCTTTTCAGTAGTGGTTGAAGTTGTAGTCTTTTGGTTTTTTTCAAGATTGCTAACTTTAAACCACAAATTTCCCAATAAGAAAGCACCTGCAACTAATAAAATTACTATTAAATTATTTTTTGATTGTTCCATGTATATATTGTTTAAATTATTAACGACAGATTAATTTAGGTTCTGAAAACTATAAAGAAAATACAGAGTATTGTCAAGAGGTATTTTTTGAAACTTCCTTTATTGGAGATACTAACGCTTCCTTAATCACTTGATCCATATGATTTACATAAACAAATTTGAGATCAGACAAGACATATGAGGGTATATCTTCAAGATCTTTTTTATTTTCTTTGC
This sequence comes from Candidatus Roizmanbacteria bacterium RIFCSPHIGHO2_02_FULL_37_13b, assembly GCA_001789395.1. Lineage (GTDB taxonomy): Bacteria > Patescibacteriota > Microgenomatia > UBA1406 > HO2-37-13b > HO2-37-13b. The sequence continues at coordinate 116,448 of MFZK01000014.1, read as the reverse complement.
ATAATATTATTTTTTTTATTCCTGCCCTATGTGCGGCGATAACTTTCTCTTTTACTCCTCCAATTTCCATAACCCTTCCCCGCAATGTGATTTCTCCTGTCATGGCTACTTCTCGGTTAACCGGAATCTTTGTCAATGCCGACACCATCGCTGTCGCAATTGCGATACCGGCAGATGGTCCATCTTTTGGAACTGCTCCTTCAGGTACGTGAACGTGTATTTCCTTTTTTTCGTAAAAATCTGATTTTAAGTTAAAAGAATCCCAACGAGATCTAATATAACTCAACGCCGCTTGACAAGATTCTTTCATCACATCGCCAAGATGTCCAGTGAGAGTAAGCGTACCTTTTCCTGGCATAATAGCAACCTCAATAAATAAGATATCTCCTCCTGCTTGCGTCCAAGCTAATCCAGTCGAAATACCAATGGTGTTTTTCTGTTCAATCATTTGAGAGGAGAATTTATAGGGTCCTAAGAATTTAATTAAATCAGAAGAAGATATTGTCTTAAATTTTTTTCCTTCTTCTATTATATTACGAGCAACTTTTCTAAACACTTGAGCTATCTGTCTTTCCAAATCCCTCACTCCCGCCTCTCTGGTATATCTCCTCACCACTAATTTCAAAGCATTGTCGGTCACGCTTATTTGTGCATCTTTTAATCCATGAGCTTTAAGTTGTTTGGTAACCAAATAATTCTTAGCAATATGAAATTTTTCATCTTCGGTATAACCAGGAAAATGAATTATCTCCAGACGATCTCGAAGTGCATCAGGAATCGTATCTAAAATATTAGCAGTGGTAACAAACATTACATCTGATAAATCAAAATCTATTTCGAGGTAATGATCTGAAAATGCGTGATTTTGTTCGGGATCTAAAGCTTCCAGCAGTGCTGATGATGGATCTCCCCTGTAATCACGTCCTATTTTATCAATTTCATCAAGCATAAAAACAGGATTTCTTGTACCAGCCTGCTTTATACCCTGTACGATTCTCCCTGGCAAAGCACCAACATAAGTCCGCCTATGACCTCTTATTTCGGCTTCATCTCGAATACCTCCAAGTGACATTTTGACAAATTTTCTATTTAGAGCTCGAGCGATAGACCTACCAAGAGACGTCTTTCCAACACCAGGCGGTCCAACAAAACAAAGTATCGTAGGCTGTTTTTCTTTTTCTTTGGGTTTATTTTTATTATCAGTCGCAGCGCTTTTTTTCCGAGCTGCTTTTTCCTCCATCTCCTTTAATTTCATTACTGCTAAATATTCTAGGATTCGTTCCTTAATTTTTTTAAGACCAAAATGATCTGCGTTTAAAATTTTCTCAGCTTTTTTTATATCAACATCAGTTGAAGAAGTCACATGCCATGGTAAATCAACTAACCATTCAAGATACGTTCTTATATATGAACTTTCCGGATTATATTGAGACATCTGCGCTAATCTTTTAAGTTCTTTAAGAGCTTTTTTTTCACCTTCTTCCGAAAGTCCTGCTTTTTTGATTTGTTCACGAAGTTCTCTGATTTCCCGATCTTCTTTTGTTTCATCTCCTAATTCTTTCTCTATTGTTTTAAGTTTTTCTCTTAAAACAGCATCTTTCATTCCCTTTTCAAATTTTTCTTGCGTTTTTACAGAGATGCTTTTCTCCAGTTCCAAAACTTTAACTTCATTACTGATTAATTCCGCTTCTTTTTGAAGTCTTTTTTTAAGATTCAATTCTTCAAGCAGTTTTTGTCTGGCATCGGTCTTAACATCGAGAACGGTTGCAATCTGATCACAAAAATCTCTTGTGGAAACGCCACTCATGATGTTCATTAAAAAAACAAAATCAACGCTTTTTCCTAAGTTGACCGCTTTTTTCAATTCATTAGTTATATGTTTAACTAAGGCTTTAATTTCTTCGGTCTCGATGATTTCCTCACCTAATTTCTTAACAAAGCCTTCAAAAAAAGGATCTTGCTTATCGAACGAAATAATTTTAACTCTGTCTATTCCCTTGACTAGAGCGCTAATTTCGCCACGTTCCCCCTTTAAGACTTTCTCGATATTTGCCAAGACGCCGACTGAATAAAGATCCTCCTTTTTTGGATTATTAACATTGGGGTTTTTTTGCATAACAATAACGATTTTTCCCCCATGATTTAAACCTTCATTAACCGCTAAGATGCTTTTTTCACGACCGAATAGAAGTACATTCTCTGTTGAAGGAAAAACAATGCCATCACGAACAGCAATAATGGGATACTTAGACTGTTCTGACGCTCCACTTAATAAATTCATAGTCATTAGCAGTATAACACACCGATTGCTAATTGTCAATAGGTAATCATTCTCTTTTCTTATACCCTGTACCGGCTAGAGGAAGTCTTCTAATAGAATATCATAATTAACAAATCTGTCTTTTTCAAGTAGACTTTTATCTTGTGAAATTGAGCCTATCTGATCAGTAAATGTAGCTCTTTCGATCTTATAAAGAATTCCTATGGGAAATTTCTCTTTCTCCGGTTCGATAGATTTAGCAATAGCCGCTTCACGATTTGATGTGTCGTAAGTGTCCGGGAGTGTATAGATTTTTTGGCGATAATATTCGTAAGTATTTACTTTATTAAATGTGACACAGGGTTGAAGAATATTAACTACTGAAAAGCCTTTATGACTTATCCCTTCTTTAATCAAAGCAACTGTCTTTGGCGTATCACCCGCGAATGATTGAGCAACAAACGTCGCGCCTTGAGTTATGGCAAGCGACAAAGGATTTATTGGAACTTCTAATATTCCATTTGGAGTTGATTTAGATTTAAAGCCTTTCTGCGCTGTCGGCGCCACCTGACCTGTCGTCAATCCATAGACCCCGTTGTCATGAACAATGACAGTGATATCGTGATTTCCCCTGCAAACATGTAAAAAATGGTTACCACCTTCTCCATAACAATCTCCGTCTCCTACAATGCAAAGTACCGGCATTTTAGATTTCGCAATTTTCATTCCGATCGCCATTGGAATAGCACGACCATGTAAAGCATGTATTGCATAGGCGTTTAGAAAATCATTCATATTACCCGAACATCCTATTCCAAATACCACCATTACTTTTGACGGTGTAAAGTTTAGTTGCGCTAACGCAGATTTTATGGCAACGCCAATCCCCCAATCGCCGCATCCCGGACACCAGGTTGGATTGTATCCGTTAAAATCATTTAAGATTGACATACTCAATTATCTCCTCCGGCCATATTGGCCTACCGTCAAATTTTAAGATTTTCTCCTTTATGTTAATTCCTGTTTCTTGCCGTAGTAATTTACCAAACTGTCCGTGAGAGTTATTTTCAACTAAAATATATCGCTTGTTATTAGAAAAAAGAGTTTTTATTCTTTCACTATCTAATGGAAACACATGAGTAAAATGGAGACAGGCTGAAAGAATTGCTCGATTGTTCAATGTTTCCATTGCTGCAAGGATTGCACCCTTGTTCGATCCCCACGAGACAAAAACGACCGACGCCTTGTTAATATCTCCATAAATTTTAGGCATCTTGAAATCATTCCTTAAATATGTAGCAGTTTTATTATTTCTTTTCTTTACCTGAGCTGTACGATCTTGAGCGTTTTCCGTAGTATGTCCATCCTCGACATGTTCGTATGAATTAGCCTGATAATACACTCCCTCAAATCCAGGTATCAACATTGTTGATATTCCATCATCAGTTATTTTATATCGAAGATATTTTTTTTCTGCTGAATGATTAATAATCTTTCCTCTACGCTTTTTGTAATTTTGTGCGAATAATTTAAACTTACCCATCATAATTGACTTATGACTTTCTGATAAAAGTTTGTCTGATAGGATAATTACCGGCGTTTGATAAATATCTGCTAAATCAAAAGCTTGTGTAGTGCATTCGTACATCTCATCAACATCTCCGGGTGCAAGAACAATTTTGGGAAATTCACCATGACCACTATGAATGGCGAATAACAGGTCTCCTTGTTCTGTCCATGTTGGCAGACCAGTCGCCGGTCCTGGCCGCTGGCTCAGGAAAATGACGATCGGTATTTCAGCTATACCGGCTAAAGATACTGACTCAACCATTAATGCAAATCCACCGCCTGATGTCCCAACGGCTGCGCGGCAACCTGCAAAAGCTGCTCCAAGAGCAGTATTGATCACCGATATTTCATCCTCCGCATGTCTTACCACCATACCGACTTTTTCAGCATAATCAGCTAGCGTTGTCAAAACTGTAGATGATGGTGTCATCGGATATGCACTATATAATCTACAATCTGCAATAATAGATCCTAAAGCAAACGCATCATTTCCAGTAAGAACCAATTGTGGTTCTTTGATCACTGTTTCCGGTAAGGTCAGAATCTTATCATTATACTTTGTTGTAATAAAATCGAATCCCAGTTGTGCCATTTTTTCGTTTTTCTTGACGATATCCTCACCTTTCTTTTGAAACTGATTGGTAATCATTTGATTCAGAATTTTCAAATCCCAACCCATAAGAGCCAACGATGCACCCATGGCGATGTTATTCATCATAACTAGTGGCGCTCCCTCTTCTTTAAGAAAACGTTTAAATGGCAAGTCAATTTTTAGTATATCGCCCTCATCAATATTGAAATCAGAGCTATCATATACTACCAGTGAATTTTTGGATAACCTGTGCTTATGAAATTGGTAGGTTTGATTGTTTAAACATACTAAAATATCAATTATGCTTTTAGTGCTGGAAACCGGATCAGAAGAAACAATTATTTCTACAGTATTATGACCACCACGGATCAGTGATGGGTATTCAAAATACTCAAATATTTGGTATCCATGACGAGTGGCAATTTTGGAAAACATTTGTCCTGTCGTCATAATCCCAAATCCAGCCTCACCCCCAATTTTCCACAAATGTCTTTTATCCATAATATATTTTTACACAAGAATCTAGATCCCTTGTTCATTCATCCATATGAATTCGCTCGGGATGATTCCGCAATATAGCAGAATCATTTCGGGAAGACTCTTTCATTTCTTTCATCGGTAATGATTATCGCAGCTGTTGGACAACCCTTAGCAGCATCGATTATCGTATTTTGGTCTTCTTGATCAATGGTCGTCAATATTACTGCCTTCGCTTCTGAATCGAGTAAAAATGTCTTAGGAGCTATAGCAATACATGTCGCTGCACCAATACATAAATCACGATCAACATGAATTTTCCAATTTTTTGACGACACGGGCCCAGATGGTTGAACAGGATCTTTAAGATTATCCATAATTATGTTTTTTCTTTTGCTACAAAATTTTGATTAATTATTAATTTATGTAATGCCTCTAACGGTAACACTGCGCATTTGACTCGACTGGGACTTAAATCAATCCCTAATAATTTAAAAATAAACGAACTGCTCAATTTTTTCAAGTCGGTAATTTTTTTTCCTTTAACATATTGGGTTAACATTGAGGCTGAAGCTGTTGAAATGGCACATGTTTCCCCAAAGAAACTTACATCTTGGATTTTTCCCTTTTTTATGATGATGTCCATTGAAATTTTATCACCACAGAGAGGATTGTTTAATACTATTTGCCGATCGGCTTTCTTAAGATGACCGTAATTTTGTGGTCTTTTATAGTGATCTAATATTTGTTCTTGATAAATATTCATTGTTCAATTGCTCCATTACTCGATTGCTAATAATCGAACCATTGAACAATCGAGCAATTAAAGTTAACTCAATATTTTTTTTACTTTCTTCAATCCCTCAATCAACTTCTCAACATCATCCTCGTCATTATAAATATAAAAACTTGCTCGTGAAGTTGCTTTCAGTTGTAATCGAAAATGAAGTGGTATAGCACAATGATGTCCGGCTCGAATGCAAATATAATGATTATTTAATATCTCAGCAATATCATGGGCGTGGATTTTATTAAGAGTAAATGTAATAACGCCATCTTTATCTGATGCATTTTTTGGGCCTAAAACTTTAATTTCCCCACCAAATTCTTGATTTAACCTTTTTAATGTGTATTTTGTCATTGAGATTTCGTGTTCTTGCACTTTTTTCATACCAATTTGAGACAGATATTTAATAGCTTCTTTAAAAGCTATCACTCCGGCAATGTCCGGAGTGCCCGCTTCAAATTTATGAGGGGGTAGTTTAAATGTTGATCTTTCGATATACACTTCCTCAATCATCTCTCCACCATAGTTAAATGGGTGAAGATTATCAAGAAGTTTACGTTTCCCCCATAATACCCCCACGCCCGTTGGGCCCAACATTTTATGTGATGAGAATGCTAAAAAATCCGCTCCCAAATCTTGAACGTCAACTGGAATATGAGGAACAGCTTGTGCAGCGTCAATGATGATAACGATCTTCGGATTAATTATTCTTGCCGCTTTTATAATTTCTTTTATCGGATTAATCGTACCCAAAACATTAGAAACGTAGGTTAAAGACAAAATTTTTGTCTTTTTAGTGACGACATTGTCTAATTCAATAAGGTGTCCTTCATCTGTTATATCAATTATGTTAAACTTTGCTTTCTTTTCAAATGCTAGTTGTTGCCACGGAACAAAATTGGAATGATGCTCCATGATTGAAGTGACGACCTCATCACCCGACGTTATTAATTGTCGACCAAGCGAGTAGGCGAGTAAGTTTAGCGCCTCGGTGGTTGATCTTGTAAAAATAATTTCCGAGTTTGACGGGGCGTTAATAAATTTTGCAACAACTTCCCGAGTTTCTTCAAACTCGCTTGTAGCTTTTTGTGATATATCATATAAGCCCCGTGTGACATTTGCGCAGTATTGACTATAATACTCAATTGTCTTATCTATCACCGATTGTGGTTTTAACGCAGTAGCTGTCGAATCAAGATAAACAAGATTGGGTTTATTCTTAAAGATCGGAAAATCCTTTTTAATTTGTTTTGTATTTAACATATAAGTCGTTCTTCACACCATGTTGACTCATTCGATCAAATACGTCCTTGATAAATCCGTCAATCAATACTTTTTGAGCAATGTCAACACTCAAACCTCTTGTCTGCAAATAATATAATTGTTCTCTGTCTAATTTGCCGGTGGTCGATCCATGAGTGCAACGGACATCATTGGCTAATATTTCCAAAAAAGGTCTTGAATCAATAAAAACCAATGGTGACATGATAAGATTTTGGTTTTTCTGATAGGCGTTGGATTTTTGGGCGTTTTCGTCGATTCTAATCAAGCCTTCATAAATAAATTTTGACTGGTCAAAAAAAACACCTTTAACTAAAAGATCAGAGATATTGCTACCTGACTTATGATGTTGAATTGTATTTAGTTTAAAGTTGTCATTGTTACGACCAATATAGACACCATAAATAAACACTTCCGCATTAACACTGTCTATCTCTATATTTACCGTTCCTGAATAATTACTGATAAAAAAAATGTGTTTACCAGGCTTATCAACCTGGTACTTCTCTTTTTTTTCTTTAGAAACATCAATAAAATTCATAAATTCTGCATCAACCGACACTGCCACTCATTTCTAATTGCATTAATCTATTTAATTCAACTGAATACTCCAAAGGTATTTCTCTTGTCACCGGTTCGATAAAGCCGTTGACCAGAATTCCTTCGGCAGCGACCCTGTCAATACCGCGGGAGGTTAAATAGAATAACTTCTCTTCACCTATTTTTTCAACCGTAGCTTCATGTTGCACCATAACGTTATTTTCTTTAATTTTCATATATGGATAGGTATCAGAACGGCTCTTTTCATCCATGAGAAGTGCATCACATGAGACATAAACTGAAGAGTCTGTTGCTCCGGGCATAACTTGGACTAAACCCCGATAAGACGTCCTACCGCCAGCTCTTGAGATTGATTTTGAGACAATTCTACTTGATGTCCGAGGTGCGAAATGAAACATTTTTGCACCGGCATCTTGATGCTGATTTTTACCGGCATAGGCAATTGACAGCACTTCACCTTTGGCTCCTTCACCCATCAAATACACACTTGGATATTTCATCGTCACCTGGCTACCAATATTGCAATCAATCCATTCCATTATAGAATCAGCATCTGCTCTGGCTCTTTTTGTCACCAAATTGTAAACATTATTACTCCAATTTTGAACCGTGGTATATCTTACACGTGCACCCTTTTTGACAAAAATTTCCACGACAGCGGCATGAAGTGAATCTGTCGTATAGATCGGAGCAGTACAACCCTCTATATAATGTACTTGACTTCCTTCTTCGGCAATTATTAGAGTACGTTCAAACTGTCCAAATCTTTCAGAATTAATTCGAAAATACGCCTGAAGTGGCATTTTGACATGCACTCCTTTAGGCACGTAGACAAAAGATCCACCTGACCAAAAGGCAGTATTAAGAGCTGCAAATTTATTATCATGGGTTGGGATAAGTGACGCGAAATATTCTTTCACAATCTCCGGATATTTAGATAGTCCAGTATCCATGTCACAAAAAATTACTCCAATTTTATCTAACTCTTTCTGAACACTTTTATAAATAACCTCGCTGTCATACTGTGCTGATACTCCGGCTAAATATTTTTTTTCTGCTTGAGGCACGCCAATACGATCATAAGTCTCTTTAATTTCAGCGGGCAAATCCTCCCAAGATGTTTTAACCTTATCCGTTGATTTAGAAAAATAAACCATGTTTTCAAAATTAATTTTAGATAAATCCGCACCCCACGTCGGCAATTTCTTTTCTAGAAAAATATCATAAGCTTTTAATCTCATTTCAGTCATCCATTCCGGCTCATTTTTAATTTTGGATATTTGATAAACAATTTGTTTACTCAGGCCTTTTTTAGCTTTAAATACTGCAAGATCAGGCATAGAAAATCCGTATTTATAATCAAAATTTAATGGATCTGACATATTTCAAAGTTTTAATAATACGTTTCAATTTTTACTAATTTTTTTTGAGTTTTGAATTTTGACATTTGAGTTTATCTTATCATACCCTTCCTTTTCAATTCTTTCTGCAAGCTTGTGATCACCGATCTTTACCAATCGACCGGAAACTAAAATCAGTACTCGATCCGGTTTTAAAAACCGTAAGATACGATTGTAGTGAGTAATTAAAACAATAGTTTTTCCTTTTTTATTAAGAGTATTGTCAATGAACTTAGCTATAGTTCGCATTGAATCAACATCCACCCCAGTATCTATCTCATCAAAGATGATAAACTTTGGATTAAGCATTGATGCTTGTAATACTTCCATTTTTTTCTTCTCACCACCGGAAAAATTATCATTTAATGAACGAGATAAAAGCTCTTCGTTTATTTTCAATTTTGAAGCATCGCTAACAATTTTTTGTCGAGCTAATCTTGGATCTAATTTATTATTTTTGGCAAAACGCGCAAGTTGAAAAATATTCACGCCAGATAAAGACATTGGCGTCTGAAATGTTAAAAAAATACCTTTATTTGCCCTTTTATAAGTTGCAATATCAGTAATATTTTTCCCTTCAAATTCAATTCTGGAAGATTTACCCAGTGAGTAAGCCGGATGACCCATTATAACCGCTGCCAATGTTGACTTACCTGAGCCGTTTGGCCCCATAATACAATAGACTTTATTCTCTTCAAAATTGTAATTTATGCGATCTAAAACCTTTTTTTTGTCGATAAATACAGATAAATTTGAAATTTTCAACATAGATTTTAGGATTGTTTATGCTTTATTAAGCAACTACATCTTTTAAAGTAAATCCCTGCAAAGATTTGATTATTTTTTTTGAAAGTTTGTTTTTAAAAAAATCACCATGACAGCAAATTATCTTATAGCGACATCGAAAATCTTTTTTATTACATTTAACTACTGTCAAGTCACCTTCAAATAAACGAATCACATCATATATGGGAATTTTTTGCGGTGGTTTCAACAACTTATAACCACCTTTGATACCTTCTTTACTTGTAACAATATTAGCCTGAGCCAGTTTTGAAGCGATTTGGGCCATAAACCGTCGTGGAATCCCTTCATCACTGACAAATTTAGACAAAGGAACCGCAGCGTCTTGACGACTTAAATATTCAAGAAATAGAAAAGCATAATCAGTCTTATTTGATAAGGCAAACATATACTTGATAACTAATAGTTTAGTTGAAACTACTGAAGAAATCAAATCTTGTTGACCCTCGGTTTTATTGTTACTATTATTTTATGCTCAACTATCAAAATGCATACTTAATTGGAACTCTTGTTGCTTTTTTTCCTATCTGGCTAATCTTTTTTTTATGGAGAAAGGATCTTCGACGCGAAATTATTGTTACCGGGATTTTTGGAGCAATTCTTGCGCCGGTATCGGAAATTTTGTCTTTTCGAGACTATTGGCGACCACCAATAATGCTTCAGTTACCCTTTAACACCGGTGGAATTGAAGATATTTTATTTGGTTTTATTATTGCCGGAATTGCGGCTACGTTTTATGAAATATGTCTAGGAAAACATTTTTCACGTGTTAGAAATCGTATTCATCATTGGATATTGATAACTGTAATTAGTTTTTTCATTTTACTACCATCGATGGTAATTATTAATCTTGGATTCAATATTAATTCCGTATACGCCCTAATTGTAATTCTTGCTTCGTGGTCTTTAATCGTCTTATTTTATCGTCACGATCTTCTTCGTGATGCTTTATTGAGTGCGATTTTCTTTGGGATCTTTTATTTTTTGGCTTTTTTAATTATTTTGGAAATGTATCCGCAAGCGGTTTCTAGATTTTGGCTACTTGAAAATTTATCAGGAATACTATTATTAGGAATTCCAATTGAGGAACTACTGTTCGCATTCTTCACAGGCCTTGCTGTCGGGCCTTTTTATGAATTTATGTGCGGGTTAAGAATCAAAGACTATAGTTGATAGTAAACTATCGAAGTATCATTTTCACTCTTGATTTCAGTAATTTTTATAGTACCGATTTCTTTTGTTGATTTAACATGTACTCCTCCATCGGCCATCACCGGGAAGTCTCCGATTTTTATCGCACGGAGAGGCTTATTTTTTGGTAATGTCGATGCTAAATCAGGACATTCTTTAACCAATTCCTCGTAGTTAGCTGACTTTGTCGCAACAGGATAATCAGCAGCCACTGCTTCATTGACTGCTTTTTCAATTTCGTCTTTTTTTGATGGATCAATGACACCATGATATTGAATATAGGCATTACTGCTATGATTTGCTTTTATAGGAACTAAACCTTTGATCAAACCTGTCAAGACATCATGAATGACATGTCCTGCTGTATGATATCGCATGAATTTATATCGCCTGTCCCAATTAAGCATCGTTTTAACTAAGTGATCCTTTTGAATCTCTCCCTTTACCTGATGGATAATTTCACCATTGATAATTGATACCAATTCAACCTTAAAATCATTGATCACTCCTTGGTCTGACGGCTGTCCACCGCCTTGAGGATAAAAAATTGTTTGATCTAAAATTACATTAAAATATTTTCCGTTTTGTTCGGAAGAGATAACTTTGCATTCCAGCTCATTTTTGTATGGATCATCATAATAGCACTGTTTTGTTTGCACAACGTAATTATACTTTATCCCTTATTTCTTAGATCTTTTTTCCAATTCATAAAATATATCTTTTAAATTAATATTCTTGACGGCAAGAAGAACTAAAACGTGATACCATAAATCGGCGATTTCATTAATCATTTCTCTCTGTTGATTGTTTTTACATGCAATTACAACTTCAGCTGATTCCTCTGCTACTTTTTTGAGAATAGAATCACTACCTCCTCTAATCAATGAGGCAGTATATGATTTAGCAGGTAATTTTTTTTTGCGACTATTGATTACTGAATAAAGTTTATTTAATGTCATCATATTTATTAAAGAAACAACTTGTCCGATTCTTATGACAAGTATATTTTCCTATAAGTTTAACTTTAAATAATAGTGAATCGTTATCACAGTCAAAAAATATTTCTTTTATTTGTAATGAATTACCTGATTCTTCACCTTTCCTCCACAATTTCTTTCTACTACGACTCCAAAAGTGAACCAGACCTGTTTTTTTTGTTTTCTTTAATGACTCTGTAGTACTAAACCCCAACATATACACATCATTGGTTTTATAATCTTGAATAATCGTTGGTATCAATTTTTTTTCCATGTCATGTTATTCGCATTGGAATTTGACTTTGTAATAAATATTGTTTCAAGTCAGCAATTTTTAATTCATCATAGTGAAATAATGATGCAGCAAGTGCGCCGTCAGCTTTTCCATCATTAAATATTTGTGCAAAATCTTGAAGGCTTCCTGCACCACCTGAAGCAATAACTGGAACCGACACATTTTCTGATATTTTTTTAGTTAACTCGATATCATACCCGTCTTTGGTTCCATCTCGATCCATACTGGTTAAAAGAATCTCACCTGCTCCAAGTTGAACTACTTTTTGTACCCAGTCATAAACATTTATTCTTGTTGCCGTTCGTCCTCCATTAATGAATACTTCCCAGCTATTGCCCTGTTTTTTTGCATCAATTGCAACAACTATGCATTGACTACCAAACATACTCGCTCCTCGTTTAATTAATTGTGGGTTTTTTACTGCAGATGTATTAATTGCGATTTTGTCTGCTCCAGCGATAAGATTGTTTTTAATATCTTCAATGGTTCTAATTCCTCCACCAACAGTAAAGGGAATGAACACTTTTTTGGCGACTTTTTTTACAATATCTATCATGATTTTTCTGTTATCGCTTGATGCTGTGATATCTAAAAAAACGAGCTCATCAGCTCCTTCATTGTTATATATTTTAGCCAGTTCAACTGGATCACCAGCATCCACAATATTTACAAAATTGACTCCTTTAACAACGCGTCCATCATCAACATCCAAGCACGGAATAATTCGTTTAGTCAGCATATTTTAGTACCTCCTCTAAATTTATAGAACCCTCATACAAGGCTTTTCCGATAATAATTCCATCAACTTTCAATCGCTTTAGTATTGCTACTTGATCTATATTTGTAACACCGCCTGCAATTACCACATTAATTTTTACGGCTTTCTTTAACCCGACAATATTTCTATAGTTAGGTTCTGTTAACATTCCATCTCTATTTGTATCGGTATAAATAATCGTATTAACACCCAATTGTTCAATTTCTTTAGCTTTTGGAATTAATTCATCGTTACTTAAATTAATCCAACCTTTTTTGGCTAATTTTTTATTTTTCACGTCAAGCGATACAATTATCTTTTCTCCAAACTTATCGATAAATTCTTTCAACAATTCTTGGTTATCTATTGCCACAGTTCCTAAAATTAATCTTGACATTCCAATTTCAAAATATTTCTGTGCAGATTTGATGGTGCGAATACCGCCTCCAACCTGCACCGTAAGACCTGTGTCTTCGATAATGTCAGCAATGACTTTTAGATTAATTGTTTTTCCTTCTCTGGCGCCATCAAGATCAATAATGTGAAGATCTTTGGCACCCTGAGATTGCCATTTTTTTGCAATTATGACTGGATCATTTTCATAGATCGTTTCTCGACTATAATCACCTTGTGTCAGCCTTACACATTTACCGTTTTTTATATCAACTGCAGGTAGTATTTTCATAGACTATGTCGGTAAAATTTTTTAATAACTGCGATCCATTTTCTCCACTTTTTTCTGGGTGAAACTGAACACCAAAAATATTTTTCTTTTCAAAAACGCTACAAAATGTTTGTCCATATTCTGTAACTCCTTTTACAATTTTTTTGTCAAATGGATCACAATAATATGAATTAACAAAATAAAAATTAGAATTGTTATTGATTCCTTTTAGTAATTTTGATGCTCTATTTTTTTTAACTTGATTCCAACCCGTCTGCGGCACTTTAAATTTTGTATTAAATCGCCTAACATTCCCATTGATCAAATTGAGACAGTTAACATTTCCCTCTTCGCTAAATGACATGAAAAGTTGCATACCAAGGCAAATTCCAAGTAACGGTTTTTCTACTCGAATCAATGATTCAATTATTTCATCTAATCCCATTTCCCTTAAATTTTTCATGCCAGCACCAGCTGCCCCAACACCCGGGAAAATAATCCCTGTGGCTTTCTCTATTTCTTTTGCCGAACTTGAAATCACAGAATTAATGTTCAGCTTGTCAAAAGCATTTTTAATACTTCCCAAATTCCCTAAGCCATAATCAACAATTGTGATCATAAAATTCCTTTCGTTGACGGAATTTCAAATATAGCTCGTTTATCTAACTCGCATGCCGACCGAATTGCTCTAGCCGATGCCTTAAATATAGCCTCAATTTTGTGGTGATCGTTTCGACCATTTTCAACTTTTATATATAGGTTAACTTTGGCATTTTGGGCAAACGCATCCCAAAAATCATAAATTAGCTCCGTTGATAAATTGCCGACTTTTTCCCGCTTAAAATTACAGTCAAATGAAAATGCATATCGTCCTGAAAAATCGATTGCGACCGTGGCCACCGCTTCATCCATCGGTAATATAAAAAAACCATATCGATTAATTCCTGCTTTATCACCAAGCGCTTTACCAAATGCACTCCCTAAAACAATTCCCAAATCTTCAACTGTATGATGATCATCTATAAATGTATCTCCGCTTGCTTTTATATTCAGATTAAACAAGCCATGCTTTGCAAATAAATCAAGCATATGATTCAAAAAACCAATAGGGGTATCGATATTTCTTTTTCCGGTTCCCTCAATGTTTAAATCTATGGAAATTTCCGTCTCATTTGTTTTTCTATTTAATTGACTAGCTCTTTTCATAATAGATATTTAATAACTTGTAATATTGTTGGAAAACGCATTGTTCCAATATTTTGATCACCTACATATATACTTGGTATCCCGGCATTTTTTGCCGCAGATACATCACTTGGGCTATCGCCGATATAAACCGTATTATTAAGCCCAAGAATTTCTATGACTTTTATGATCGATTCCGGTGCCGGTTTGTCTCTCTTTACGTTTTCCCTTGCAATCAAGCAATCAAATACTCTCTGAAGCATATTTTTTTTCATAACATATTCTGCTTCTTTTCGCGGCCTTCCCGTAGCGATTGCTATTTTTTTATATTTCTTTTTTAACTTTACGAGCATCATTTTTGAGATTAATAATTTTTCATTATCGATAAGTCCACTCGTATTTTTATTACCCAAATAGAGTGATTGAAAATATTTTTTTACAGATTTGAATGAAATTTTTTTGTTATTTATTAATGCGATTGTCGCATCCCAGTCATTGTTCATACCGGTTTTATTCTTTATTTCAGTTACCTCATTCATCGACACATTTCGGTTCAGAAAATAACTCGCGGTTTGTCGAATTGCTTCACGATAAGATCGTGATACATCAACTAATACTCCATCCATATCAAAAATTAATCCATCATAATTCAGTTTCATACAATTTTTTTTAGTGCATTTATTAATACATCATTTTCTTTGCGACTCCTAACTGTAATCCGTACACATCCTGTCAAATATTTTTTTGAACTACGGTCACGAATTAATATGCCCTTCTTTTTAAGCTTGTCTTGTATTTCCTTAACACGAGCTCCAATATTTACCAGCAAAAAATTTGCCTTTGATGGCAAGACATAAAAACCCATTACTAATAATTTGTTTGAAAGCCTTTCTCTTTCGGTTTTAATCATTTCAATTTGTTGATTCATCCATTGTTGATCATTCTCAAGTACCCATTCAGCAAGTTTGTACGAAAAATAGCTCACTCCCATCGGGAAACGAATGCTGTGAAATTTAGATGACAAAAAAGAATTAGCAATAAGATATCCTACTCTCGCACCGGCAATACCAGCAAATTTTGAAAAACTACGTAGAATTACCAAATTATCGTATTTTTTAAGAAGTGTAACCGAACTATTGCCATAGAATTCACGGTATGCTTCATCCACAACTACTATAGTTGAACAGCATCGAACCACTTTTTCGATATCACTTTGAGAAATAATTGTGCCTGTTGGATTATTAGGATTGCACAGAAAAATAAGTTTAACTTTTTGTTCGTTTGTTGTGGTAATAATTTTATTGGTATTAACGTTAAATAATTTGCCTGAAAGCGGGACTTCAACTTTTCGTCCTTTATTAAGTTCGCACTGAATTGAAAAAATTTCGTAAGTCGGCGGCGTTACCAAGAATGTATCGTCATCGTCCAAAAATGTCTTAGCTAAGATGTCAAGCGCTTCATCGCCACTATTTGTCACCGTAATCATGTCTGATTGGACTTTTTCATATTGCGCAATAAGAGTTTCCAGTTTTTTATATGACGGATCTTTATATTCATTGATAGGACAATTATTGCCAAGTGATTTAAAAAATCGTTGCAAATTTGGTGGCGGAAATGGAACTGTATTTGTGTCAAATCGTAATACTTCATCAGACAAACTCTCTTCCCATTGATAAGGAACAATTTTTTCTGCTATTTTTGAAAAGTATTTATTATTTTTCATACTATGCAAATCGAACTGATATTGAATTTTTGTGAGCTGGTAATTGCTCAACTTCAGCAATAGTTTCTATTGTTTTTTTTATCGCCATTAGACCGTCTTTCGTGCATTCTTGTACTTGCATCCATTTTCCATATGCATCAACTCCAAGTGGTGAATACATTTTGGCTGTACCCCCAGTTGGTAACACGTGATTGGCGCCTGTTGCATAATCTCCCGTAGCTTTTGATGTCCAATCGCCGAGAAAAATTGATCCGGCATTAGTTATCTTTTCAACCAATTTTTCAGGATTTTTTGTCATAATTTCTAAGTGCTCCGGCGCATATTCATTAGCAAATGAAACGGCTTCATCAAGTGAATTAACTATCGCAAACAATCCATATCTTTTAATAGATTCCTCTATACGGTCTCTGGTTCTCAAGCTTTGTAATTGTTTTTCAATTTGCTTGATTGACTCTTTAGCAATTTGTTGCGACGTAGTGATAAGCACACATGCTGAATCTGTTCCATGTTCGCCATCGGCAAGTAAATCTGCAGCTATAAACTTAGGATTTGCCTCTTTATCAGCAATAATAAATATTTCCGAAGGACCAGCAGGCATATCGATGGCAACGTCTCCAAACACATACATTTTTGCAGCAGTAACATACGCATTGCCTGCCCCAAAAATTTTATAAACACAGGGAATCGTTTCTGTACCATAAGCCATTGCCGCGATTGCTTCAATGCCTCCAACTTTATATAGTTTCCGTAACCCAATTAGATCAGCAGCAATAATGGTTGCCGCAGACATGTTTCCGTCTTGTTTTGCTGGAGAACAAAGAATAATATCGCGGCACCCCGCAATTTGTGCCGGTATAGCACTCATCAATATTGATGAAGGATATATTGCCTTTCCTCCCGGAACGTATAATCCAACCTTCTCAATCGCTCTCCATTCGCGCCAAACACGAATACCTTTTTCCGTTTGCACAATTGTATCTTTTTTGCGAGGAAGCTGTGCCTTGTGAACTAAGGTAATATTTTTTATCATTTGTCTCAATGCTTGTATTGTTGTTTTATCTACTTGGGAATATGCATTCTTCACTTCACTTTGCGTTACCTGAAGATTGTCAAGATTTTGAATACCATAATTTTTTTGACAATTATTGATAATTACACTATCTCCGTTCGTCTTAACATCTCGGATAATCTTTTTAACATTAGGCATAATAGATAGATTAGTACCAAATGATCGTCTTACTATTCGTTCATAATCTTTTTTTGATAAATCAGAGAGTTTTGTGACTTTCATAGAATCAATTTTTCAACTGGCAATACCAAAATTCCCGTCGCGCCAATTTTTTTAAGCTTTTCAATGGTTTCCCAAAATACGTCCTCTTTGATCACTGATTGAATAGAAATCCACCCTTTTGAATTAAGTGGAGAAATCGTTGGCGATTTCAATCCAGGAATAGTTTTATTAATTTTCGGAAGTATTTTTTCCGGTGCATTCATCATTACATATTTATAGTTTTTAGCCACTAATACTCCCTTGAATCGAGTAAGTAGTTTATTAACAAGTGCATTCTTTTTTTTATTAGTCAATAAATTAATATTTGATATTAAAATCGCCTCAGAATCATATAATTTGGAGATTATTTTTAGATCGTTGGCTGAAAGAGTACTTCCGGTTGAGACAAGATCGACTATGGCATTGGCAATTCCCAAAACTGGAGTTGCTTCAACTGAACCGTTTATCGTAATTACTTTGGCTTTAATATTGTTTTTTAGCAAAAAATATTTAGTCGAGTTTGGATATGAGGTAGCCACTTTCGCATCGTTTAAATCGTAAAAGTCTGAAATTGAAGAGTCTTTAGGCACGCAAAGACAAAGAGAGCAGAAGCAAAATCGTAAGTTTAAAAGCTTTTTTACCTTTGGTTGCAGTTCATTAAGCAGATTTTGACCAACAATCCCAAGATCAACTACCCCCGTCTCAACGTAATCGGGAATATCATCATCACGCACAAAAAGAATCTCTAGTGGGAAATTGCGACAAGAGGCAAATAAGCTTTTACTGTAGGATTCAAACTCAAGACCAGCTTTTCGCAAAAATTCAATCGAATCCTCACTCAATCGACCTTTCTTTTGAATCGCTAATTTTATATTTCCATTATTAAGTTTCTGCATAATTTCTTTACCCCGAAGGAATCTTACCTCGTCGCAAGGGTTACATCCTTGCCTCCGAGGAGCGATCCTACGGGGTTATGTAGCTGTATTTCTGCGTTTTATTATGAAAGCAGAAACAGCTACATAAAAAAACCCGCTGGTTAGGCGGGGTTACAAAAAATAAAACGCCAATATCACCCCGCCGAAGCAGGGTAATGATGATTTACTTCAAAGTTACTAACCTTATTTTCTATCATGTTAATATGATAACATGATACTATATTATTGTCAAGAGATATTCAATACTTTATAATTAGCATATGAAAACAAACCGTTTTACTAAAACAGAAACATATTCACCAAAAAATAGTAAAGAAAAAGCATTAATCTACGCTCTACTCTCTTTAAAATCTGAAACGGATATGACCAATTTTATACGCGATTTGATGACTTTACCTGAAATTGAAGAATTCTCCAATCGATTAGAGATCGCTCGATTACTCACAGAAGGAGGTTCTTATGAACTGATTGCTAAGAAAGTCGGTGCATCAACTACCACTGTCACTCGTGTCGCTCATTGGTTATTCAAAGGTTGCGGCGGATATCAAACAGTATTAAAGAATAAATAATTATTGTGAATAGATTTTTTTGAGAAAATATTCGTGGAAGATCGTTGTCGTCAATTCCGGATGAAAACACGATACCAAATAATATTTATCTTTATCTCTTTGTTCACAGGCTAATACTTCATTCCTTTCTTTTGCGATAATAACAATATTCTTACCCGTCTTAGTAATTCTTGGGGAGCGGATAAAGACGGCATCAAAATTACCTAATTTTGTTTTAATTTTCTTTTCAAAAGAGCTAATCTGACCACCGTATGCATTTCGATCTATCTCGATATCCATGAGCTCCAGTGTCTGCTGATTTTTGGTTTTATGAAGAACTTTTTTTGCTAAAAGAATTGCACCAGCACAGGTACCATAGATATATTTAATTCGTTTCATATCTTCCCACAGCCCGTTTTTTATGCACAAAGTCTGCAATGTGGTACTTTCTCCTCCGGGAATTATCAGACCGTCAAGATTTTGTAACTTGTCTTTGGTTTTAACCATTATGATGTTTCCTTCAAAACTTAGTTTATTCAGTGCTTTTTTTGTCGTTTCAATATGCTCGACAAAATCACCCTGAAAACCTAAGACTCCTATGTTTTTCAATTTCATAAATTTACTGGAGTTAAATTCCGCGATCAGACATCTTTTGCACAAGATCAGATATTTCCTGCCCTTTCATCGGATCACCAAGATTCTCACTGACTTTAGCGATTTTAGAAGCATCTGTGAAATGAGCAGTTGCATCAACAATAGCCCTAGCAGTTTTAGCTGGATTTTGACTTTTGAAGATTCCTGATCCAACAAAGACACCATCAACTCCAAGTTGCATACAAAGTGCAGCATCAGCTGGAGTAGCTATTCCTCCGGCGGCAAAATTGACAACCGGCAAACGACCTAACTTAGCCGTGTTGATAACCAACTCAACCGGAACAGAGTATTTTATAGCCACATCATTAAGTTGTTTCATTTTTTTACTGATCAGAAGTTTTTTAATTTCATCTATACCTGCAGTCACTTTTCGAATATGTTTGACAGCTTCGACGATATTACCACTTCCTGCTTCTCCCTTTGTCCTTACCATTGCAGCTCCCTCATTTATTCTTCGCAACGCTTCGCCTAAATCCCGAGCTCCGCATACAAATGGGATCGTAAATGGTGTCTTATCAATATGAAACTCTTCATCAGCAGGAGTTAGAACTTCACTCTCATCAATAAAATCAACCTCCAATGCCTGCAATACCTGAGCTTCGGCAAAATGGCCGATTCTGCACTTGGCCATGACAGGAATCGTCACTGCTTTTTGGATTTCTTTGATAATTTTCGGATCGGCCATTCTAGCAACTCCTCCAGCACTTCTTATATCAGATGGCACTCGCTCAAGCGCCATGACTGCTACAGCTCCCGCGTCTTCGGCGATTTTTGCTTGTTGCGCATTAACGACATCCATAATGACGCCACCTTTTAGCATTTGGGCTAATCCTGATTTAAGTTTAAAAGTACCAGTTTTTGTCATAGAGACAATATTATATCAGTTCGTCAGATATTTGTTTCTTAAGATGAGATTATAAACTCAGTAAGATTATTGAAGGTGATTATCTTCTTTTACTTTTGACTAATTTTGCTTCCTCGACAATATCATACTCTTCGCCTTCATGAACCGCGATACGATTTTGACCACTAAGTTGATGATATTTCAGTAAATAATTTGAGAGATTCTTTTGCATTTCTTTAATTTCTGCAGTTAAATCTTTTGCCTCATTTTTTGCGGTAATTACGGCTGGAGTGCTTTCAATCTGCGATTTGGTTTTTTCTGCAATTTTTTTTGCTTCCTTGATCTTTTCTTCATGATTAAAGTAAGTTTGATCATTCAAAAGCGCATCTTTAACCATGTCTTTTTGCTTTGTCATCTCAAGCTTTTTTGCCTGAATCGCGTCAAAATAGTTTTTAATTGATTGCTCTAGATCCAAAATCTCCTTAACTTTTTCCGGTGTTTTTTCCTCTTTTGCGTCTTTATTTTTGTCATCCATAATTTTTGTGATTCAATAAATCTATAATAAACTTATCTTACTTGTCAAGTCGATCGTGCAAGGTAAAATCGTCTCAAACTATCGGGAAATTTTTCGATAGCATAACGGAGCATGGTACGAGGCATTTTTTGATAATACTTTCTTAAAAATATTTCTTCGACGTTTTGATCGCGTTTACCAACCTCTCTAAGCATCCAACCGATCGCCTTATGAATTAAATCATGTCTGTCTTGAAGCAACATTTTGGCAATCTGCAATGATTCATCGAAATGATTTTCATGGATAAAATAAAAGGTTGCTAAAACTGCAATACGACGTTGCCATAAATTATTTGATGTAGCTAGTTTTTTTAATTGTTTAGAACGAATATCTGCATCCTTTAGATGATACAAATACTGACCAACAATCTTTGGCGCTGTCAAATCCACCAAATCCCAGTTGTTAATATATTTAGTGGATGATAAATAGAAATCAAATATTTTTTTTTGATTTTTTCCAAATTGACTAACCAAAATCAACAACGCGATTAATCTTTCTTCATGATATCTAGATTTAAGAAGTTCTTTTAAGTCAGAAAGTGATAAATCCTTATTTTTTTTAGAAATCTGCCGGCATATGGGTACTGTCAGACCTAGAAATTTATCCCCTTCGGCATATTCACCTTTGCCTGTCTTAAAATAACGCTGCAAAAGAGTAGCTTTTTGAGGATTTTTTAGGATGCGTATATCGTAAATTAATTTATCTAACATTTAGTTAAATTATTATTGTCACTGGACCATCGTTTACAAGTTCAACATCCATCATTGCACCAAAGACACCTGATTTAACAGGGATTTGGTGATCTTTAAATTCTGAAATAAAAAGCTCATAAAACTCTTCTGCTTTTTTAGGCTCCATGGCAGAGATAAACGATGGACGATTACCTTTTTTTGTATCAGCACAAAGAGTAAACTGAGATACAACTAATATTTCTCCCTTTACATCTTTGACTGACAAATTCATTTTATTTTTTTTATCTGCGAAGATTCGAAGATATGCGATTTTTTCCGCATTTTTTCTTATGACCAGTTCATCATCATCTGAACATATTCCAAGAAGAATCAGTAACCCCTGGTTTATGGATGAATATAAGTCGCCGTTAATTAAGATTGACGCTGAAGAAACACGTTGGATCACTGAAATCATAGCTATTTTATATCATGCTGAACTTGTTTAAGCATCTCTTATCAGCCCCAGCCTGATCGGAGATCTATACAATTCTATAGATTCCCGCTTTCGCGGGAATGACATATATGGATCCTGAAATGAATTCAGGATGACATCGTATTATTCCATATCACTAGTATATTTCCCATACCTTGCTGCTCCATTCAACTTGGCTCTTTTATAAAAAACGTCTTGGGCTGCTTTTGTGTTTCCCGGCTTTCCACCCCAGGCTTTAAGCGCTGATTGTTGAAGCGCTCGGCCATAGGAAAAAGATAATTCCCATGGGTGAGGCGCGGTCTGATTCATTTCGTTTAAATTGACCGTTGCCTCTACTTCACTTTGTCCACCGGATAAGAAGACAACCCCGGCTAATTCTTTGAGCAGGACTTTTTTGAAACATCTTATCGTACTTTCTGCAATTTGTTCTTTGGTAGCCTGAGTCGGGCATTTTTTACCGGCAATGACCATATTAGGTTTCAAAATCATACCTTCAATAAATATCTTCTGTTTTTTTAGTTCGTCAAATACGGCTAAAAGTGTCTTCTCGGTCACTTGCTCACAAACCTCGATAGTATTATCAGCATCCATTAAGACTTCCGGTTCGACAATAGGAACAATATTGGCTTCCTGAGAAAGTGCTGCAAATCGAGCAAGTGTATGAGCGTTGACGCTGATACAATAATCGGTCGGTATTCCTTGCCCGATAGTAATTACTGCTCGCCATTTAGAAAATCGAGCTCCAAGCGTGTAGTATTCTGCAAACCGGTCACGCAATCCGTCAAGTCCTTCTGTCGCTTTTTCATTTTCTGAACCGGCTAGCATTTGTGCACCTTTGTCAACTTTAATGCCAGGGATGACGCCTTTTTTTGATAAGACTGCCGGAAGCGGCGTACCATCTTTTGCTTTCTGTCTTATTGTTTCATCAAAAAGGATAACACCGGAAATAAATTCTTCCATTCCAGGAGTGGTAAATAGAAGTTCCCGATATGCTCGTCTATTTTCTTCTGTTGATTCGACTGAGATCGTATCGAATCTTTTTTTTATTGTGCCTGAAGATTCATCAGCAGCTAATATGCCCTTGCCGGGAGCAACCATTGCCTTGGCGGTTTTCATTAATTCATCTTTGTTCATATGTTTTTTTAAATGCTAACAATCAATAATTATAATAAATAATCATAATTTTTTAGTAGTTTTAATGATGTTTGAAAAAAAATGTAATTATGTTAATATTTTGATATTATCCAATAGTATCAATTATGTTAAACAAAACCACTACATTAACCGAATTTCTTTTACAAGATGAGAGAAGATTCAAAAAAGCCACTGGAAATTTTACACTGCTTTTAACTGCTATAGAAAATGCAGTCAAAATCATCGCTTCCCATGTCAAGAAATCAGGATTAGTCGATATCTTAGGCTCTGCCGGAACAACTAATATATATGATGAGGAAGTTCAAAAGCTGGATAAATTCTCAAATGACATTTTAGTCGAAACTTTGACTAAGACAGGTCATGTCTCAGCTATCGTCACTGAAGAATTGGAAAAGCCAGAGCTTATTAAAACCGATTATGGTGAATATGTCGTCTATATAGACCCTCTCGATGGATCATCAAACATCGATGTTAATTTAAATGTCGGCACCATCTTTTCTATTCACCGAAAACCGGACAATATCAAAAGTGACGCTGATTTACTTCTTAAAGGCTCTGATCAGGTAGCAGCCGGATATGTCGTCTATGGACCAAGCGTTATGTTTATCTATACGTGTGGCAATGGAGTCAATGGTTTTACTCTTGATCCATCAATTGGCAGTTTTTTATTGTCTCATCCTGATATGAAAGTACCAGAGACCGGAAAAAGCTACGCAATAAATGAGAGTTATTATCACCGATATCCGGAGTATATCCAAAAATACTTGGATTTTATAAAGAAGGAAGACGAAGAAACCGGCAAACCATATACCCTACGCTATGCTTCAGCTATGATAGCTGATATTCATCGTGTCTTAATTAAAGGTGGTATATTTTTATATCCGGAAAACTCCAAGTCTCCAAATGGAAAATTAAGGCTGATGTATGAAGTCAACCCGATGTCATATATTGTCACCCAAGCATCAGGTTCGGCTACCAGCCAAGACAATAATCCTCTTGAAATTCAACCAAAGAGTCTTGATGAAAGAACACCGATAGTCTTAGGTAGCAAAAAAATGGTTAGTGAATTTTTGAGTTTTTTAAAATGATCGCGGGATTTAATATAAAAACTATTGATGATGCAGTAATACAAAATAAACGCGTCATTATTCGCGTCGATTTCAATGTCAGTTTATCTAATGAGGGACAAATTACAGATGACACACGAATACGTCAGGCAATTCCAACAATAAAAAAATTGCTTCAACAGCAAAATAAACTCATTTTAATCTCCCATCTTGGGCGTCCAAAAGGTATAGACCCAAAATATTCGCTAAGACCTATAATTGATCGCCTTACCTCATTTGTGTCGGGTTATACCGTAAAATTGATGACTGACTTTGAGTCTGATAATAAACAGCATATAATTGCTGATCAAAAAAAAAATGAAATAATACTTCTTGAAAATATTCGTTTTTTTAAAGGCGAAAAGGAAAATGACAGCGGGTTTGCAAAAAAATTAGCACGTATGGCTGATATTTACGTTGATGATGCATTTGGTTCTGTACATCGATCGCACGCTTCGATCGTAGGTATTGCGAACTATATTCCAGGTTATGCGGGATTACTTCTGCAAAAAGAGATTGAAATGCTCTCCAAAATAACTAAAAATCCACAACGCCCGTTAATCGCAATTTTGGCCGGAGCAAAAATTTCTACTAAAATTGGTTTAATTTCCCGTTTTATGAAAATTGCTGATTATATATTGCTGGGTGGTGGAATTGCCAATACGTTACTCCAAGTCCAAGGATACCAAGTTGGAAAAAGCTTAGTAGAAAGTACAGCTAATGAAGCTGCTAAACAAGTATTGGCAAGTGTTGAAAATTCACCGTGTAAGCTAATTCTCCCATTAGATGCAGTCTGTGGAAATTTACAAGATCCAAATATTAAACCTGAAGTTCATCCTATTGCCGAAATTCCTTCCAATTTGGCTATTTATGATCTCGGACCAGCGACAGAAATAGAATTTGATAAAGTTATTAAACAGGGAAAAACTATAGTCTGGAATGGACCAGTAGGACTCTTTGAAAATCAATTATATCGACATTGTACTGATACTATCTATGATAGTATTATTTCGACAGAAAATGCAGTGACAATTATAGGTGGTGGTGATACGCTTGTTGCCATTTCAGATAAAAAAAGTAATGATAAAATCACCCATATTTCAACCGGAGGTGGAGCGATGCTAGAATTTATTGAAAAAGGCACACTCCCGGGGATTGACGCCCTCACGGTGTCGGCGTCAGGGTTGGGCTCGGACCGAAATCATTGACACAATCAACGCAATAAGTAGAAATACCATCTTTAATTACTGTTTTTTCCTGCATCTCGTGAGACGGATCTTCCACAGTCGTCATCTTGCCGGTATCTTTACTTACAGGAATAAATTCCTTTGTTGACTTAACACTCGATGAAACCGATTCAAATCCTTTTATAAAATATTCAAATCTAGAGTGACAGCTTTCGACTCCTTCGGGAGATCTAGCCATAAGTAGTCCACTATCACTGCATACCTGCCGACCAACAACACTATCCGGTTTCCTTGGCCATAAATCAGGTTGATCTTTTATGACAAAACTCATGATTCCATTCCAGATTGGCGCTGCTCCAGTCACTCCTGAGACTACTCGCGACATAGGTTTATTATCATTGTTACCTACCCAAATAGCCACCAAAAAGTTTGGGGTATAGCCAATTGTCCAGTTGTCTCGTAGATCGTTGGTTGTACCAGTTTTGACCGAAACAGCGACGTGTTTGGGAATATTCAATTGACTTCTTGCTCCAAAAGCAGCAGATCTGGCATTATTATCAAGCAAAATATGAGAAATTATAAAAGCTGTGTCCCGTGAAATTGCCCGATTACCAGTGATATTTAAGTAATTTGGATAATTTATTGGCTCTCTTATATTTTTAACAAGATTATTATCTTTATATTCATACAGTACATTACCATTTTTATCTTCAACTTTTAGAACCGCAACTAATTTTTTTGGTATCCCCTCATTGGCAAAGCTGGAAAACGCTTGAGCCATATCAACCATTGTTACTTCCCCTCCACCTAAAGTCAGAGACAATCCATAGCGGGTTGGATCTTTAAAGCTAGTAAATAAGAAACTGGATGAAGAAGCGACAAAATTCTCGACGCCATTTAACTGCAGCATCTTAACCGCCGGAATATTGTATGAATTACCCAGTGCGAATCTAAGTTGCACTAAACCATGGTAGTTGCCGTCATAATTGACGGGACAATATGCTTTTGGCTGACCTGGAGCTGTAAAACATGATTTTACGTCCAGAAACACAGATGCTGGTGTGACCAACTTTCGATCAATACCAATGGCGTAATTTATCGGTTTTATTGAAGAACCTGGTTGTCTCAACGCTGTCGTCACATTAAAGGTGCCTGAAGGTGAAGAAAAATAATCACGGGACCCAATCATAGCTAATATTTCTCCAGTCGTAGGACGCGTCACCAATGCAGCACCATTCCCAACATTTAATTTTTTTATTTTTTCAAGTTCTGCAGATAAAGTCGCTTCCGCCTGTTTTTGTAAATCCAAATCCAGGCTTGTTGTGACTTTTAGCCCTCCTTCTTCAACAATAGAAGCACCATATTCTTTCTCAAGGATTGATCTTACGTAGAAAACAAAATGCGGTGCATTTATTTTAGTTTTAAAAGTTTCTATTTCGAGATCTTCTCTTATTGCGTTATCTTTTTGCTCATTAGTAATAAATTTCAACTTTGCCATTTCCGCCAATACATCGTTTCTTCTCCTTTTTGCAACCTCTGGATCAGAATAAGGAGAATAACGGCTCGGCGCTCGAGGCAATCCCGCCAGTAGAGCTGCTTGAGGCAATGTCAACGCCTTTGCGCTTTTATTAAAATAGATTCTTGATGCTTGCTCTATTCCATAAGCAGAGCCTCCGTAGGGCACCTGATTTAGATATAGCTCCAAAATCTCATCTTTTTTGAGAATTTGTTCAGTCCACAGTGCTAAAATTACTTCCTTGATCTTTCTTGTGACGGTCCGCTCCGGTGACAGAAGAGCAGATTTTACTAATTGTTGAGTAATTGTAGATCCACCTTGCAAGCCTTTTCTTAAAATAATTGTATCTTTTAAAGCTCTAATCATCCCCCCGACAAGTGAAATCCCTCCATGTTTATAAAATTCTTTATCTTCAATGGCAATTGTCGCTTGTTTTACATATTCAGGCAAATCCTTAATTCTTATCGGAATTCTGTTTTCTTTATCAAAGATATCATAGAGCAATTTGCCATTTCGATCCATTATCTCTGAAGAAACAGGAATTACTTTATAATTCTTCAAGCCTTGTGGATTAGGCAGGTCCTTTAAAATTACGACATAAAATGATGAAAGGCCAAAAACCACCAGGATGATTAAAATCAGTGATATAATCTTTGGATGAAATAGCAGAGCTTTTGGAGATGATTTGATTATTCCAATAAGCTTTTTTAACTTGTACATGTCGTCTATTTTAACAAAAAAATGATCGACAATCTATATCAATATATAACAACCAATTATAATCTGATTGATGCAATAATAATTTCGCTTGTCGCTCTTTTTTCACTTACAAACGGTGGAATAATTATCTCACTGTATAACTTGATTAGCTTTGTCATTGCTTTCATTTTTTCAGTTTACTCGTATAGATTTTTTGCCACTTTTTTTGTGCATAATATGGGCGTTTCATATGGACTCAGTAAAGTCGTCGGATTCTTCACCGCCTGGGTTATATGCGAAATGTTTCTCTATCTTTTTTTAACTTTAATTGCAAAAAAGCTACCTAAAGTACCAAAAAATATCGATAAAATACTTGGTGCTATTCCCGCAGCCGTTGACGCTCTAATTCTCTCTGCTATCGTATTAAGTCTGGCAATAGCGCTACCTATAAGAGCTCAGGTTAAAAAAAATATTCTTTCTTCAAAATCCGGTCCTATTTTACTTCAATTATCAAGCGAGCTTGAAAATCAATTCAAAGGGATATTCAATGATGCAATCGCTGAGAGTCTAAATTTTCTTACGATCAAACCCCAATCAAGTGAAACCGTAAATCTGGGTATTAAATTATCCTCTAATAATTTAAAAATTGACAGCATTGATGATAACAACATGCTTATTTTAATAAACAGAGAACGACGACAAAATGGATTATCTTCACTTACAACTGATGACAAACTAAAAGAAACCGCACGAGCTTATGGTAAAGAAATGTTCAACTATGGCTTTTTTTCTCATACCTCTCAGGTAGATCAGTCAACGCCGGCAGAAAGATTAGAAAAACAAGGTATACGATACCAAACCACCGGTGAGAATCTAGCCTTTGCTCCAAATCTTCAAATCGCCCATACAGGCTTGATGCGCTCTCCTGGCCATCGTGCTAATATACTCTCCGGTGCATTCAATAAAATAGGTATTGGAGTCATAGATGGTGGTATCTACGGAAAAATATACGTTCAGGAATTCACCGATTAGAATTCAACGTCGGGTGTTGAATTTAGTAAAATTAGTTATGCCTTATCGTCGTATAAAATTCACAGAAAATGTTTATTATCATATTTGTAACCGGTCGGTCGGATCAGAAAAAATATTTCTTAATCCATTGTCATTGACCCGCGCTTTAGAATTAATTAATTTCTATAAACATGAATCAGATATAGGTTTCTCACACCTTTCTCAATTAGCTCCTGAGATTAGAGCTGTGCGATTGAATCAAATCTATAACAGTCCTAAACGTGTTGAATTCTTGGCTTTTTCTCTGATGCCTACACATTTTCATTTTGTCCTACGGCAATTGATTGATGATGGAATAATTACTTTTTTAACTAACTTTCAAAACGCATATGCAAAATACTATAACATTAAATTTGAGCGTCATGGCTCTGTTTTTACAAACAGATTCAAGGCAGTTATTATAGAATCTGAAGCACAATTGCTTCATGTAATCCGATATGTTGAATTAAATCCGGTTTCAGATCGTCTGATTGAGATTAATGATCTTATTGACTATCCTTGTACATCGTTTACAACGTATATGGGTAAAATCATACACCCATTCATAAATACCGAGATGATTTTAAGTTATTTTAAAAAAACGGAGACGTATAAACAATTTGTTTATAACAACGCAGATTATCAACGTCAATTGCAAGATATAAAAAACCTACTTTTAGAATAAATTTAGAATTCAACGTCGGGTGTGGACGTCGGGTGTTGAATTAGATAAATACGGATTAAATTGGCTCCGATTTTTTTGATTTTGGTGATTTTAATCGGACCTATTTCTGACGTATTTGCGATATGAGGTCCTCCACAGAATTCTTTTGAGTATGACAATCCGGGATTGTCTGAGCTTCCACCGATAAAATATACTTTCACTTTATCACCGTATTTTTCTTTAAAAAAAGATAGAGCACCGATTTGATCGGCTTTTTCTTTAGGCATGATTTCAAAACGAGCCGGCAATGCTTCTTTTATTTTTTGATTGATGATTTCCTCCACTTTTTTTATCTCTTCATCCGACGGTTTTCTAGACAAACTAAAATCAAACCGTAATCTTTCTCCGGTTATATTTGACCCTTCCTGACGGACTTCATCACCCAAAACATCACGAAGTGACTGATGAAGTAAATGGGTCGCAGTATGATATCTGATTACCTGCTCGGAGTGATCAGCCAAACCTCCTTTGAACATACCAGAAGAAACCTTCCTCGAGAGTTTTTGATGTGTTTTATACATTTCATCAAATGTTATTTTATTTATCATCACTCCTCTTTGTTTTGCAAGTTCTGCCGTTATTTCAAATGGGAATCCATAACTGGCAAATAAATTAAATGCTTCTGCTTCCATCTGATTATCTGAAAGTTTTGTAAAATGTTTTAAACCTCTATCTAAACTTTCACTGAAACGCTCCATCTCTCTATTAACAACTTGAAAAATCAAAGACCTTTGTTTATGTCTATCAATTCCTTGTATGCCATCGTAAACTCTCAGTACTCCTCTGTCTAATATCTGATCAAAACTTGGTGTTAAACCTCCCGTAAGTTGATGCATTTTTACAGCTGCTCTCCTTAAATAACGTCTTAATATATAACCATGTTCCTTATTTGATGGGACTATGCCCTCTATAATTAAAAAAACTGCAACTTTAAGATGATCTGCAATAATTCTAATAGCTTGAATAGATAAAGGATCCGTGTATTTTTTACTAGTATTTTCTTCTATTTCCTTAACTATATCAATGAATAACTCTGTCTTGAACATGTCAGGTTGATCATTTATAGCGGATAAAATCCTCTCGAATCCCCCTCCATAATCCACATTTTTTTGTTCCATTTCAATAATTTTTCCATTATTTTTTTGATATTGAATAAATACCGAATTGCCGATTTCTAAGAATCTGCCACAATCACAATTGGGATGACAATTTTCTCCAAATTTTTTATCATGGGGAACGTCAGTAAACTCATAAAATACCTCCGCGTCTGGACCTCCGATTTCACCATCGGGCATTTTTTCCGGTGGACCTGATCTTGACCACCAGTTTTTAGTAGCGTCATAAAAAAATATGTGATCATCCGAAATTCCCAATTTCTTCCAAATCAATTCAGATTCAAGATCTTTTGGAACTTCCTTTGTACCTGAAAAAACAGATATATATAACTTACTTTTAGAAAGTTCAAGTTCTTTGACAAAAAAATCCCACATCCAAGGAATTTGTTCTTCTTTAAAATAATCACCGAGTGACCAGTTTCCCATCATTTCAAAAAAGCAGGTATGGCGATTATCGCCTACTTCATCTATATCGGTAGCGCGAAAACAGGGTTGAATATTATACAATCGCTTACCCAATGGATGAGGAGAACCTGTCAAATTTGGGACCAACTGCTGCATCCCTGAAGAGGTAAATAGCGTCGTCGGATCTTCTTTTAAGACTAGCGGGGCTGGTGGAATTTCCCGATGTCCCAGTTTTTTGGAAGACCAATAATCAGCAAACTTTCGCCTTAGATCATTTGCATTAATCATGGTAAAATAGTATAGCATATATGTTAATCAAGACCGCATCTTCGTCCGACATTGAACCATTTATTGATAAGTTATATATTCCTCAAAAAAAAACACATAAAGGTCAAAATGGAAAGCTTCTTATCATTGGCGGATCGTCATTATTTCATGCTGCTTCTTTATGGTCTGCCGAAATTGCATCACATTTTGTAGATATGGTGCACTACTCGTCCACGCAGGAAAATCAAAAAATCTTTATTAATCTTAAGACAAAATTTCGGGACGGTATTTTCATCAATAAGAAAAATTTGCTTGATTATGTGACGGAAGATGATTGTATTTTACTTGGTCCGGGGATGACGAGAGGAAAAATAGATAAAAAAAATTTGCCGTTAGATTTTGAAATTATTATTAATATTGAAAAGGAGGAACAATATACCTATGAATTAACCGGTTATTTATTAAATAAATTCCCTGAAAAAAAATTTGTTATTGATGCGGGAGCTCTTCAAACAATGGAGAAAAAATGGTTGACAACAATGAAAACAAAGGCTATTGTAACACCACATGAAAAAGAATTTAAGAGTTTGTTTGGTATATCGCTCCATAATCGATCTTGGGAAGATATAACGAAAATTGTCAAAGAAACAGCTAAAGAATTTAACTGTATCATTGTACTAAAAATGGTTGAAGATATAGTGTCTGATGGACACTCGCTTTATCAAATCACAGGTGGCAATGCAGGCCTTACCAAAGGAGGAACTGGCGATGCCTTAGCAGGACTTATCGCATCATTAAACACTAAAAATGATCAGATCACTGCATCAATTGTCGCCTCTTATACCTTAAATAAAACAGCCGATGAGTTATTTAAGGTAGACAAATATTGGTATAACACTAGCAATTTGATAAATACCATACCTAGAGTTTTTTCCTCCATGATTTCACAAAAATTGACTTTTAAGTAAATTTTGATATGATAACGATATGAAAAAAGAGACTATTGTGGCAGTGATTTTGGGAATTGCCTTTGGAGCGATCGTCGCCACAAGTCTTGTTGTTTTCACAAAAAATAGATCGTTACAGCAAAAAAAAGTCTTAATTCCTACCCCGATAAAGACTATCGTCGTTCAAAAAGAAGAAGCAACTGGCTTCAAAATAATTGAACCTGAAAATCAAGCCCAAGTGGCGACGGATTCTGTAAATATCAAAGGCGAAACAGCAGTAAATTCAGTTATCATCATCCAGTCCCCTCTTGATGAGAAAGTATTTAAATCAAAAGAGAAATTATTCGATATCAAATTTCCATTGTCCTTGGGAGAAAATATAATTAATATCACATCATATTTTCAAAACATTCCGACAACTAAAACTATCAATATTTACCAAATAAAAGAACAGATATGAAAAAGAATCAATATTTACTTATCGGTATTATCATCACCTTATTACTTATAAAAGTAAATGCGTTTACATATGCTCAAAATTTAAGCCCAACTGAAAAGATAACATCAATTTCTCCAAGTGAGTCACCAAAGACCACTCTTAAACCTACACCGACGACTAAGGAAGACGAAAATATTCAAACTTTGAAAGATAAAATTGCTACTAAAGTCGCAGAACTTCGAGAAAAAAATAGAACGATAATCATAGGATATCTGCAGAAAAACGATAATAATACACTCCTCGTGAAAGATGAAAAGGAAATAGAATATAAAATAACCGTTGACTCGGATCTTACTAAAATTTATACCATCACTGGAAATGCCCAAAAAGAAATAAAATTAAAAGACCTCATTAATAGCAGCTATTTAATCATTTCGGGTACAAAAATTGATGATAGCATTAGTGCTAACATTATTTATGTCGACAAACAATATTTTGTTGCTTCGGGAAAAATTATAGAAGTCAACACGGATGATAAGACCATCGGTGTTTTAACAACCGATAAAGAACAATATATTTTAGATGTAGAAACAAAGACGAAACAAGCAATTCTGAATGTCAAAACTCTTGATTCTCAAAAAGGAGGATTTAGCAAAATTAAAGTCGGCGATACACTGCATTTTGTAGCCATGAGATTAAAAGACGAGAAGACTGGTCGAAACAAAGCAATTCGACTTCTCTTAGTACCTCAAGAATTTTTTAATACTAAGTAAAATCGTAAATCTATTGAAGGGAACTTATATTCTCAGTTACTGCTGTTGTATTGTTGTGGGTGTAGGTGAAAGAAATTCTGGCTGACATGGGGCTTTTTCTGTTCCCTTAACGAAATATTCTGCGATACCACCACATTTTTTTTCAACAATATTAGTTGGTATTTGATAAGTATTTGTAGCTAGCGGATTTTCGTCAAACTCAGATGAAATACTCTTAGATAGCAAGCTTGCCATCACACGACTCCAGATCGGTGCAGCACCTGTGATACCTGATGTCAGCAATGGATTCATTGGTGTATTGTCGTTATTACCAACCCAAACTGCTGCAAGAAATTTTGGAGTAAAACCGATAGTCCAGTTATCTTTTTTTTCATTTGTTGTCCCCGTCTTCACGGCAACCTTAAACTGTTGAATATTAAGTGGTGAATTATTACCAAATGCAGCCAGTCGAGCTTTTGCATCAGACAAAATATCATAGATAATATAACTAACTCCTTCATCAAGAACATGAGTCCGATCGACTTTTGTATTCACTTCTATTGGATACCCTTGATAGTCATAAATATCTAGAATAGGATTTAGATTTACTTTATTACCTGAATTGGCAAATACGCCGTAGGCAACAGCCATATCAGTCATTTTCACTTCTCCCCCTCCGAGCGTTAAAGACAATCCATATCGACTTTCGTCTTCCCAAGTGGTTATTCCCATTTGTCGTGCATGATATATGAAATTCTTGACACCCAGAGTATTCAACATTTTAACAGCCGGAACATTATAAGAATTAGCCAAGGCAGATCGTAGCGTTATCAGTCCGTGAAAAGTACCATCGTAATTGATTGGTCGATAGGGCTTTGAACCAGGAATCTTAAATATTATTGGAGAATCATCAACCATAGATACAGCTGTAAACCCCTTAGTCAACGCCAACGAATACATTAACGGCTTTATAGATGATCCTGGTTGCCTTTGGGACGTGGTGACATTGAATGCTCCGACACCGTCCTCATAATAATTTTTGGATCCTACCATCGCTAAGACTTCACCTGTTGAAGGATGAGTGATCAAAATCGCACCATTATTAACCTTTAGATTTTCAATTTTTTTGAGTTCTTCTGATAAAATAAGTTCGGCTTCATCTTGGATATCCAGATCTAAACTTGTTCGAACTCGAAAACCTCTTGTTTCAACCGATCTAATACCATATTTTTGCTCTAGAATATTTTTTACGTAAAATACAAAATGAGGCGCTCTAATTAATTGTTTTAAAGGAACGATCTTTAATGGAAGAGGCGACTCTCTATCAAACTCGCTTCTTGTAATGAATTTAAGCTGGAGCATCTTTGTCAAAACTTCATTTCTTCTTGATTTGGCATATTCCGGATTTGCGTAGTAAGAATAGATACTAGGTGCCTTGGGTAATCCGGCTAAATATGCTATCTCGCTCAAGGTCAGATCTTTAGCATTTTTATCAAAATAGACTTTAGCTGCTTGTTGAATACCATAGGCAGTGCCTCCATAAGGAACTTGATTTAAATACATTTCCATTATTTGACTTTTCGAGTAAATTTTTTCGACTTGAAGCGCAATAATCATTTCTTTAATTTTGCGTTGGATGGTTCTTTCCGGAGTAAGAAGAGAAGCTTTAACCAATTGTTGAGTTATAGTCGAACCTCCTTGTAAATCTTTTTTTATAATACTGTCTTTCAATGCTCTTAATATCCCACCCCAAATAGAAACGCCATTGTGCTTATAAAAATCCTTATCTTCAATGGCAATAGTTGCAGAAATTACATATTTAGGTAACGTGTCAATTTTTATTGGGATACGATTTTCATTCCCATAGACTTCGTACAATAATCTTCCTTTTCGATCCAGAATTTGTGTCGAGACGGCAAAATTTACTTTTCCAATCAATTTGGGATCAGGTAAAGACTTTATAAAACCAATGCCTATAAATAATAGTATGAATATAAAAGCAATTAAGAAACCGATAACAAAATATTTTATCTTGAAAAAATCTATTAATGGAAGTTTAGGTTTAATAACCAGCGAAAATATTTGTTTTACCTTTCTTGATAGCTTCAGAATTAGCTTTTTTAGCTGATTTATCGGTAAGATAATAACTAGCCTTAGTATATATCTTATAGATAAGATAATGAGGTCTCCTGTGAAGATCAAAAAATTGATAAAAAAAAGCAGTATTTGGTAGATAAATACTTTAATTATATAGTCTAAATTATTAAATTTAGCGGTAGATTTAGCCATGGCTGTAAACGTAATTTTACCATATTTTATAGGCTTAATCAACCGTCTAAATTAAAGCTTATCCATCTTTGCCTTAACAACCAACCTTTGGTTGAGAGTTCCCGGAGGGACGCATGTAATTAGACTCATATAAACATCGTCGTCAGTTTGATTTAATACTGAAATCTCATTCGGATTAACTACAAAAATATCGACTACTTTATATTCATAAGCGACACCATCTACAGTCGAATATATCTCATCTCCCCGCTCCATTGATGGCAGATATGTAAAAATAGACCGATAGTCATTTCCTCGTTTGGCTAGTTGAGGTAAGAGTGAGTGACCAAAAATAGCGACGTTGCCGATCATCCCGGGTAAAGATTTTGGTGCATAATGAACTAATCCTTTCAGTAAATCGTCACCGCCAACGATCACTTTGGCATTTGTTATATTCAAACGAGGTATAGATAAGGTATATTCTTTGACTTTAAGATCTTGGCTTACCTTCTGAGCTACAGAAGGAAACCAAACCCCGGCTTTTGTATAATCGGATAAATTTGTCGATAAGATACTTGAAACACCGAGCACTGAATTATAAGTATTTATAAAAGACGAGCTATATTCCGGCAATGGGCTAGTTGGTTTTGTTCTAAAATTGATAAATGAGTACATCTCAAAAAAAAGAATTGGATAGAGAGACCAAAAAAGAAACAATGAACCTATTATCATCGAACTATAAGAAATACCGGTAATTAAGCGTCGATGAGGGTTCTCTTTTTTTTTCTTATAGACGTAAAGTGCCATAACGGTTTCTCAGATCGACTTCACTGAAATCTTAATATGTTCTTTAAAAAAAGGCATACGAGATTGTAAGATTGGAATCGGACTTTGAATATTAATATCAATTTTCTTAATTTTTTGATTTTCTTTTAAACGTGACTTACTTTCTTCGACGGACGTTCCAAGAAGAGATTCGATTAATCTTTCTTTATCAATTTTTTTTGCAAGTTTCGCAGTCGTCTTTAAATAAAACGTAAATCTACCTTCCTCTTTTTTTGCAGAAGTTATTGAATAAGCCAAATTTGTTGAAATAATTTCATAATCATCACTTATACTGCTTTTCAAACTATTAACAATGACTTTCTTCAAATCCTCTTCGTTAAATACATAGAAAACCAATTTTACCTTTGTTTTAAGACTAATGCTATTGGCTTCTTCACCAACTTCATGTGAATAGGTGTCGAGTATGCTCGTCACCGATGTCAAAGAATTAATTATTTTTTTATTAACATCCTGAGGTGTAGATATTTTATTTTCCGTAACTGCCTTTTTATTAATTTTTTCTTTTAGCTTGGCTATATCATCTTTAGATACTGTCTTGATACTCTTTTCGCTACCACCGGTCAAATCCGTTTCCACTAAGGCAAATACAATATTTTCAGAGAAATCTTCAATTTTTAATTTTTCACCTTTCTTTAGGTTAGCTTTAGACCCGATATCTGCGGCGGTAATTTGTACCTTGTTTTTTCCCGTCACGGTCAAAATGTTCCCTTCGCTTGTCAGACTTTCAGATGCGGAAGCAACTTTTATGTCGTCATCTAATGCAAACTTTATGCCGTTTGTCGAAACTAATACGGAACCTTTTTTAAGAGTTTTTTCATTTTTCTCTTTGTTATAGACCGCCACGATTCCACTGGCTTTTTCGCCAATAATTTTTTCGCCACTTGTATCTATGTTATCCGATATTTCAACTGTTTTACTTTGTTCTTCTATCGAAATCCCTTCGACAATCCCAGAATTAGTCAAATGTCCTTTGATTCGAAATTCTTTTGCCTCACTTACTTCATCAAAAAACAAAGTCACTGAACCCGTATGAAAGAAATATAAACTGCTGCAAAACAGCACAATCATTATTCCTATAACGGCAATGGACATGAGTAGATATATTTTTTTTTGCCCTAAACGCCCACTCATTGACTTTAAGTTAATAACAACTCCTTTTATTCTTTTTGCGATTGAATCTAAGATTATATTTGGCGGTGCAATCATGGGATTACTTGGCTCCACTATTGTTTTTGTTTGCGGGGCATTTTTTATATCATTAATATCTTGCGAAACAATAAATCCCATCAAATCAGAATCATCTTTTTCCAATACTTCTTCAATTTGAGCGTCATCAAACACTTGTGCAGAAAATGCCTCAATCAATGCCTGCAGCAGGTGATCTGCAGACATAATTTCGACTCTTGGAATTTGAATGAACAACCGCTCATCCCATTTATGAGCCATAATTTTTTCAGATTCTGAAATCAATCGAGTTGAATCATAAAGAATAATCCTGGAGGGTAAGATTATTT
Source organism: Candidatus Roizmanbacteria bacterium RIFCSPHIGHO2_02_FULL_37_13b (assembly GCA_001789395.1). GTDB lineage: Bacteria > Patescibacteriota > Microgenomatia > UBA1406 > HO2-37-13b > HO2-37-13b. Next base: position 77,946 of record MFZK01000014.1, on the reverse strand, counting down.
CACCATTAATTTTTGACATTAAGATTTCCATGTCGGAAACTAGATTCTCTGTCTTTGCAATACTTTCAGAAAAAAAGAGCTCGCCTCCTTTATAGACGAAAAGAGTAATCACCGGTTTATCTAGCTCAATTATTATTGAGGTTAAAGGTGCTTCTTCTTTTTTTTCAAGATATAGAGCGATCGCTTCATGATATTCGATAAAACCAACTGCTTTTAAATCTAAATTTTCTGTTATTTTTTTAATCTTGTCTAAATAGGGTTTTTCTATTTTTTTGGATTTTTGATCGATAAGATGGGAATATAAAAAAAAGATTATTTTCTTTGTTTGCGTTTTAGTCACTTTTTCCAATTCATACAAAGTCTGGTCAACATCCTCTGTCAGCCGTTCCCAACCATCAGTGAAAGCTATTTTATGTTCCTTTATAACAGAAAGACGTTTTGATCTCTTATCAACCTTCAAGATCATTCCAATCCCTTCATTTTCTTTTAACACTAACCCGAAATATATTTCCGATTCGCTTAATTGGTCTTTTTTTAAAAAATTAAACATAAGTGTCTACTGAATTTTATATTTGGTAAAAACTTGTTTAACGCCTTTGTCGGCCGTGGCAAAAGCTTCAATATATGAAACACCTTTTCCTGTTGAATTAATGGCATCTTCTAAATATTTTATTATCTCATCATTTAACCCATTATCATAAGTTCTTGATGAAAGTGGCATACTTTTCATATTTTTCGCTTGGGCGACTACAGGTCCAATATATTCATTTTGTACTAAAGTGCTGCCAAGATCAACTCTTGAATATGGTTCTCCAAAAAGCCTGGTTTTGGTTTGTTCCTGATATAATTTGGTAAGATTGTCTTTCTCCACTAAAAAACGTAAAAATTTCCAGGCTTCAAGCTGATTCTTGCTAAAGCGAGATACACCTTCGACCCAATACGTTGCTAGAGAAAGTTGATTGCCTCCGGGAACGATTGGCAATGACACGGTTTTTATTTTAATATCGGGATTTATTTGCTTTATGGTCAAAATTTGCCAGGAAGGAACTATTATCATCGCCACTTGCTTCTTTGCAAATGCTTGTACTGAATTACCCATTGTTTCGTCCCAAAGATTCTTTGGTGGATCGGCAAAAGCACGATACTGCTCAAGAGCACCTACTGCTTCATTTGAAGTCAAATTATCTAATTGACCGCCGTTCTGCATAATCATCCATCCCAAAATATCAGAAAAATTTTCAATGTTATTTGCCGTCCCAATGGCAATACCGGAAGTGAGTATTTTCCCACCATCTTTAACTGTCATCTTTGAAGCATATGAAATCACCTGATCCCAAGTTGTTGGAGGTGATTCTATACCGGACGCTTTAAATAATTCATCATTACAGACTAAAACCAAACCATCAATCTCAAGTGGTATACCATAATAATCATTTGAAACCTTCAAATCCTTTTGAATCACTTCATAGAAAGTCTTCTCAAATTCCTCATTAGTCATGACATTCTTTGGTATGGGGGATGTGACGCCACTAAGCTGGGGTAACCATGTATTATGAAATCTAAAGATATCTGGCCGATCCGTCACCGATTCATTACGGGCAATAATTTTTTCCCGTAAACTTTTAGGGTCCATTTTTGTGTAGATAATAGATACGTTGGGATTTTTCCTTTTGTAGTCAGCAATTAGAGGTTGTAGCACCGCCGCGTCTTCCCAAAGTCCCCAGTATTTCAAAGTCACTTTAGAGCCTGATGCTTTTCCAAAACTCAAAATAAATTTCACAACAAAGATAAAAATAACTAAAAAAATAATTGCACCAACGACAATAAATATTAATTTACTTCGATTCTCTTCATAGATTGGTGGAGGTGCATCAGAAATCCCTTCGGGGGTAATATCTTCCGACACGGTTTCTAAAGGCACTGAGTTATCTGATTGTTCCACGTTTGGCGTCTCCTCCTCAACGGAATAAACCGGTGTCGATTCAGATGTATTATTTTCGCTTTTATTTTCATCACTCATACTATAATATTAGCATAATTTATAGGAATGAAAAAAATTGTTATCTTCGTCTTAAAATCGTTTTTTGTGGCTAGTTTTGTCTTTTTTGTTGTCACCCTAATTTTTATCGTCTTTATATCAAATAAGGTATCTAATTTACAGGGCAAGATTTACCCTAATGTCGTCGTGGATAATGTAAATTTTGGTGGAAAAAATGTCAATGACGTAAAAAAATATTTAGTTACTAAAAAAAAACGATTGAGAGACATTACACTTGAAATTAATTATCATGATTTACAAGTTGCAACGATTTCAGGACAAGACATTAATTTTGATTTAAACATTGACGAGACAGCAAATCAGGCTTACGGAATAGGTCGTGATCAAAATTTAATCCTCAAATGGCAGAAGCGGTTAGAGTCACTACTTAATTTAAGGAAATTTACTTTTAAGAGCATATTAAGCTTCACTGAAAAACCAATGTATGACAGTCTAAGTGATCTTGAAGTTACCTATAATGTCAAACCCCAAGATGCTCTATTTCGCTTTGAGAATGGAAAAGTCACGGCGTTTAAAATTGAACAGAATGGATTGCAGATAGACAAAGAAGCCGCAATAGCACAGTTTAAAGATATTGTAAGCAAAGTGGACAAACAGCAATATTTTAAAATTATTATCAAAGATCAAATTATAAGCCCAAAAATTACTCTTGCTTCCATAAATAGTTATGGAATTGTCGAAAAGATTGGAGAGGGAAAATCGAATTATAAAGGTTCAATTCCAGGCAGAATCCATAACGTGATTTTGGCATCTTCAAAATTTGATGGGGTACTTATTCCTAAAGATGAGAATTTTTCATTCAATAATACCATTGGTGATATTTCTGCCGATACAGGGTATCTACAAGCCTACATTATTAAAGACGGACGAACCATTTTGGGCGACGGTGGCGGAGTCTGCCAAGTTTCAACGACTCTTTTTCGCGCGGCTTTAAATTCAGGCTTACCAATCACGAAAAGGACAGCTCACGCTTACAGGGTCCACTATTATGAAAATGATTCAAAACCCGGTTTTGATGCCACGGTTTTCAGTCCCTCGACTGATTTTAGATTTGCTAATGATACGCCGGCATATATTCTAATTCAAAGAGAATTAGACAAAACAACGATGGATTTAAAGTTTGTTTTTTATGGAAAAAAAGATGGCCGGATCGCCCGGATATCCGGAGCTAGGCTTTATGATTCAGTTCCTCCACCTGAGCCACTTAATCAGGATGATCCAACTTTAAAAAAAGGCGAAGTCAAACAAGTCGATTGGGCAGCGTGGGGTGCAAAGACAGTCTTCAACTACACGGTAGTAAAAGACGGGAAAGAGGCGATAAATAAAGACTTTTTTTCTAATTTCAAACCGTGGCGCGCAATATACCTCGTCGGAACGGGTGAATAAAATAAGCAGATTCTGTCACTCCCTCGTCCCAGCCAGTGCTCGTTGATCAGTTTCAAGCGCAGATACCCTTTTTGAAGCATAACTTGGGTTCACCCGTGGGGTGAAGTTTGCGGAAAAAAGCGGTATCAAGCGCCGAAACTCCGCGCTGACTGGGACCCCCTCCGGTCGCGACACCTGCTTATTTTAATAATCGTTTTGGTTGATCAATTGTTTATAATAGGATAAATGGCAAAAAAAATCTCTCAGCTCTGGGGATCAGCATTCGAAAAAACACCTCTTGAGGAGGCTGTTGAGTTTTGTGCCGGTAGAGACGTCCAAGATGTTAAAGCAGCCGATTATGCTTTAATTCCCTATGATATTGCGGTGAATAAAGCTCATGCTCTCATGCTTTCTAAGCAAAAAATCATAGGCAAAGATGATGTGAAGATAATTTTAAAAGGGCTTTGTGAGATTGAAAAACTGGCAAACAATGGTCAATTTATTCTTCATAAGGAAAAAGAAGATGTACATACCAATATCGAATCATGGCTCATTGATAATGATGGCATTGAAAAGGTAGGAAAACTCCATACCGCAAGAAGCAGAAATGACCAAGTTGTTTGTGATGTAAGGCTTTATTTGAAAGATCAGGTTTTAAATTATGTTTTTAGCTGTTTGAAATTAGTCGAAATGCTTAATCAGAAAGCTAAACAGTATCAAACTACAGTTATGCCTGGCTTTACTCACCATCAACATGCGATGATAACTACATTTGGCCATATTCTTTTGGGTTTTTCATCGATGATACTTCGTGATATTGAAAAATTTATGGCCTTTTATCAAATAATTGATAAAAATCCTCTTGGCAACGCAGCTTCTTATGGCACAAGCTTTAATATTGATCGTAATCTGACAACTCAACTATTAGGTTTTGCCGAAACTGATGAAAACAGTCTTGACGCTATCACCTGCCGATATGAACCGGAGGCTGACGTCGCCTATTGTATAACCAGCCTTATGACTCATTTATCAATAATGAGTGAAACGTTAATTGTTCTTTCGATGAAGGAATTTGGTATGTTAGAAATATCCGATCTTTATTCAACCGGCAGCTCAATCATGCCTCAAAAGAAAAATCCGGATACATTGGAAGTCATTAAAGGGAAAACCGCTTATGCACAAGGACTGCTACAGAGTCTTCTCATGTCAGGCAAGGGCGCTTTCATCGGCTACAACCGCGATTCACAGTGGACGAAGTACATTATCATGGATATCATCAATGAAACGACTCTGGCGCCAAATATCATGGCTGGTATTATCAGTGAATTAAAAGTTAATGAACAAAGAATGATGGAATTAGCCAATAAGGGCTTTATCGGCGCAACATCACTGCTTGAAATTTTTTGTCAAGAATATAATATACCCTTTAGAAGCGGGAAAATCGTAATCGAAAAGGCTATTAAATATAGCCAAAACAAAGATAAAATTGACTTTGAAGGATTTAAAAAAGCTACAAATGAAGAAAAAATAAATGTGACTGTGACAAAAGAGCAAATAACTAGCTGGCAGGATCCATTAAATATCTTAAATAAATATCTATCGGCGGGTAGTCCTGGAAAGCGAGCAATGAATAGTACCATAAAGGCAGTTATTCTAAAACACACAAATCAACAACTTTGGCTGAAAAACAAACATGCATCCTTACTTGCAGCGACTTTGCTTTTAGACAAAGAAATAAAACAGATTATTGGTTAAAACGAATTAATCAGCCGTTGCTTGATGTTGATAGATAGGAATTGGATCATCTAAAGATGGCGTTAATAAGCTAAGCTCAGGATCAGAAAGGATAAAATTATAATGAACGCGGCCGCTTGGTAGACCTCTAATTTGCTCAGCCTCTGAAGTGTCGCTATGAGCTTCACCTAATCCAAAATATACTCCTGATTTAGTCCGGGTCAACATTGAGCAATCTGAAAAACTTGGGACATTAACCTGCCGATGTAATCCGATTCCCAATTCTGACAAGGGTAATCCACCACCGCCCTTTACATAATCTAATGCTCGTCGCTGATCTGGATCTAATTTTTCATACGATCCCTCTATATCATCAGTAATATCTGCAATCAAACCATCTACTACATTAAAGACAATGCCCTGTGCTACAAATTTACCATTTGTATGTTTAAATTCATAGGGAGCTCCAAAAAAATGGCCGCCAGGAATATTATGAAATCGAAAGGCGCCCATTTTTATTGGATGTTCATCATCAATTCGACCGGGATCAGTTTTGAAGGGAGCTTGATGACAGTCATAGGGAAGATTTAATAAATGCTCATGACCTTCTGCTGACAAAGTCTTAACCTGAATAAATCCCTTTGGATTCCTCTGAAATTTGGCTTCGAGTACATTTGATACTTGCGACATCTCTCTTTGTTTTTCTCTTGTGAGCGCGCTCAAAACACGGATATCTCCTGAAGTTAGACCGATTGAACCGGCAATCCTAATATCATGCCTTAATCCATGTTCGTTTGCTGCCTGATACAAACCGCCTCTATTTGCCCAATAATCTCCCAAATATACTATAGTAGTTGACGCCGGTGGTTTATCGCCGTCTTCTAAACAATATTCTGAAAGCGTTCTTGATGTTGAATCGCGGAATTCATCTTCGGTTGTTTCATTGTTAAATGATAAATGAGCTACCGAATGGTCATCTCTTTCAGCTTTTTGTCTAATCTGGTCTGCTAATGTATTTCTCAACAGGACACTTGCATCAACATTTCGTCCACCCTCTGGTATTGATTCTGATACCACGATGACATTGCTTCCTCTTGGTAAATTTAAACAATGATAATAATTATCAGCGGCTTGTTGGAGAAGTTCTTGCGAAATTGGTGCTTCAGGTTGTGCTGTCATAACCTTGTTTTTCCTTTGCCAGTATAGATCAATTATTTTATCTTGTCAAGACAATAAAAATCATAATTAGAACATACCTTGAACTCTTCAAATACAATACATAGAGAAACCGCTTATTAATTGCTATAATTTGCCTTATGCTTATTTTGATAAGAGAATCTATAAAAGAAGAAGAAATAATTAAAATAGTGGAAGATTTTGATGGGTATATTAAATTGGTAGTTGACGTTGACAAAGAAATCATGACCGGTGGGGGGAAAAGACATGTTGAAGGCGAACAATTATTACTTAACAAAGGATCTAAACAAGAAAATCTTTGGGGTGGCGGCATTGATAAGCAGACAAAAGAGATAGATTACAATTCTATTATCAATCTTCGTCCTCGACAAAATAATCCGAGTCGGGACATATTAAGTGAAGAAATAAGAGCAAAATTTGATACTATCGTTCATAAATTGTTATTTTAGAAAAAATGGATAACAAAGCGTTAATATTGGACATCGCCATGAATTTGAACCGCGTCGGTAACTGGGCAGCGGATGATTATAATGCCAAAAAAAAACGGATTGGTATTTTTTTGGAAGAAAATACAGAATATATAAATAAAATTAATCTACAGATTTTACCGATAATTCTTCAAAGAACTATTCAAAATTTTATAAACGAATATCCCAAACTTAAAAAGAAAGGTTTAAGCGGCCCAACTGATAATCTAGAATGGGCTGAAAGTATGATGACTTGGGGAAATATACTTACTCATCGTTGTAATTTAATAAAATAATCTAATCTCTAACTACTAATCTCTATTCTCCATGCTCAATCCTCTTGTCTTTATCTTTTTCTCTCATCTGCCGATAAAAACAATTTATCAGCAAGTGTGAGCAAGTGAGTTATTTTATGGACCGGGTAAAGTTGGTTAGACTGGAAAAATGGATCTATGCAAATTGTGATCCTCCAATCTTTGAACCTACCGGTTCACTTTTTCGTCCTTCTTTGAAGAAGGACGGCCGAGGGGGGCGACGTTGCCGCCGCCCCCCTCACCGACGGCTCAGGCACGCAGCCACTGGACGAGCAGCCGCACCCCGAATCCGGTAGCTCCTTCGGGGATATAGGAGATATCCTTGGCATCCCAGGCGGTGGCAGCGATGTCGAGGTGCGCCCACGGGTACTGCACGAAGCGCTCCAGGAACTTGGCGCCGTTTACGGCTCCGGCCGGCACCGGACTTCCTGGGGCCAAGTTGGCCATATCTGCGACCTTGCTCTTGACGATGTCATCGTATCGCTTCCCCAACGGCATGCGCCAGAGAGGTTCACCGGTCGCTTCGCCTGCAACCTGCAAGGCGGAGGCCAAAGCGTCGTCGTTCGCGAAGAGGCCTGCATACTGACTCCCCAACGCGACGACGATGGCGCCCGTCAGCGTCGCCAGATCCACCACCGCCGCCGGCTGAAGACGACGGGCGAATCCGAGGAGATCGGCCAACACCATACGCCCCTCGGCGTCGGTGTTGACGATCTCGACCGTGGCGCCGGTCAAGGTCCTCACGATGTCACCAGGCTTGGTCGCTTTACCACCGGGCATGTTCTCGGTGGCTCCGATGAGACCGACGATCCGCCTGTTAAGACTGAGTCGACCGACGGCCTCCATCGTCCCCAGCACGGCGGCGGCGCCAGCCATGTCGAACTTCATGTCACCCATCTTCGCTCCGGGCTTGAGGCTGATGCCGCCGGTATCGAAGGTAACCCCCTTCCCGACCAACACGTGGGGGGAGAGTACCGCGTCGCCGGTCGGCGCGTATTCCACGATGATGAACTTCGGCGGCTCGGCCGAGCCGGCCGAGACCGACAAGAACGCGCCCATGCCCTCAGCACGCATTCGATCGGCATCCCAGACCTCGACACGCATTCCGTGACGCTCGGCCAACGCCACGGCCTGGTTTGCCAAGTACGTCGGCGTGGCCACGTTGCCCGGATGGTTGGCCAGGTCGCGAGCAAGGATCACCCCGGCTGCCACAGCCTCGCCGGCCACGATACCTGAACTAATGGCCTCGAGCCGGTCGCTATCCGTCTCGACCACCGTCAGGTACTCTACCTGGGAAGGTGTCTCATCCCCCTGTGTCTTGTAGATCTTGAACTCGTAGAGTGCGAGCAGTGTGCCCTCCACCAGCGCCTGAGCCTCAGCGGCGAGATCTAACTGGTCGCCGCGGGCCCGATGCACGATCGTGGCGAGACTCCGGGCACCCAGCTTGCGGGCAGCGAGGGCTGCCGCGGCCGCGGCACACCGTACGGTGTCCAGGATGAATTCCTCGGCCTTGCCGAGACCCACCACGATCACACGGGAGGCCGGGATGACGCCACGACCGTATAGGACAAGCGTCTCGCCAAGCTTGCCCTTAAAGTCGCCGCTACCGATCACGGCGCTGATCTGGCCGCCCAAGGCGGCATCGACGGCTCCGGTGGCACCACCCAGGTGAGTGACACCTTGAAAGAGGTTGACGACGATTGCGTCTGCGGCTGTCGTCTGGATTGGTCCATGGTGGACGTGAATGTCCATGTGATTAACAAACCTTTCTTTATTTATTCGTAGTCTACGATCCTCGCCTGAAAACGAGGTTTTTGCCGGAACCGCCGGCTCGGGTTAGTCCTCTCCTTTCTCTATATTGCTGGCTTATCCAGCAAGTCGAACTGTATATATGTTTACATATATACAAATCTCCTTGCTGGATATTTTAAAGATGTGACTAGATTGCTTCGTCCCCCGCTGAGCGGGATCCTCGCAATGACATATACAAATAACTCACTTGTTGTAAAAGTGTGTAGCACTGCAAACCCAGTAGACTCACTCCTCGGGAGTGGGAGGCTGTAAGCCTCTCAGACCGAAGTAAGAGTTCTAGCTGGGTCAAAGTGCCAAAGTGCAAAAAAATTCCCCCTTCGTCCCGACGCAAAGTCGGGACTTCGGTAGGGATCTCCGCTCCTCTAATAAAAGAGAGCTTCGACCCATAAAAACAGCACTCATTAAGATAAGCAATATATCTTCAGTGCTTCATATTGGGATACTGCATTATAGTATGTAGACTATAGGTAGTCAAAAGAAGAAGAAAAATTAGAATAATGTCTAATTATATAGATTCATTCAAAATTTATATATAATCCGATAGACCTAGTTCTTCAAGGGTCTGCTCAACTTCCTCAGGTTTTGCTGTTCTTATAAATTCAGCTAATTTCGCTAAATTACGTTCAGAGTCTGTTCGATACATTAAGGCAATTAAATGTTGTCGAGCTTCTGTCCTATCTAGCCATTTTTCTCCATATCGAGACGTAAATTCATAAGCTAAGTCTATATCGGTCTCTTCAGCTCCTTCTTCGTCTGATCCTGACTCTTCTTCTAATCCATAATCTACTTGCGGTAATTTACTAGCGATATAAATACTACCGTCACCAGGATTCCATAATTCAAGCAGTAAATAACCCAATGAGGAACCTCTTGCACCAAAATCCACTCCGGTTGAGTTCGCAAGTTTTAATACCTCAGCATCTATTTGAGGAACAAGATCATCTGCTTCACTTTGTTTAAATTGAGTCCCTCTGGATACAAAATCCTGCAACTGACGTCGAGCCTCCCCTCCCGCAAAACCTTTTATAGCTTGAAATGCTCGCATGACAACGGTTTGATATAAATCTTTTGTCGTTACGCCATCGGGTTTTTCCACTGGTGGGACATCTTTATTTGTCTCAGAAGGATCACCAACGTATCGAATACCTTCTTCATCGGCAATTGGAGGAAATGATGTTTCAAGTAACATAGCAATCGCTTCACTAACACCACCAGGGATAGATTCATAAGCTCTTGGTTCTGCTAAACCTTTCTCACCTGCTAATGCGACAACTTGAGCATGCTTTTCATGACCTTTTTCATGAGGTAAATATGCGGGAAGTTGCACTGTATCCATTGTAGGAATATGTAAAACATGAACGGTTCCTGGATGCTCCATATCACCGGTATAATAAGTATTAGCACCAGCGCGTTGATTGGCGCCTCGTCTAGTCAATAAATGACATGAGTAATCTCCGGCTAATCTAGTATTTAAAGGAAATAATTTATTCCATAAGACTTCCAAGCTTCTAGCATACTCTGTAGCTCTTTCTCTATTAGGTAAACGATCGGCAAAACCTCTTCTAATCGCCCGTTCCTCTATTAATCGATACATCTGCATTGGCCTATGTTGCTCACCTGCTGCATCCTGTTCTGGTTTAGCTTCAACAGCTATATGAGCACTAAGATCATTATGAAGTTGAGTGCTTGCAGCAAAATCACGTAATCCTTGTAAAGTAACATCTAAGGAAGGAAGTCCGTTATACATCATCATATCGTCCAGAGTGAGGCCAGATCTCTGTCTAAATAATTCCAACACATAGGCCGATCTTAAAACGCTTGCTTGCCACTGTCTATCTGATACTCTTCGATCTAATATCTCCTCAAGTGCTCGACGAGTCGCATGGTCGCCCTGTTTCCCAAATAAAAAAGTATTAATTAAAGATAGATCGCCATCATATGTAGCATCAAGGACTTTCTGTTTTAATTCTGCTATATCAACTCCTTCTTCAGTAGCAATACTTTCTACTACATCACCAATTAACCTTGATTTTTGTGGATTCATATATCCCGCTTCCTCATCCTCTCGAGGATCATACAGCCATAATTGATCTTCGGCAGCTCGTTTAAACGGACCTCCAAATTCAACTAGTAACCCCAGATACATCATACTGCGCTGATTATGAAGGTCTCTTCGAAGCTTCTGCAAGTCAGTGGAATCCGGTGATTCGTGCAGTTGTTCTTCCACGCGATGAATGCGATGAGTCAACAAGTTTAAAACTGGTAAATATACTTTTATTCGTTCTTCTGGCTTTTCTGGTAATTCTATTTGAGGTCTATATGCAGGATGTTTACCCATAAATTCAGCAGTTTCTGAATCTGTCCAACGAGCTGAACCTGCAAGTAACGGTGGAGCAGCGAACTGTTCTGATCCATTCATGATATCATCAGTCATTCGTTTTAAATCATCTGCTGATTCGTCTATTGATCTATCTACCGACAGACCATATACTTCGATACCAGGAATTTGTAGAACGGCTGTATATGCTGAATCTAAAGAATCAGGTCGCTTATATTCGAGAAGCGCTTTTTCAAGAGCATGTAATTGTTCTTCTATTATAGGTTCTTTAAATAATTGTAGTTCTGGAGAAGTTGTTGAATTAACAACAGGCCTATGTTCGTCCATAAAAAGCTATTATTAATTTATAATCTGTTTAATTATTGTAATATAATAACAACTATAAGTCAATATTATATAAGGTCTATTAATAAGACCTTATAATAGGTCTTGACAATATGTTAATAATATCTTATTATTATGTCTATATGAACACAGTTTCTATCTCACAACTAAAATCCAGACCGGCAAAGATTATTGATCGTGCATTCGATTATCCGATTGCAGTTGAAAAAAGAAATCAAGTAAAAGCCTATCTTATCGGCAAAGATCTCTATGAAAAGCTTATGGCTTATATTGAGAATTATATTGATAACAAAGCGGTAGTCTCCGCAGACTTTAAAAAGGGAAAAAATTTTGAAGATGTAGCAAATGAACTTGGAATATGAGGATCATTCTTTCTCCTCAAGCAGAAAAAAGTCTCCGTCATCTCACTAAAATAGATCAAATTGCCATTGCTCAAAAAATAAGAAGTCTTCGTGATAGCAATATTCATCTAAATGAAGAGAAACTCAAAGGCTATCGGGATGTCTTTCGCATCAGAGTCGGCGATTATCGGATCGTCTATCGACAACAAAAGCAAATAGTGTATATTATCCTGATTTCTCATAGAAAGGATATTTATAGAATATTGAGACAAATGATGAGTTGATGGTTTTATCGCTTTGGAGATTGTTTCTTGCGTCTTGCCCCAACACGATCTTACCACTCGCCTTTTCAGTTCTATTCGAACACGGCTCGTGGTGCGATTTGACGGGACATCGTCGGAAGAACAAGCTTATCGTTTAGGCGACTGTTTCTTCCTCCTCGCTTTCCCGCCCATGCCGACTTTGCGTCGCTCACGGATTCGGGCATCGCGGGTCAGAAGACCTTGCTTTTTAAGAATAGGACGATAGGTAGCTTTATCTACTTTCTCAAGAGCACGTGAGATACCTAAGACTATAGCGTCAAGTTGGCCGGCCTTGCCACCGCCTACGACCTTAACAGTGATGGCAAATCGATCCAGATTATCCGTTAATTTCAATGGAGTTAGATATTCTACTTTGTTGGACTCGCCGCTAAAATACTTATCAATCGGTTGACCGTTTACGTAAATTTCGCCCTTTTTTACCTTTTTATCACCAAATGTTATCTCTTTTTCTTTTGTAGCCAGATGAAGCCTGATGCTTGCTGTGGCAGATTTACGTCTACCGATCGCTTGGTAATATTTTAATGCTGTACTTTTTTTAGGCATATTTTATTTAGATTTAGTATTTTGTAATTTGAACTTGTCCTCAAAGGGGTGCTTATTATCTCTAAAAGTAAACAATCTGATTATACGCCTGGCGCGTAATTTGTTTTTTGGTAACATGCCATATACTGCATGACGAACAATCTCTTCAGGTCTTTTATCTTTCAACTCCTTAAAACTTACTCGCTTTAATCCACCAGGATAACCTGAATAACGACTATAAGTTTTTGTCAATTCTTTTTTTCCCGAAAGTTCGATCTTTGAAGCGTTGATGACAACAACATTATCACCGATGTCTAAATACTCTACATAATCAACTTTGTGTTTCCCGATTAAAAGCTTGGCTACTTCACTTGCTAGTCGTCCGACTATCTTTTTTTTTGCATCGATGAGATGCCAAGCTCTCTTTATATCTTTTTGCTTAACTGGTTTAGTCTGTAAAGTAAGATTTGTCATATTATTTGGTTTGTTCTCTCTCGTTTTTTTCTTGTTTTTTCTCTGCAACTTTTTCCACGGGTTCTATTGGATTATCCAATTTTTTAATATCTTTACCTGTAGCTTTTTTATCAGTTACTTTTTTTGGTCTTTCAAGTTCAACTTTTTCGACCCATTCCAAAAGAACCATATTTGCTCCATCGCCTAAACGATAGCCCATTTTTTTAATTCTTGTAAAACCGGATGATCTCGCCTTTAAAACTGGTACGGCCTGATTTATCAGTTTAGAAATTGAATTCTTATCATTCAATTTTTTTAATAGTTGATTTTTATCAGACTCACTGTTTCTTATAGCATAATGTACCAACCGATCAATTTGACTTTGAATGATCTTGGCTCTTTTAAGAGTTGTTGTTATTTTACCTCTTAAGATAAAATTGACAATTAGTTTCCTAACGATTGACCGATTGGAATCTTTGCCTTTTTTTATTTTTATTTTTTTTACACCTTTATACATGGGTATCTTCAAATGGGATTGATAGCTTTTCTAACTCTTTCTCTATTAAGTCGAGCGATTTCTTACCGACCCCTTTAAGATTGACTAAATCTTCTTTTCCGCGCTTTAACAAGTCTTCTACCGTCTCGATGCCTTCGCGAAGAAGTGCATTAATGACTCTGGTCGGCAGATCCAGCTCGTCAATTATTGTTTGATAGACTTTTTTATCGAGCTTCGGGGTAAGTTGATCTTTATTCATCTTCTCATCCGAATCAGCTCGTTTTATATCTCGACCTGAGAGAATGTGACTAAAGAACCCTGATAATTGTTGAGCACATTTTTTCAGGCTTTCTGATGGGGTAATTGATTCATCAGTCCAGATTTCCATGGTTAAACGATCAAAATTTGTTTTTCTACCTACCCGTGACCCTTCCACCTGGTAGTTGACACGTAGTACCGGGGAGTAAACTGAATCAACTGCAATTTTGCCGTATTCTTTATTTTCTTTTTCTTCAGATGAAGAAAAACCAAGTCCTTTTTCCAAAAATAAAGTAATATCGAGTTTGGTTTTGGCAGATGTAATTTCTGCGATATATTGATCTTTATTGACAACGCTAACATCGCTGCCTTTAAAATCGGATCCGGTTATTTTACCAATGCCTTTTGTGGATAATGACACTTCATATGGACCATCTCCAACAACTTTGAATCTTAGCAATTTAAGATTCAATATTAAGTCCAATACTGATTCTTTCACTCCTGAAATTGTGCTGAAAGGATGAACAGCATCATTAATCTTAACGTAACAAACAGCCACCCCGGGAATAGTGGAAAGCAAGGTCCGGCGCAATGCATTGCCTAGTGTGTGACCAAATCCAGATGGCAACGGATTTAAGATAAACTTTCCATATTGTTTATCCTCTTCTGACTTTTCTGTGATAAATTCTGGCTCTAACATAGTTTAATTTTGATTTCTCCCTTTATTTTTTTGAGAGATAAATTTTTAATCTAATTATCTTGAGTAAAACTCAACTACTAATTGTAACTGGACATCTTCTTTAAATTCATCAAGATTGATCTTCGAAATAATCTTGCCTGAATTTGCCTGGCGATTCAACCAAGAAGGAAGAATTAGATCTTTTTTTTCCAGGAAGCTTGCAATATAAGGAATTTTTATGGCTGTCTCCGATAGAGAAATTATGTCACCGACTTTCCCTTGATAGGACGGAATGGTCATTTTTTTATCATTAACCATGACATTGCCATGATTTACCAATTGTCTGGCCGCTGCTCTTGTCGGTGAGAAACCCAAACGGAAAATTATATTATCCAGTCTATTTTCCAATTTTTGAATAAGAAGTTCTATTGTGTTACCTTTGGCTTTTATTGACTTAGCGTAATAAATGGCTAGTTGTTTCTCAGAAAGCCCAAAAATTCTTTTTAATTTTTGTTTTGCTCTGAGCTGTATACCATAATCAGTTGTTTTTCTACGTCTTGAGGTACCATGTTGTCCCGGTACGATATTTAGCCTACGAAGTAATGTGCTATGTGTCTTTGAACCGGGAGTCTTTAACCCTAGATCTGCTCCCTCTCTTCTGGCTAATCTGTTTTTTGGACCTGTATATCTCATAAAATCGTTAACACGTATCACGTAACACGTTTCACGTTATAGTAAATTTATAATTATCCTCGTCTAATTTTAGGTGGTCTTACTCCATTGTGAGGAATCGGAGTAATGTCAATTATTTTATCAACATCGAGTCCCATGGATCGAATAGCTTTAAGCGATGCTTCTCTTCCCGGACCAATTCCTTTTATGTATATATCAACTTCCCGCAAAGCCGATTCATCAATCCCTTTCTTTACTGTTGCTTTTACCGTCACTGTAGCTGCATATGGGGTCGACTTTCTCGTTCCAGCAAAACCATACATACCACAACCTCCAAATAAAAAAGGCGCCCCTCTTTCATCAGTTAACGTAATTAAAGTATTGTTAAAAGTCGCGGTAATATATATTCTACCCTTCTCCACAATTTTTTTAGTCTTTTTTTTTGATTGCATTAGATAATAATTTAATTATTAATTATTTAGCAGGAACTGTTTTTTGCTGAATCTTGGCCATATCTTCCTTCTTCAAAGCACCAACTGTTTTTCTTTTTCCTCGCTTCGTCCTTGCATTAGATTTGGTCCTCTGACCTCGTGCTGGCAAGCCCCGTGAATGTCTCATTCCCCTAAATGATCCTATTTCTCTAAGTCTTTTTATGTTACCTCCGATTTCTTCTTTCAGATTACCCTCAACTTTTACATTTTTTTCAATAAAACTACTGATTTTTCTTAAATCATCTTCTGACAATTCTTTAATTTTTTTCTCACCCTTAATATTTACTGAAGCTAATATCTGCTTGACATTTGATCTACCCACTCCATATAAAAGCGTCAAAGAATAATCCAATCTTTTATCATCTTTTAAATTTATTCCTAATATTCTTGCCATTTTGATTTAATAAATAATTTATTTTAACCCTGTCTTTGTTTATGCTTTTTATTGTCACAAATAATATAAACTCTTTTTTTTCGACTAATGACTTTGCATTTGGGACAAATTTTTCTAACTGATGATTTTACCTTCATTTTTATTAAACTCTATAAACAATGCGACCTCTTTCCGTATCGTACTTTGTCATCTCAATTCTAACTCTGTCTCCAGGCAAGATTTTTATATAATTTTTTCTCATTTTGCCCGAGAGATAACATAAAATCATTTTCTCACCACATTCATGGCCTAATTTGACTCTAAATAGTGTGTTTGGTAAATTTTCTAACACTTGACCTTCAACAATAATATTATCTACCTTCATAAAAACATATATTCTACCATAAATTCACGTTAAAATTAAGGTCTTAGTTTCAGTCACTGCTATTGTAGCTTCAAAACATGCCGAAATATCATTCTTTTCGGTCACAAGTGACCACCGACTCCCCTCTTCTGACTTAATTCTTTCTGATTTTTCAGCATAAATTACCTCTATCGCTAAGACCATACCGGGCACAATCTGAGGTGTATTTTCAATTGGTTCATTCAAAAAACCGGGTATCATCGGATCCTCATGTAAATCTCGTCCAATTCCATGACCTGTCAACTCCTTAATGATACTATAACCTGTTTGTTTTATTTTAATATCTATTGTTTGAGATATATGACCAATTCTATTACCTACATGAGCCTGTGCAATTGCATGATCTAAAGTCTCTTTTCCTGCGTTCAAAAAAACTTGTTTGGCCCTATCTTTCGTATCACCGACAATAAACGTATCTGCTGCATCAGTATGGAATCCTTTGAAATATACTCCACAATCAATAGTAAATATATCTCCTTCTGCTAAGACCTGCTCCGATGGAGGCGTATGCACCACTTGATCGTTAATACACAAACAACTAGCGAAGTTATAGTTAGGGACTTTTTTAAATCCAGGGCTTCCTCCATGGCTAACAATTATAGATTCAATTTTATCATCAATATCTTTGGTTCTTTTACCTGCAATAACAGCTGGTTTTATATCCTCAAACACCGCCTTTAAAATCAACCCTCCTTGTTTAATAAGATCTATCTCATTATCATTTTTAAGTTTTATCATTTTGCTTTCTTTACGGATTTCAATATCTCACCATAAAGCTTACTCAACCCTAAGTTTAAATCAGGGAGAGAACCTTGATTAAGCACGATATAATCGGCAAAGGTGAAGGTTGGACCTAAATTGGTTTCTGCAAGTTCACCCAAATCCCGCTTCTCGCCTCCTAATTCACTTCTTGTAGCTCTATTTTTTATACGTATATAACGGCTCTTCTTATCAGTCCAGATAGCTAAAATGATGATTTCCGCATCGGATAAATGCCGCTTTAAATAAACATATTCCTCGAAAGAGCGTAGGCCATCAACCACAATAAAATTGTTATTTTTAAATAGCGAACGAATATTCTGTTCATTAAGTTTGGCCATTGCTTCCATACCATGTCTTTTTCTTAGATCGCCACTTATTTTTTTATGGACTGAAACTGTATGGGTTAACTTATTTTTCGTGACAAAATCATTTATCCATTTACCAAAAGCGACAACCGGTATTTTTTTCTCAAAAAAAAACTTTGCCGCCTCGCTTTTACCTGCTCCCGGTAATCCGACAATACAAAGCAGCAGTTTAGATTTCATGGATGTTTTTTAGAATATCTATAATAACTTGGTGAATTCCTTCTATAGATTTGCTGCCATCAACAATTTGTAGCAAACCCTTGGGCTTATAAAAATCAAGCACGGGTTGCGTTTGCTTATGAAATATCTCGATTCTTTTTTTAATCGTGTTTACTGTGTCATCTTGTCGAAGTTTGTCCTGTCGTTTTAACAACCTGTTCAAAGACTCTACATCATCAATGCTGAGGTATAGTACATAGTCAATATTATCTTTAAAATTCATCGCTTGTATAGACGTTCGAGGAAAGCCATCGAGTATGTATCCATCTTTATAGTCAGAACGCGATAAATATTCAGTCACAATTTGAATCGTTTTGTCATCCGGAATGAGACTACCTTTATCGATTATTTCCTTTATATATCGTCCAGTAGGGGTGGGCTCTTTTGAAAGTGTACGAAAAATGTCGCCTGTAGAAAGATATGGAATATTTAATTCTTTAGATAATAAATTACCCTGGGTTGATTTACCCGAACCGGGCATTCCAATTAAAATTAGTTTCATTAGATTATGCGGTATGTTATATGTTATTAATCCAACTTTTTCTTTTCTTTATGTTCGGTTTTTTTTCGGCATTTCAAACAATATTTCATGAATTTTAGCGATTCCGTTGTGTTGATTTTGCTTTTTTCAGTAACGTAATTATGCCTTTTACAGATCGTGCAAGTTAAACCAAGTTTTATTCGATTGCCTTTTTTTGCCATATTATAAAAATTTGTCGTAACTTTTCATAACCATTTGCGCTTCAATTTGCTTAAATGTCTCAAGGACTACTGATACGACTATTAATATTCCTGCTCCACCGATTATGATATTTTTAATTCCGGTAACTGAGGAAACAATTGCTGGTAGTATCGCTATTGAACCTAAAAAAAAGGCTCCGACTACTGTCAGCCTGTATAAAATTTTTTCTAAATATTCTTTCGTCGCGCTCCCCGGACGAATACCAGGGATAAAACCACCATGTTTTTGAATTTCTTCTGAGATCTTCTCTGGATTAAATACAACCATTGTGTAAAAAAAAGTAAATCCGACTACTAATATAAAGTAAAAAAAATTATAAAAAAACCCATTGGGGTTAAATACTGAAGTTAAAAATTTACCTATTGAAGCCAGTGCGGGATTTTTTACATAAGTCAAAAAACTTCCAACAAGTTGTGGAAATAATACAAAAGAGATCGCAAAGATTATTGGAATCATTCCCGTTTGGTTCAATTTCAACGGCAGAAAATTTGATGCCCCCTGGTAAATCCGATTGCCTTTTATACGTTTGGCATAATAGATTGGTATCTTACGGACCGCTTCATTAATAAAGACAACGCCACCTACGACGACGACACCTAAGATTGCTACCATCAAAAAATTTATCATAAATTCAGGGGTTATCGTCAATGCGGTTTGAGTAAAAACGACCGGAATTCTTGCTACTATACCAGTGAAAATCAAAAGTGATATACCATTACCTATTCCAAATTCCGATATTAATTCTCCAAACCATACTAATATCATTGTCCCTGCCATCATTGTGACAATAAACGATATAAATTGGATAAAATTCAAGGGCGAGATAACTTTTTGGTTCTGAAGTAAAACATATATGCCAATCGATTGAACCAGAGTTATGGGTACTGTCAAAAAACGTGTATATTGGTTTAACTTAGCTCGACCATGCTCACCTTCTTTAGTAAGTGCTTCCAAATTTGGAATAACAGATGTCAGAAGTTGAATTATGATTGAAGCATTGATGAATGGTGATAATCCTAAAGCCATCACTGAAAAATTTATCAGGGTACCTCCGGAAAATATATCCAGTAGTGACAAAAATTGATTTTGAGAAAACAAACTTCTAAGTCGAACTAAATCCACAACAGGAATTGGCAAAAAAGCAAAGACTCGAAAAACAAAAAAAAGACCAAAAGTAAAAAGAATTTTTTTCCTGAGCACAGGATCTTGAAAAACATTTCTTAATTTATCTAAGACATTTTTCATATAATTTTTCCTCCGGCTTTTATTATATTTAGTTTCGCCTGTCGTGAAGCGGCAATTTTAACTAAAAATTTTTTCTCGACATGACCAACGTTAACTAATTTAATTCCTGTTCGCTTCGCATCAGAAGGCACAATTTCCTTTTCTATTAAAGTCTCAATCGTAACCTCAGCATTCTCCGGAAAAGATCTTAGATGTTGAAAATTGATTAAATATGGTTTTAACCTCTTTGATTTATTTTTTTCTTTACCCCTAAGTAATGGGAATTTTTTAATAACTCGATTCTGACCACCTTCAAACCAGATAGCTATTTTCTCCCTAGCTTTCTGATGTCGAGTCGTTCCTCGTCCGGATTTTGCACCCGCTCCACTTCCCGTTCCCCGACCTAATCTTTTTTTTGTTTTTTGCTTTATTTTTGGTAAGTTATTTAGCGTTATCATAATTTATTCGCGCTTTTTCAACATTTTTAAGGCTAAAATCGTTGCGTATGTATTGATAAGTTGATTTCTTGAACCAATTATTTTTGCAGATGCATCAGTGACACCAACTAAATTAAGAATTGATCGGACGACACTTCCCGCTTTAAGTCCTGCTCCTTTTGGTGCAGGTCTTAAAATAATAGCCGCTGATTTGTAATTTACTTTAACATCATGGGGTAGTGTCCCTGAATAGAGAGGCACACTAATCATTCTTTTTCTTGCATATCTAATCGCTTTTTTTATCGCTTGTGGAACTTCCAATCCTCTCTGAAGTCCGATACCTACCTGACCCTTATGATCACCAACTGCAACTAGTGCTGAAAAACTAATATAATTACCGCCCCGTGTTTTTTTTGATACTCGTTTTATCTGTAGTACTTTCTCTTCAATACCATCAGTATTTTCTCTTTGTCTTTGACCAAAACGACCTTTATTTTTTTCTTGACTTTGCATATATTTATTAACAATAAAACTTAAATTTTAATACCAGCTTCACGTAATCCTTCACATAAAGCTTTAACCCTTCCTTCATATTTATAATGTCCACGATCAAATACTGCTTCAAGTCTTTTCAAATCTATTAGTTTTTTACCGAGCTCAATGCCTACTGATTTGGCTTTTTCAGTTTTCGTCACTTTTTTATTGCCTTGCAAAACATAATCAGATGAATTAGCTATTGTAACTCCAGCACGATCATCAATTACCTGAGCATATATCCTTTTATCAGATCGAAAAACACTGATTCGTAATAATTTAGTATTTTTAGCTATTTTAGATCTGACTTTTAACTTTTTTTTATTTCTTTTCAAGATTAGTTTGTTTTTCATAAGGTTTATTTTGCACCGACTCCTACGGTTTTAGCCTTCTTACCGGGCTTTAATTTTATTTTTTCACCATCATACCTCAGACCTTTACCTTTATATGGATCAGGGTCTTTGATTTCTCTGATTTTTTGTGCTACCTGTCCAACTATTTGCTTATCACACCCCTTAACAGCTATTTTATTACTCCCTTCAACGCTAAACTTAATACCCGGTACGCTTTTGAATATTACCGGATGAGAAAAGCCTACTTCGAAGATTAAATCCTCACCCTGTAGTTTTACTTTATATCCTGTACCAACAACTTCGAGTCTCTTTTCCCAAGGTTTTACAACTCCTAAAACGGCATTTTGAATAAGAGCACGATATAAACCATGTAATGCTTTAGCTTTTTTTTCCTTACTCAAACGTTTAAGAATTAACTGTTGATCTTTTTTCTCCACAGAAATCTCCTTAGACAATGTCAGTGTTAGAACACCTTCACTACCTTTCACTTCAACCTGATTGTCATCAATCTTTATTTCCACCGATTCTATTGAGATCGGCATTTCTCCTATTTTTGACATTTTTGCATTACCAAATTATAAATAGTACTTCACCACCAATTTTCATTTTCCTTGCTTGCTTATCAGTTACAACGCCCTTAGGAGTCGATAATACTGCCATTCCCAAGCCTCCTAAGACTTGTTTTAAATCTTTAACTTTAGTATAGATTCTTCTTCCTGATCGAGAAGCTAACTTTATGCCTTTGACTATTGGTTCTCCAGATATATAGCTTAATTTAACTAAAATTCTTTTCCTGGGCCCCATGCCTTCTAACTTAAAGTCGTGAATGTATTTATTATGTTTTAATACCTCAAGAATTGATAAATTTAGTTCGCAGTATTTAACTTCGATACTATCTTTTCTTGCCCCATAACCATTTTTAATTCTAATTATTAGATCAACGAATGGATTATTCATAAATCGTTTTTAGGTTTTTTCAATAATTCTCTTGGTAACTTTCCCATGACCTCTAAAAGTACGTGTCGGTGCAAATTCTCCGAGACGATGTCCTACCATTGATTCAGAAATAAAGATTTCAATAAATTTATTTCCTGTATGGACTAGAAAACGACTTCCAACAAAATCTGGTGCTATCTGACAGGCACGTGACCAGGTTTTGATCGGTTCTTTTATCCCCTTGTCCTTTTGTTTAAGAACTTTTATTAACAATTTTTGATCAATATAAGCTCCTTTTTTTAGTGATCGTGACATTTTTTTTATTTAACTAATAAGTCTTTAAGTCTTACCAAGAAATTTTTGTAACACCGGGAATTTCTCCTTTTAATGCCTTCTCCCGAAAACATATTCGACAAAGTCCAAATCGTCTTAAAAACCCCCGTGCTCTTCCACATAAAGGACAGCGATTGTGATCTCTACTCGTAAACTTCTGCTTTTTTAAAAACTTGACTACATTAGACTTTTTAGCCATTTAGATATGAAAAAAATCAACTTTTAAATGGGATTCCTAACAATTGGAATAACTTCTTCCCCATCTCTTTATTTCTCGCTGTTGTGACGATGGTAACCTGCAGTCCTCTAAGTTTTCCTATTTTATCATAATCGATTTCGGGAAAAATTATTTGCTCGGTTATTCCTAAATTCAAATTTCCATATTTATCAACTGCTGTTTCTCCAAGACCCGAAAAATCTCTGAATCTTGGCAGTACAATTCCGATTAGCTTTTCAACAAATGCATACATTCGTTTTCCTCTAAGAGTAACTTTGACGCCGATTGGCATACCAGCTCTTATTTTGAAGGCGGAAATCGATTGATGCGCATGGGTAATAATCGGTTTCTGACCACTAATCGTACCAAGCTCCGCGGCAATATCATCAAGCACTTTTTTGTTGGTTACAGCTTCTCCTGCTCCCACATTTAAAACCACTTTTACTAACTTTGGGCATTGCATAGGATTTTTCAATTTAAATTCTTTCTCCAATTTTGCCCTAACCTCGTTTTGATAAAGATCCATTATTGTCATACTTCTGCGGCGCATTTTCTGCAAATTCTAAGTTTTTTTTGGCCGATAAATTTGTATCCTAATTTAACATCTGCTTTACATTTTGGACAAATAAACATAAGTTTTGAGACATCCATTGGTCGGGGTAATTCTACTATCCCGCCTTTTGGCATTTTTTCATTCTTTTTTATGTGTTTTTTGTAGATATTTATCCCAACTATCAATACTTTACTCATTTTGGAATAAACCTTTTCAATTTTGCCCTCGCGTCCTTTATCCTTCCCTACAAATACTCTTATTTTGTCTCCTTTTTTAAATTTCATAATCAATATATTTCTGTAGCCAAACTAGCAATTTTATTAAATCCTAGATCTTTTATTTCTCGTGCCACCGGTCCAAAAACTCGTGTTCCTTTTGGATCTTGAGATGTTTTGTCCTGTAAAATTACCACGGCATTATCATCAAAGCGTATATAACTACCATCCCTACGTCGCATTTCTTTTCTAGTTCGAACAATAACCGCGGCTAATTTATCTCCTCTTTTTATTTGGGAGTATGGATCAGCTTTTTTTACAACCACGTTAATAATATTCCCAATGTAGGCTATTTTTTTGTTACCTTTTTTTGGAATACCAATCATATATGCTTCTCTAGCACCAGAATTATCGGCTACCTTCATAACTGATCTTAACTGCAACATATTTCTTTTATATTATTCCTTACTTTTAACAATAAAATGCTTATCTCTTGAAATTGGCCGTGTTTCAGAAATGATAACTTTATCACCGAGATGCAAATCCAAATTCTCATTGTGAGCTTTAAATCTTTTATTCTTTCTCACTGTTTTTTTATAGACTCCATGAGAAAAAATTCTTTCCACTTCAACAACTACTGTTTTGTTCATTTTCGTTGATACAACTGTCCCATTTAGAATTTTAGCCATAAAATTATACTTGACCCTTTTTAAGTCCTTTTTCACTTCTAATTGTTAAAATTTGCGCTAGTGTTTTTTTTAATTTACTCAGGCTGTTTGAATCTTTTGGTGGATTAACTTTATTATCAAGTTGAGACATATTTATTTTTCTTCTCAATTCTTCAACTTTTATATCTAAATCTTGACTTTGTTTACCTTTCAATTGTTGTAGCTCAGATTTTTTCATAATTTAATGATTGTCCGTGTCTTAACTGGTAATTTTGAGCTAATGGTTTTAAAAACTGCACGTGCTTCAGATTCCGATAATCCATCAACCTCAAATAATATTTTTCCGGCAACCACACTTGCAACGTAATGAGAAACGTCCCCTTTACCTGATCCCATTGTCACTTCTGGGGGTTTTTTTGTGTAGGGTTTATCAGGAAAAATTCTGAGCCAGAATTTGCCAACTTTCCGCGTTGCTCGAGCTAAAGCTACTCGAGATGCCTCAATTTGGCGATCTGATATCCATCCAGAATTCAATGTTTTCAACCCATAGGCACCAAAGTTTAATTCGTTTCCTTTTACTGCAATTTTCCGCCAAACTCCTCTGAATTGTTTTCGATATTTTTGTCTTTTTGGTGCTAACATAATTTATCTTGCGATCCAAATTTTTATCCCAATATAACCTGATTTTGTCAGGGCCGGGAAACGTGCAAAATCAATATCTTCACGAATCGTCGACACAGGAACTGTCCCTTCATAGTATTTTTCTCGACGTGAAATTGCAGCACCATTAATTCTGCCACCTAACTGTACTTTTATCCCTCTTGCCCCTGATTCCATAGCCTTATTCATGGCAAAATGTACCACTACGCGATGAGGTAAACCACGAATTAACTTACCAGCTATTTCATTCGCCACAAAATATGCATTAAGATATGGTTTTTTTACCGGTTCGACTTTTAACTCGATCTTCATTTTATCAATCTCACTTTTTCTTGAAGACATAATTAACATGACAAACTTCTTTACGTCCTCTAATCCTTTCCCACCTCGACCGATAATCATTCCCGGACGGGCAGCATGGATAATTATCGTAATCCTGTTAATCGCTCGCTCTATCTCTACTTGAGTAACTATGGCAAACTGGAATTTTTTTATTAATCCTTCACGAATTTTCACGTCTTCCAAAATACTTTTTCGATATAATTCTTTGTTAGAGAACATCCATCTTGAATCCCAAGTAGTCAAAATTCCAAGTCTTAATCCTTTTGGATTTACTTTTTGTCCCATATTATTCTTTTTTTATTTTCCCCTGCTGATTTAGCGGAGGGATCTTTTTCACTTTTGTAACTTTGATTTTTTTTGTCTCGTTGGTTTCAATAGGTTTAATATCAGTTTTATTTTTTTCTTTTTCTAGACTTTCTAATATAACCTTTATGTGAGAGCTCCGTCTCTTATATTGATTGGCTCTTCCTTTACTACCTGCTCGAAATCGCTTCAGTACTGCTCATGATTCAATTATAATGGCTTTAAAACGTAAATCATCGATGTCAGCACTAATCTTGACTTTAGCATTATTAACTGCTGATTTAATCGCTTTAAAAAGAAATTTAGAACCTCGCTTTGAACTTAAAGGAAGAAGTTCAAGTGCTACTCTAGGCGTCTGTCTTTTTATATCATCTACAAGCAATCTTAACTTCTTTGGCGAAATTCTCAGATACTTTATATAAGCTTTAACTTCCATGTTTTTATTGCCTAGTTACGACGTTTGACTATTAATTTATTACTCCACTTTTTTTTATTTCTCGTTCGCGTTCCCATAGCTGATTTACCCCAAGGAGTCTTTGGATGCATACCGATCCCGGATCTTCCTTCACCACCACCATGCGAATGACTGCGAGGGTTTTGAGCCACTCCTCGAACGGTCGGCCGAATCCCCTTTAGTCTATTTCGTCCGGCTTTGCCTATTTTTTCTAGTTTATGAGCAACGTTACTGATTTGTCCTATTGTCGCCATGCAAGTCAATAGAATTTTACGAACTTCTTTTGAAGGCAATTTGATATCTGCGTATTTCTCATCTTTAGCGATGACTACTCCACTCGACCCAGCGCTCTTTATAAGAGCCCCTCCCTGACCAGGATAAAGTTCAACGTTGTGAATTTGTGTACCTAATGGAATATTTTTTAAAAACATGGCATTACCGATTTTAACCTCAACTATTGATGACGATATAATTTTGTCGCCTATCATCTGACCTTCAACGTGCAAAATATACTTTCTAACTCCATCTTTATATTCAACCAAAGAAATATTTGCGGTCCGGTTAGGATCGTATTCAACTCCTATTATCTTAGCTTCCATATCTTTTTTATCACGACTGGAATCAATAAAACGATAATATCGTTTTTGCCTTCCACCTTGATGTCTAACTGAAATCTGTCCAGAATTGTCTCTACCCGATCTCTTTTTTAGAATCCTTGTTAGAACTTTTTCTGGATTCAATGTCTTTGGAACGTTTGTTGATTTATTCATATTATTTATGCGGGAAAAGATCGATTTTACCTGAACTGACTTTTACGTACGCAAATTTTCGCTGCGATAATTTCTTCGTCTTCATTTTTTTACCGACTCGACGAGACTTACCTTTACGTATCATCGTTTTTACATTTTCCACTTTGACTTTAAACATATCTTCAACTGTTTTCTTTATCTGAAATTTATTAGCTTTTATGGAAACCTCAAAGGTATAAACTTGGGAATTGATCTGGTTCAGACCTTTTTCTGTAATTACTGGTTTTATAATAATTTCATTTATATTCATTTTTTATTGAAAAAATCTAAAGCTTCTACACACATCAATATATGCTTCGCTTTGAGAACTTCCATGGCATTTAGATTGGTTACATTCATTAGACTAATACCCTCGATATTTCTGGCGGACAGAATAATGTTTTTAGATTTATCGATAGGATAGATAATTAGTAATTTATTGCTTTTTTCCAGATTTATTTTTTTAAAAAATTCAATCATTTTCTTAGTTTTTGGTTCAATCTCTCTTAATCCCTTGACAAACAAGAATTTACTTTTTTTGAATTGTGCAGTTAAAGCACCATAAAGTGCTAGTCTTTTTTGTTTTTTATTTATTGTCAAAAAGTCGGTTTTTGCATGAGGACCGTGAGCTACACCACCTCCAACAAAGATAGGGGCCTTTTTACTACCATGACGCGCTCTTCCTGTTCCTTTTTGTCGAAAAATTTTAACCGTCGAACCTATAACATCGGCTCTTGTCTTTGTCTCTCTCGTTCCTTGATGTGTTCTGTCATTGTATACTCGAACATATTGAGCCATTAATCGTGCAGATACAATAACGTTAAAGATTCGTTCATCTAAGGTTATTCCCTCAATTTTTTTTCCCTCAATATCATATACATCGGCCGTCAGTTTGTTTGCCTTTGTAATCGTAGGCTTTTTTTCTTTAAGCTCCTTACGCTCCGCTTTAATTAATTTTTTTTCCATATTTATTTATCACCGCGTATTGAGTAAATCGCGATCAACGATCCCTTAGCGCCTGGAACTAACCCTTTGATAAGCAAATGTTTATCAGTAGCCTCGACAATTTTAAGATTTTTAACTGTTACTGTTTCTTTTCCCATTTTTCCAGCCATTCTCTTACCTTTTAAGACCCTGCCCGGAGTCGTCGATGAACCAATCGACCCTGGAGCTCTTTCTCTATCTGACTGACCATGTGTTCGGGGACCACCAGAAAATCGATGTCTTCTTACTACCCCCTGAAACCCCTTTCCTTTGGAGACACCGGTTACAGAAACAATATCATCTTTCTTAAAAAAATCTATTGGTTTTACTTCCATTCCTACTTCAATTTCTTTTTCGTTAAACTTAAATGCTTTTTTGCCGTTCTTTTCAAATTTTTCAACGAAAGTTATAGGTATCTTCATCTCTTTTAAAAAACGAAGCGGGGTTTTAATCCCCGCTTTTTTTAGCTGTCCTTGTAAGGGCTTGCTATTTTTAGTAATTTTTCCTTGAGCAAGCCTTATTATCAGCTGCCCTTTAGTTTCATTTTCATTAAAATTAACTATATAACAGGGATAAGTATCGATATTAGTAACAACAATGCGATTGCCATTGCCGTCAAACATTTGCTCTGATTTGCTTTTTTGACCTAAAATAAATGCCATAATAAAAAAAATAACCCCAGATTGGGGCCTTTTTAAAAACCCGATCAATCCGACAAATTAAATAAAACTGTTTAGAGCCGTCTTATTTAACATTAGAGTAAATTATATAGTACGAAGCATATGTCGTCAATAACTAAAAAGAGATCGATAAATTGTTTATAATCAATATTGTCATGCTCAAAAATGGTCTTTCAACAAATGAAGCAGAAAAAAGATTAAATCGGGATGGTCTGAACCAAATACCTGAAAAAAGAAATTATCGCGTTATTGCTTCCTTTTTCAATCAATTTTATAATTTTCTGTCTGTGCTTTTAATTGGAGCTTCTATAATCTCCTACTTTTCAGGGGCTTTACTTGATTCATTCTTTATTTTTTTAATATTGGCTCTTAATGCTGCACTAGGTACATATCAGGAATATAAGACAGAGCAGTCTCTTCTGTCATTGAAAAAAATGACGATCACACAGGTCAGAGTGATTCGAGATGGCCTGGAAAAAGAAATAGATAATCGATTTTTAGTCGAAGGAGACATTGTTCATTTAGAGCAAGGAACAATCGTCCCTGCCGATATAAAAATATTTAAATCTTGGCATTTTGAAGTAAATGAAAGTGCATTGACGGGCGAATCACAACCGGTTATTAAACATGAATCTGACAATCAAAATAACATTATTTATTTAGGGACAACTATTGTAAAAGGACGAGTCTTTGGAGAGGTCATAAAGACAGGATATAAAACACGATTTGGTCATATTGCTCAAAGTCTCAATCAAATTAATGATCAAAAAACTCCACTCCAGAAAAAATTGGATATATTCACTGGAAGAATGGGCGCTGCCGGAATCTTGGCATCACTCGTCGTCTTTTTTTTAACTTTCATAAGAAGTAGAGATATTCTCGAAAGTTTTATCTTTGGAATTTGTCTTGCTGTTGCGGCAGTACCGGAAGGTTTACCTTCGGTTATGACTATTAGTCTTGCAATTGGCGTTGAACGGATGGCAAAACGTGGGGCGATTGTTCGAAAAATATCTGCTGTCGAAGGCTTAGGATCAATCACAGTCCTTGCAACAGACAAGACCGGAACTCTAACTACCAATAGAATGGTTGTTGAAAAAATAGCAATAGATGGCAAAATATCTGATAGCAAGGTTAATATCGACAAATCTAATCCTGCCTTTCGTCTATTAGTACTCAATGGCATAATGTGTTCAACCTCGTCACTAATTTATAAGGCAGATAAGAGCTACGATATGATCGGTGATCCAACTGAAGGCGCATTACTTATTTATGCTCGTGAACACGGGATGGATATCGATCAAGTCCGAAAATCTTGGCAAATTATAGATGAAGCCGCATTTGATTCAGTCAAAAAGTCTATGTCGGTAATGGTAAAAAATAATAAAGATGGTTATGTATTTACCAAAGGCGCTCCGGAATCAGTAATTAACTCATGCACTCACTGGCTCAATAATTCACGAAATATGAAATTAAAGACTATGGATCGTAAACAAATTATCGACCAGGTAAAAAGTCTTGCAAGAACAGGCTATCGAACTTTAGCTTTTTCCTATAAAAATAGTCTTAAAGGCAACATACACCAAGATCAAATTTTTTTAGGTTTTGTCGCTATTTCTGACCCCCTTAGATCAGGAATTCAATTTGCTGTCAAGGCGGCTCTTGATTCCGGCATCAAGGTTTTGATGATAACCGGTGATAATGAATTTACCGCAGCAAAAATAGGCATTGATGCTGGCATCATTAAAGAAAATGAAGATGTTATAACTGGTGAACAACTTGATAGCTACTCTGACGATGCACTTTCAAAGATCATAGGAAAGGTCAAAATTTTTGCCCGGACGACTCCGTATCACAAATATCGATTGGTTAAAATACTTCAAAGCTTAGGTGAATCTGTTGCTGTGACCGGAGATGGAATAAATGATGCTTTAGCATTAAAACAAGCTGATATCGGTATTGCAATGGGCTTAAGCGGAACCGATGTCAGCAAAGATGTCGCCGATATCGTCCTCACCGATGATAATTTTGCAACACTAATAAGCGCGATTGAAGAAGGCAGATCAATTTATCACCACATAAAAAACTCCGTCATTTATTTATTAACCACAAATACCGCAGAAGTATTTGCTGTAATTTTCTCAGCGATTATTGGAATTCCGCCTATCTTAACCGCCTTACAAATTTTGTATATTAATTTGGTCACTGATGGCTTGCCTGCCCTGTCTTTGGCCTTCACTCCGCAAAGTAAACATCAATCCAAACTCAAATGGAATCATGCAGAGAGTATTATCAACATCAGTGATTTCCGTTATATCATCGGATTTGGATTGATTGGTAGTTTGTTTGTCGTAATTTCATTTATGATTGGCTTAAGGAGTCAAAATCTTTCCATAGCTCAGACTATGGCTTTCACCACATTAATTTTTTTACAACCGTTTATATTAGTAGACCTGTGGTTATATCAAACACTGATAATATCACATCTAAAAAGTCTTAAGAAAACAATCCTTCTGGCCGCTATAGCATTACCATTACTCATCCATCCTTTAATACTTTATTTACCTTTCTTTCAGAGAGTGTTTCACAGTTACCCGTTAAACTTCGAGCAGATTTTTATGGCTTTTATCTATGCTTGCGGAATAATTATTTTTACAGAAGGAAGGAAAATTACATCTTTATTTCGACGCTGATACCTGCCGGAAGATCCAAATGCATCAAAGAATCAATCGTTTGATTTGTAGGATTAACTATGTCTAGTAGTCTTTTATGCGTTTTCATGCCAAAATGCTCTCGACTATCTTTATCGACAAATGATGAACGGTTAACCGTGAAGTGTTCAATCCTTGTCGGTAATGGAATTGGCCCAATAAAAGAAGCTCCTGTCTTCGTCGCAGTATCAACGAGTTTCTGACAGGTTTCGTCTATCAATCGATGATCGAACGACTTCAATCTTATACGAATCCTTCCTTTTGGCATGATTATAAAAGAGCGATACTTAAAAAATAATCCGATTATTTAATAACTTTAGTCACTACTCCAGCTCCGACGGTATGCCCCCCTTCACGGATGGCAAATTTGAGACCTTCTTCCAAAGCTACTGGATAAATCAACTTTGCCTGAACTTTCACATTGTCACCCGGCATTACCATTTCCACTCCCGCCGGAAGCGCGACTTCACCAGTCACATCTGTTGTTCTAATGTAAAATTGTGGACGATAACCTTTGAAAAAAGGACTGTGTCGGCCACCCTCTTCTTTAGTTAGTACATAAATTTCTGCATCAAATTCTGTATGAGGAGTCACTGTACCTGGCTTTGCGATAACCTGACCTCTTAAAACTTTGTCTTTCTCTATACCTCGAAGAAGCAGTCCGACGTTATCACCGGCACGAGCCTCATCTAGTAATTTCTTAAACATTTCAACACCGGTTACAACAGTCTTTTGAGTATCTTTTAATCCCACAATTTCTACTTCTTCATTCACTTTCAATATACCTCGTGAAACACGGCCTGTAACAACCGTTCCTCTCCCTTGAATAGTAAATATATCTTCGATTGGCATCAAAAACGGCTTATCGACATCTCGTGCTGGTTCAGGTATGTAATCATCAACAGCTTTCATTAAATCTTCTAT